>DASZZO010000160.1:0-6212 GCA_035544915.1 Gemmatimonadaceae bacterium | reverse complement strand
ACCCTATGCACCTCATACGCGTCTTTCGCGTCCAGAGTGGGTGTAGTCCCGGGGAATACGTCCAGACTCGCCGGATCGCGCGCGCATGCAGACTGCTGCTCGACACCGAGTTGCCACTCGCCCGCATCGCCCTCCACCTTGGCTATCACGACCAGAGCCACTTTAGTCGCGCATTCAAGTCACGCGTCGGCCTCGCGCCGGGCGCGTATCGCGCCAAGAAGGGCGGAGGCGGTTAGCCCGGCCGCCGTTCTGGGCTTTCTCGCTGCACCTCCTCATTGCGATCAAGGAATCGGGCGCTTCAGGATCCAATTCCCCGGGTCGAGCGAAACGGAGGTGACGCTGTCGGGCACCGTGAACGTCGCGGACGCGGTTCGTGCGCTGTCCAGCACGATCCTGCGCAGCGCGCCATGCATGGTGTGGAACGCGAGGTCGACAGGCATGGTGAAAACCGCTCCCTCCTGCGTCTGGGAGACGATAACATCGATGTCGAATCCGCGCGTTCCACGTCGCTGGCTCCATTGCAACTCATAGGTCGGCGCGGCCGCTCCGTACACCCACTCCTGGAAGAACCAGTCGGCTGACAGGCGTCCCTCCGTCTCTCTCAATTCTTCTTGGGACCATAGTCTTTTTTTTCCGGAGCCGGGCACAATGGACGTCTCAAACAGTCTCAATCGGATGACCGCTCTTGCAGTCGCGTTTATGACGCTGACCGCACGCGGCGCGGCGCAGGATGTCGCAAGCGACTCGATCGCGATCAACCGATTACGCTCGCGTCTCGTATCCGCGTTTCGGTCGAACACCGCGGATTCGCTGGCGCCCGTTGTGGCGGACGACTTCGTCTTTGCGGGAACGCCCGCTGTGAATCGGCGGGCGTTCGTCGCGCTGTTCAAAACGCCGTTCGACAGCGCAAAAGCAGCGAATCTTCCCAATCCGTTCGCGCTGTATCCGAGCACCATCCATATCGAAGGCGATTGGGCCTTCGAGCGCGGTCGATTCGGACCCGACGGTGGGCCTCCAGTCGGAACGTACACTTGGGTCTACCATCGAACCGGGACGGGATTCTGGGAACTCGCCTACTGGGGTCGCGGCGGAGCGCTCCGACAGTAGGTCCATCTGCTAACCGCGCCGTACCGGTTGCCTTCGTGGTAATCGACCTCCCCGAACATCAGTTGACTGTCCTCATGGGTATCGCGATCCCCCTCAACCCCATCGGAATGCGAATCGTCGCTAGCAGAACGCGGACACGCTGGGTCGCGCGGGAAGCGACAGCGATACGCTGCCGGCCGGTGGAATAGCGATCGACCAGGAAAACCTCGTTGCGGTCTGAAGCCCCGTTGGTCCAACCTGGGACGTGAGGGAGTGGGACATGGCTGTTCAACCGTTCTGGCGGACGTTTGGCCTGGCATTCGTGACGATGGCTTGCACGTCCCAGGCCCGGACCGCGCGCGACCGCGCGGATACCGCCCATCAAGCGGCGCGCACGGCTCTGGTTGCGCCGCTTGCTCGCCGAGGCAACGACGCTGATGTCTACCATGGCGTAGCGGTGGCGGATCCGTATCGATGGATGGAGGAGGCACGATCACCCGCCGTGCGTTCCTGGATCGAGGAGCAGGACCGGTACGCGCGCGCCTTTGCGGCACAATGGGCGGGCCACGACTCTGCGCGCGCCGCGATCGCACGCGGGACCGTTTCGTTAATCTCCCGCGCTCCGATCAAAGAGGGCGGACGCTACTTCTACGGTCGTTCACGCGGCGCCGGCCCCTCCCTCGCGTATTCATTCTTCATGCGGACCGCGCGCGATGCCGCCCCGCGCACGGTCATCGACGGCGATTCGCTCTGGGCCGCAGACGCCATACGTATTCGTCGCGCGGTTCCTTCGGCCGATGGGTTGCTGGCGGCCTATGGCGTGACGCGCGCAGATGCGCAAATCGAGCAGATCCGTGTACGCGAGATCGATACCGGTCGCGATCTGCGCGATCGCCTGGAGGGCATGCCCGGCACGGGCTCACTCGTCTGGGCCCGGCGCGGCTCGCCTGGGTTCTTCTACACACGCTTTACGCCGCCTGAGCGAATAGACGGCGGCGGCTCGCCCGATCACCCGCGGATCATGTTCCATCGCCTTGGCGCCCCACAGGCACAAGACGAGGTCGTGTTCGAACGACCCGATCATCCGGAATGGGTTCTTCGCCATAGTGTTTCCGACGACGGATGTTACCTCGTGATCGCGGCCAGCATCGGGGTGGAGCGGCGCGACCGCATCTTCGTCCGCGACCTCACAAGTGACGGATCAAGCGTGGTACCGCTCATAGAGCAAGGCGATGCCGAGTTCGTGTACGTCGGGAATGCGGGCCACACGCTCTGGTTTCAGACAGACTTCGGCGCGCCACGCCGGCGGGTGATCGCAATCGACCTTGCGTCGCCGCAACGGAAGAACTGGCGGAACCTGATTCCCGAGGGAAGGGACGCTATCGACACCTGGATCGGCGCACGTGCCGTGGGCGGTGGTGTGCTCGTGGCATACCGGACCGACGCCGTGCTGGGGCTCCACGTCTTCGACTCCACCGGCCGATTCCAGTCCAGGGTAGTGCTGCCACAGCGCTTCAATTCCATGTGGACCCTTGCTGGCCGACAAGGTGAGTCGGAGGTGTTTTACGTACTGCAGGGGGTCGCCGATCCAGGAACCGTTTATAGCCTCGACATGCGCACCGGGAAATCGACCGAATTCGCCCGGCCGTCCCTTCCCTACGATCCAAAGGTCTTCATCACCGAGCAGGTATTCTATGCCAGCAAGGACGGTACGCGCGTGCCGATGTACGTCGTTCGTCACAAGGGAACAAGGCTCGACGGATCAGCGCCCGGAATGATATATGGCTATGGCTTTGACGCATGGGCTGGATCGCCATGGTTTCAGCCGATGGTAACAGAATGGATGCGCGAGGGCGGTCTATGGGCGCTCGCGAACATCCGCGGGGGCGGCGAGTACGGTAGTGCGTGGGCGGAAGCGGGACGTCGCCGCCGCAAGCAGACTTCGATCGACGACTACCTCGCGGCAGCCGAGTGGCTGCAAGCACACCACTACGTAGCGGGTGGGCGGCTCGTCGCGAATTCCGGCAGCGCGGGCGGGATGATCGCGGCGGCGGCGATTCAGCAACGACCGGACCTGTTCGCGGCGAGCATTCTCGACTATCCGGTGATCGACATGTTCCGTTACCACCTGTACAGCGGCGGTTCGCGCTGGACGCAGGAATACGGAACGGTCAACGACTCGGCTGACTTCGCGGCGCTGCGGGCGTATTCACCCTATCACAACCTGCACGTGGGGACCTGCTATCCGCCAACGATGCTCTCACCGGGAGAGTTGGACCAGACCGCCGTGCCGATGCATGCATACAAGTTCGCCGCGGCCCTGCAGTTCGCGAACGTCGCAGCACCGGGATGCGCGAACGTCGCTCTGCTGCGGGTATCGTGGGGCGCCGGCCACTCGGCGGGCGCGACTCCTGAGGACCAGGTGGCCACCTGGGCGGATCAACTGGCGTTTCTGGCTCGGGTACTCGGTTCAAGCCCGAATGCCACAAAGAGCAGTGCGCGGTGAGAGTCAGCTCAGGCTTCAGGATCCGGACTGGCCTCGTGACGAAGTCTCAACGGTTCGCCCATCGAAAAAGCCCGGGACACCTGCGCTCGCATCGTACAAGACATTTTGACCCGTGCGGCCCAGATAGGCGGGCCTGATGACTGTAGCGGCCAACTACCTGCACACTCCGGGAGGACGTTACGATGCCTGCACTCCCATTGATTCTCATCGCGTATGTCTCCTTCGTCACTGGCATCGGTACCATGCGACTCGCCCGCCATTCAGGCGCGGAGGTGCACGCAGCGCCGTCAGCGGATTCCCAGACCTTTGTCTACGTCCTGCGACCGTCCCGACGTACGTTCGGTATCGTGCTCCTGTTCGCGCCCTCGGAGCAAGAAGCGCGAACGATGATGGAAGGAGATCCCGGAGTTTACCGGGCGTTGCAGAAGGCGGAGTTGTTTCCGTTCCGCGTCGTCTATTTCGGAAGGCCCTGATCGTGTCGCAACCTGGGTGAGCGGTCGAGGCGAGAGCCAGTCCGCCGGGCGCTTCCGCATGACGTCGCCTTGCGAGCGTTTTCTGCTCCTGCGTCTCGCGATGCAGGATTCAGTGCGTATGATCGCCCCGGAGGGGGTTGCCCTCCAATTTCAGCCCACGAGCCGCATGGCCACGCCCAATCGAGTTCGACAATTCAGCGCGCTGTTTATCGCGGCTCTTGCCTTCGCGTCCTTGGCCCACAGTCAGGTGCAGCGGTGCAGTCCAGCCACACCAGAGGCGACCCGCGCACACCTGTCGCTCGTGCTGCACGCCCTCGACACGTTCCCACGCCATCCGATTCACCTTTTCCGGCTGGCAGCAGATTACGTGGCGCTGTGTGAGGACTCGGTAGCGTTTGACGCGCTCAATAAAATGGCTGACTCGTATGGCGGACTCGATCCGAGTCTCTATCGAAGCTTTTCACGCGTGCAATCGTCAACCCGGTTTCGCGAGATCGTTGCGAAGATCCGGCAACGGAACTTGCCTATCGTCGCGAGCAGGGTCGCTTTTACGCTCGCGCGCCCGGACCTCTTTCCCGAGGGAATGGCGTACGATTCCGCCACGCGGCGTGTGTATGCGGGAAGCACGGCGCGCAACATCGTATGGACCGACAGCACCGGCACGTTGCACGATCTCGTGTCGAGCGGCCAGGACGGACTCGGCGCCGTTCTGGGCCTTCACATCGACGCTCGTCGTCATCACCTGTGGGCAGTGAGCACAGGAGCAAGTGGTCCCGGAGCAGCGCGAGCCGTGCGTGGGCTCTTCCAATATGATCTCGCTGACGGGAAGCTCATCGCTCGGTACGCGATTCCGGATACTTCGGCAGAGTATACGTTCAACGACGTGGTAGTCGTGCCTTCGACCGGGATCGCGTATACGACACACACTCCTCGCGGCAGTGTATATGCGGCCGTCCCTGGCGATGCATTGTTGCGCGAGATTGTTCCGCCGGGTTCGCTGCCGCAGGCAAACGGCATCACGGTGGGTGCGGACGACTCGGCATTGTTCGTCGCAGCGGGTTTCGGGGTGAGCAAAGTCGACCTTCGCACGCGCCGGGTCACGACACTTGAATTGGCGCCGGGCGTGGTGGCAGCCACCCTCGATGGTCTCTACCGTTATGGCCGATCGCTGATCGGCATCCAGAACGGCGTGCACCCCGGACGAGTGATGCGCTTCGATCTCGATTCGACGCTCAGTACGATTACCCGCGCTATCGTGCTGGAGGCGTATAATCCGCTATTTGATCGCCCGACGACCGGTGCCGTAAGCGGCGAATCCTTCTTCTTCATGGCGAACCCCAACCAGGGCCGCGGGAATGCTGGCCAGGTTCAGGATCCGGCGAACCTGAAACCCGTCCTGGTATTACGGCTATCACTGCGGCCTTAGGTCCTACCGTGCAACGGTGACGCGCGACTGCTCTTCAGCCTGGCTCGTTCGCCAAGTCAAGGGGACGCGGGCGGCTCGCCAATCAAGTCATCCTTGCCCTTCTTTTCCGGCTTGCCGAATGTCCAGCTCAGGCTGAGCCCGAGGCCGCGGACGTAGCGCACCCGGTCAGACACCTGCTTGAACCGTGAGTCCACGGTCGTCGCGCGGTCGAGCGACGTACTGAACGGGTCCAGCACGCGCAGCGTAACGCCCAGCTGGTCGTCGAAGAATTTGTGGCGCGCGGCGAAGCTCACGCGCGTCCGCGCCGCGTTGTACCCCTGCACCACGTCCATCGGTGCCTGATAGGTCACGAGCGCCTGTGCGTCCACCGCGCTCGACACCCGGAACGTAATGTTGGTGCGCGCTGTCCAGCCGAATGTGTTCACCGAGAGTCCCTGTGCCACATTCGACGCGTTGCTCACCTGCTTGTACGCGCTCCCGCCGGCGAAGCCACCGATGCGGCCGCCGCCGAGCGCGACCGTCAGGTCGAGCCCCGACGCGTCGCTCGTCGAAATATTGGCGTACGACTGGGTGGCGACGCCGAGGGAGTCGATGGTACGCAGCGTGCGGATCGCGTCGTAGGTCCGCCGGAAGTACGGCGTCACTTGCAGCGTGACCTTCCCCTGGGTCTGCTGGAAGCCCAGCTCCACCGCGCGAATGAGCTCCGGCTTCAGGTACGGGT
>DASZZO010000159.1:0-17325 GCA_035544915.1 Gemmatimonadaceae bacterium | reverse complement strand
ACCAGCCTTTTGGCGTCGCTCTTCGCCACGCGTTCGCCGCTCGACAGCATCTGCCGTGAGTTTCCTCGCGCCGTTCGCCCTGGCGCTTGCGGGCGCGGCGGCCGTCCCGCTCCTCCTGCACCTCCTGCGCCGCAAGACTGGCGAGAAGGTGGATTTCCCCGCTGTCCGGTACCTGCTGCGCGCCGAGAAGGAACACAAGGCGGAACTCCGGTTGCGCAACCTGCTGCTCATGCTCTTGCGGGTGCTTGCTGTTCTCGCGCTGGCCACGGCGGCTGCGCGCCCGGTGGGACGGCTCGCGGGCGGAGGGCATGCGCCGACGGCGCTCGCCATGGTCCTCGACAACTCGCTCAGCACCTCTGCGGTGGTGAATGGAGCGCCCGTGCTCGCACGACTCAAGGAGGCAGCGCGCGCAACCCTGGCGCGCGCGTCCGTCGGCGACCGCCTGTGGCTCGTCACGGCTGACGGACAGGTGGTGGGCGGCAACGTGAGCGCCCTGCGCGCGGCGCTTGACCGCACCGAGCCCCTGAATGGCGCGGGCGACTTGCATGCCGCCGTGACACATGCCGCGCAGCTCGTGAAAGGTGCAGGTATTCCGGGGCGCCAGCTCGCGGTCCTCACCGACGGGCAAGCCACGAGCTGGACCATTCCTGTTGCACTTGATGGCGTGCCGGCGACGGTATTCGCTCCCGCGCTCACGCCACCGAAGAATCGATCTGTGCTGCGGGTCGCTCCCGAGCCGCCGCACTGGACGCCCCGCGGCGCCATTCGTGCCACCACGTCGGCCACGGACTCGGTCACATTCCGCGTGGCACTCGGGCCGCGTGCCGCCGCGCGTGGAATTGTCGCGCCTGGGGCCGAGATTCTCGTCAGGCTCGCGCCAGAGGAGCGCGGATGGCTTGCCGGCGCCGTCGAACTCGAACCCGACGAGATGCGCGGTGACGACGTCCGGTGGTTCGCGGTGCACATCGGTCCGCCGCCAGCCGTCGTTGCAGAGCCCGGAGCGGGACGCTTCGCGCGCACGGCCGTCGACGCGCTCGTCCAGGAGGGGCGCATTGCCCACGGCAACGCCGTCGCGATCACCGGCGCCGACGCCGCACGGAAGCCTGGCGTTCTGTTCGCACCACTCGATCCCGTCCAGCTTGGCGCAGCCAATCGCGCACTGGAGCGGGCGGGGATTCCCTGGCGCTATGGCTCGCCGCGCAGCGGTCCCACACCCGTGCGCGGCGCCGGGCTGACGAATGTGACCGCGACGCGCTGGTATGCGCTCGAGCCGCGCGGCGTGCTCGAACCCGGAACGGTCGACACGCTGGCGCGAGCCGGCGGAGACCCCTGGATTGTGGCGGGCGATGGATACGTGCTGGTCGCCTCGCCGCTGAGTGCCGATGCAACGGATCTCCCGCTCCGTGCGAGCTGGGTGCCGTGGCTCGGCTCGACTATTGCCGACCACCTCTCCGGCGACGCAGGTGCGGTAACTGAGGCCGCACCCGGCACGAGCGTGCCGCGCCCCGCGTGGGCTCGCGAGCTTGAGGCCCCGGACGGATCAAGGCGAGCCGTGCGCGATGCGCGCGTCGACGTGCCCACGCGCGTTGGCGTGTATTTCTGGCTTCGCGGAGCCGCGCGCGCGGGCGCGCTGGTCGTAAACCCCGAGGTGGCGGAAAGCGATCTCACGCGCCTGTCTGCCCAGGAGCTCCGCTCGCGATTTGGTGGCGCCGACGTGACCCTGACCAGCGACCAGTCCCGCTGGGCCGCGTCGGCGTTCGACGTCGGCGGCCGCCGCGCGCTCGACATCGTCTTCCTCGGCCTGGCGCTGTTGCTCCTGGCGGTAGAGGCCATCATCACGCGCGCCACGCCGTCCAGGCCGGACACTCCTTAGCGATGGCACTCCCGATGCTCGTCGAGCGCCTCGCCGCGCTCCCGGCGTTCACGCGGCTCCTCTCCACGCTGCCGCGCGCGAGCGGTGTGCAGCGCGCGGCAGGGCTCGCGGGATCGGCCGACGCGGTGCTCATCGCTGCCCTTGCCGAGCACGCGCCCAATCGCATGATCGCGGTGGTGGCCGACCAGCTTCCGGAAGCGGAACGCTGGCTCGCAGACCTGCAGTCCGTCCTCAGCGAGGCCGACGTGGCACTGTATCCGCCGCGCGAGGGGTTCGGTGAGGTCGAACCACACGCGGAGGTGGCGGGCGAACGCGTGGAGACGCTCGAGCGGATGACACGCGGCGAGATTCGCATCCTGCTGACCACTGCCCGCGCCGTGCTCGAGCGCACGCGCCTGCCACGTGCGCTGTCCGCTGCGCGTCTCGAGCTGCGCCGCGGAGATACACACCGGCTCGACGCGCTGGGCGCCCATCTGGAATCTGTCGGATTTGAGCGCGTGCCGATGGTCGACGACGTGGCACAGTTCTCGGTCCGAGGCGGGATCGTGGATATTTACGGATTCGGGATGACCGAACCGGTGCGGCTCGAGTTCTTCGGCGACGAGATCGTGGCGCTCCGGCATTTCGATCTCCTGACACAGCGCACCACCAAGATCGCGGAGGTCGCGCTGGTGCTGCCGGTGGACGTCACCGGGGCCGATGCTGGCCCGGACCGCTTCGAACGCAGCGCGCTGACGGCGCTCTGGCCTCCCGAAACGCTCGTCGTGATCCCGCGCGACGTGCACCTCGCACCCGAGATGCGCCGCACGTGGGACGAGGCGGAACATCACATCGACGTGGCACGGCGCCGCGGAGAGAACGCTGCTGCACGCGAAGAACTCTGCCAGCCGCCCGACGAGGCGTTGCGCGCCCTGGGAACGTTCGCGACGCTCGAGCTCACGGCCGACGCCGCGGAGGAGGGCACGGTCATGTTTCCGCTGCGGGCACCCGAGCACATCGACCGCGACATGAAGCGCCTCGCGGCGCTGGTCCGTGACGGAACGCCAACGGTCATTCTTTGCGACAACGAGGGACAGGCCGAGCGCCTCGAGGAACTGCTCGGCGAGGGGCGCGGCGCGCACAGGGAGCTGTCACCCGCGGCCCTCGCGATCGGTGTGCTCGGCGGCGGATTCGTCATTCCCGCGGTGGGAGGCGACTCGAGCGCCCTGAAGGGCGACGCACTCCGCGTCCTGACGGACCATGAGATCTTCCGGCGCGAGCGCCGCATCCGCCGCGCCCGGCGCTATGCCACCGGTGGCGCCCTGGAGGCTGTAAGCGCCCTCAAGAACGGCGACTTCGTCGTGCACCTCGAGCACGGTGTGGGCATCTACCGTGGCATGAGCACGATTTTCGCGGGCGAGACGACCATCGAGGTGGTAGTCATCGAATACGAAGGCGGCGACAGGCTCAATGTGCCGCTCTACCGCATCGATCAGGTCGAGCGATTCCGGGCGGTCGGCGACGTGAGCGAAGACGCCCTGCCGCCCCGGCTGCACCGGCTGGGCGGCAATCGATGGCAGCGCCAGCGCGACAAGACCCGCGGCGCCATTCAGGAAATGACGCTGGAGCTGCTCGACCTCTACGCGCGCCGCAAGGTGTCGAGCCGGCCGCCGCACCTGCCCGACACACCCTGGCAGCGCCAGCTGGAGTCGAGTTTCCTGTTCGAGGATACCCCCGATCAGCGAAAGGCGACTGAGGACGTCAAGAGCGACCTCGAGGGCACACGCCCGATGGACCGCCTGCTGGTAGGCGACGTGGGGTACGGCAAGACCGAGATAGCCGTGCGCGCCGCATTCAAGGCCGTGCAGAGCGGACGGCAGGTGGCCGTGCTCGTGCCGACGACCGTGCTCGCGGAGCAACATCTGCGGACTTTTGGTGAACGGTTTGCCGATTTCCCCGTGCGTGTGGAGGTCATGAGCCGGTTTCGCGGTCCGGCCGAGCAGCGGGAGATTCTCGCGGCGCTGAAGGACGGCAAGGTGGACATTGTCATCGGCACGCACCGGCTGCTCTCACCCGACGTGGCCTTCGCCCAACTCGGGCTGATCGTCGTTGACGAGGAGCACCGGTTCGGTGTGAAGCACAAAGAACGCCTCAAGCAGCTGAAGCTCGAGACTGACGTGCTGACGCTCACTGCCACGCCGATCCCGAGGACCCTGCACCTGTCGCTCGCGGGGCTCAGGGACATGACCCTGATGCAGACGGCCCCGCGCGACCGCTCGCCCGTGCTCACGTTTGTCGAACCGTGGGACGACGGGCTCATCGAGGAAGGAATTGCGCGCGAGCTTGACCGCGGTGGACAGGTGTTCTTCGTGCACAACCGCATCGAGACCATCGAGGCCGTCAGCGATCATGTCAGGCGCGTCGTCCCACGCGCGCGCATTGGCGTAGGGCACGGCCAGATGCGGGAACGCGACCTGGAACAGGTGATGGCGCGATTCGTCGGTGGCGAGCTCGACGTGCTCGTGTCGACGCTTATTGTGGAAAGCGGGCTCGACGTCCCGAACGCCAACACCATGTTCGTGAACCGCGCCGACCGTCTCGGCCTGGCCCAGCTGTACCAGCTACGCGGTCGTGTGGGCCGGTCGCACCGGCGCGCGTACTGCTACCTCATGGTGCCCGACGAGGTGGACGAGGACGCGGGACGTCGCCTCAACGTGCTCGAGCACCACACGGAACTCGGCGCCGGATACCGCGTGGCCCTGAAGGACATGGAGTTGCGCGGGGCGGGGAACCTGCTCGGACCGGAACAGTCAGGCTTCGTTCAGGCCGTGGGATTCGACTTGTACCTGCGCATGCTCGACGAGACTGTCAAGCGGGTGATGCGTGGTGACAACGCGCCGCCCCCGCCGCCCGCCGACGTTTCGCTTGACACCCCGGCGTTCCTGCCCGACGAATACATCCCCAGTCAGGACGCGAAGCTCGACGTCTATCGCCGGCTCTCGACCCTGACATCGGCCGACGAGATCGATGACGTTCGAGCCGAGGTCCGCGACCGCTTTGGCCCCCTGCCGGCGGCGGCCGAGGCGTTCTTTGCCGTGGCCAAGCTCCGGGTGGTGGGCGCCGAGCTGGGAGTGGAAGGAATCCTGGTGCACGGTGAGGAGGCCCGTGTTACCTTTCGCGACGATGCGCTGCCGCGCATGAAGCCGCTTGCGGCCGCCTTCCGGGACGTCCAGTTCCAGGTCGACGTGCGGCGCGTGCAGCCCTTGTCGCTCAAGCTGACGCGGCTCGGCGGATCCCCGTTGCTCGATGGACTGGTTCGTGCGTTGCGAACCATATCGCCCGAAAAGCGGTAACACTCATCGCATTCCTTTCTTTCACTCTCTTGACCATGACCGGCTTTCGTTCAATCGCTCTGCTTGGCGTCACGCTGTCACTTGCCGCCTGTTCCGGGCTCAAGGACGCGCTCACGGGCCACACCAGCGTCGCGGCGCGCGCCGGATCGCAGACGCTCCCCGTATCACGGCTTGCGCAGATGATGGCCGCCACCCCGGCGCCTGCCCGCAAGGAGGTCGCCCTCGCCATCACGACTCTCTGGGTGAACTATCAGCTGCTGGGTCAGGCGGCTGCGCATGGGGACACGCTGGCCGATCCGAAGGTCATTGACGATGCCATGTGGGCGCAGATTGCGAACCTCAGGGGACGGAAGTTTGGCGAGGTGCTCCAGAAGGCTGCCCCGCCCGTGGACACGGCCACATTCGAGAAGCACTATAACGACGGCGACCTGCTCGCCGCGCGCCACATTCTGATCACCGGCGATCGCGACGTGCTCAAGCCCGCGCAGATCGATTCCGTGCGCCGGGTCGCGACCGGCGTCCTCAAACAGACGACGCCGGCGAACTTCACCAAGATGGTCGCCAAGTACAGCGCGGACCCGGGATCCAAGGCGACCGGCGGAGAGTACGTTTTCCCCAAGGGCCAGATGGTGGCCGAGTTCGAAAAGGCGACTCTTGCCCTGAAGCCGGGCGAGATGTCCGGCCTGGTCCAGTCGAAGTTCGGCTTCCATATCATCCTGCGGGAGACCTGGCCCGAGGCGAAGGCGAAATTCTCCGAGCTGTATTCCAAGAGTCTCCAGCAGGGGGCCGACACCATGTACGTGGCCAACCTCGAGAAGGGCGCCAAGGTCGAGGTGAAACCCGGGGTGGCGAAGAAAGTGAAGGCGCTGGGCGCCGATGTCGATGCGTTCCGCGATGACAACACGGTGCTGGCGACTTCCAAGGCCGGCAATCTCACCGCGGCGCGGCTCGCGCGCTGGGTGGCGGCCTATCCGGCGCAGGCGCGCATTCGCGAGCAGATCGCGCAAGCGCCCGACTCGATGATGCCGATGTTCATCAAGTACATCATGCGCAATGACCTGATGCTTCATGCCGCCGATAGCGCGAAGATCACGCTCGATACCACGGAAATGAACAACATCCGTCGCGGGTTCACGAGTTCGCTCATGAACACGCTCAACGGCCTCAAGCTCTCGCCGGCCATGCTTGCCGACAGTGCCAAGACCACATCGGCGAGGGAGAAACTGGCGGCGGCACGCGTCGAGGCATACCTCGACGCACTGCTCAAGAATCAGGTGCAGTTCGTCGACGTGTCGGAGCCGGTATCGCTCGCCCTGCACAAGAAGTACGACGGGCGAGTGGTGGTGGCAGGCATCGACCGCGCCGTGGTCGACGCCACGAAGCTCAAGGCCCGGGCGGACTCAGCCAAGGCCAAGTCCATGCCC
This sequence comes from Gemmatimonadaceae bacterium, assembly GCA_035544915.1. Lineage (GTDB taxonomy): Bacteria > Gemmatimonadota > Gemmatimonadetes > Gemmatimonadales > Gemmatimonadaceae > Fen-1231. The sequence goes on along the minus strand of DASZZO010000159.1, from coordinate 10,696 downwards.
TCGACCGTGGTGCCGATGCCCGGCGCTCCCGCCCCAGGCGCCGCTCCGCCGACGGCACCGCCCAAGGCCGCGCCGCCGCCTGCCCCCGCCACCACCCAAAACAAGAAGCCGTAGACCTCATGCTCTCCCTTCGCGCACGCGCCGCCACACTCCTGACCGTCACGGCATGTTGCGCCGGCGGGCTCGGAGCGCAGCAGACCGTGCCCCCGCCCGTCGCGAATGCGGCGGGGAAGGCCGAGCCAGTCGATCGCGTGGTCGCCGTTGTCGGTGACCGGCCGATCCTGCTGAGCGAGGTCATGGAATACATCTACGCGCAGAAGGGCCGGGGCATGGACATACCGTCGGACTCCGCCGGTTTCGTCGCGCTCCAGCACACCGTGCTCGACAAGCTCATTGATGACGAAGTGCTGGTGAGGGCGGCAAAACTATACAAGATCGACGTGACGGACGTCGAGGTGCAGGCGTCGGTCGACAAGTTCATCAAGCAGGTGAAGTCCACCTTCAAGACTGAGGTGGAATTCCGCGACGCGCTCAAGCAGAGCGGCTTTGGCAATGAGAATGAGTTCCGCAAGTTCCGGGCGGAACAGGACAAGCGGGACCTGCTGACTCAGCGCGGCCTGGACTCCCTGCGAGCGCACGGACGCATGTCGGCGCCGGTCAACGTTTCCGAGGCGGAGGTGACGGCGGCATTTGAAAAGGCGAAGGGCACCTTCCCGAAGCGTCCGACTACCATCGCCTTTCGCCAGATCGTTATTGCCCCCAAGCCCAGTCCCGCGGCGCGGCAGGCGGCGCTCGCGAAGGCCGAGTCGCTGCTCGTGGCAGTGAACAGCAAGGGCGCCGATTTTGCGCAGATCGCCAAACGCGAGTCCATGGATCCAAGCTCGAAGGACGCCGGGGGCGACCTCGGATGGAACCGCCGCGGGATCATGGTGGCAGAGTTCGACCGGATCCTGTTCGCGCTTTCGGAGGGACAGGTGAGCCCGTTCGTGGTGGAGACGTCGTTCGGATTCCACATCATCAAGGTCGATCGTGTGCAACCCGCCGAGCGGAAGGCACGCCACATTCTGATTGTGCCGAAGCTCGACTCCACGGATGTCGTGCGCGCGAAGCTCGTCGCCGACACCGTCCTGCGCCTGTGGAAGGCGGGTACGCCATTCGACACGCTGGTGGCCCGGTACCACGACAACGCTGAACTGCGCGGCATTCCCGAGGGCATGCCGCTGGATTCGCTCCCCGACAACTACAAGAAGCCCGTGGAAGGCATGAAGGCAGGGCAATGGACGCAGCCGTTCGAAATCCCCAACCCCCGGACGGGCTTCCCGAAGATCAGCATCATTCAGGTCACCGACCGTGTAGAGGGCGGCGAGTACACGAAAGCCGACTTGCGCGACAAGATTCGCGCTCAGCTGCAGCAGGAGCGGCAGGGCCGCCGCATGCTCGACCAGCTGCGCAAGGAGTTGTTCGTCGCCATTCGCATGTGATCCCGGTCTCCGGAGCGCGCCCGCGGCTCGCCGTCACGCTCGGTGATCCCCGTGGTATTGGCGCCGAGATCGTGCGCAAGGCGCTGCTCGATCCGCGCGTGGCAGCCGCGTGTGAAACAATCCTCGTGGGTCCCACGGGCCTTGAGGCGATCGCCGCTGAACCCGCTGGAGCGTGGATCCGCGGCGGCACTGCCGCCGAAGCGGGCCGGATCGCCGGGCTTGCTGTCGAGCGCGCCGTGGCAATGGCCAGTGCGGGGCAGGTGCAGGGGATCGTGACTGCACCGATCGACAAGCATGCGCTCCGGGCCGGAGGATTCGATTTTCCTGGTCACACCGAGATGCTGGCCGCGCTCACGGGCGCCCGAACGGCCATGATGCTGGCATCCGAGCGACTTCGCGTCGTGCTCGTGACTACGCACATCGCGCTGCGCGACGTGCCGGCTGCGGTGACGCCGGGCGCGATCGCCGGAGCCGCACAGATCACCCGTGCCGGGCTGCGGGCGTGGTTTGGCATCGCCGATCCGCGCCTCGCGCTCTGCGCGCTCAATCCCCATGCCGGCGATGGGGGCCGGTTCGGCGACGAAGATGACCGCGTGCTCGCTCCCGCCGCCCGCGCGGAGAAACTCGCGGGACCGTTTCCGGCGGACACGGTATTCGTGCGCGCGCTGCGCGGTGAGTTCGATGCCGTCATCGCGCCCTATCACGACGTGGGAATGACCGCCATCAAGGTGGCCAGTTTCGGCCATGCGGTGAACGTCACGTTGGGGCTCCCGTTTCCTCGCACGAGCCCGGACCATGGAACGGCGATGGACATCGCGGGACGCGACCAGGCGGATCCGTCATCCATGATCGAGGCGATGCTGCTGTGCGCCGCGATCGCGTCGCGCCGCGCACGCGCCTGAGATCTGTGCGCGCGGTGTCGGGCAGCAAGGGCGGGGATCACCCGTCTACGACGCCACTGGGTTCTCGACCTTCATCGCGAGCGTCTCGATCCTTCGGCCGTCCATCGCGCGTACTTCGAATGTCGCGCCCCCTCCCGATAAGTGGTCTCCCACCACGGGCAGCCTGCCCAGCGCCCCGAAGACGTGGCCACCGATGGTCGTGTAGTCATCCTCAGGCACAGTCAGCTTATACCGCTCATTCAGTTCACGAATGCTCATGGCGCCCGGTATCCGGGTTTCGCCGGCTACAGCGCGCGGGATGGGCTCCTCGGTCGTCTCGTCGTATTCATCGAGAATCTCGCCGACGATTTCTTCCAGCAGGTCCTCCATCGTCACCAGCCCGGCGGTGCCCCCGTATTCGTCGAGGACGATCGCCATGTGCTCCTTCAGGCGCTTGAAGTCCGTCAATACCGCCTCCACTTCGCGAGAGCCGGGCACCACATGAATCGAGCGCATGACATCGCGCACCGTGAACCTGTCCAGCTGCTCGTGAAGAACCCCCAGCAGGTCCTTCACATGCACCATGCCGACGACCTGGTCGATGGACTCGTCGTACACGGGATATCGAGAGAATCGCGATTCTTCCACGGTCTCCAGCGCGTCGTCCAGTGACGCCGTCGCCGGCATGGCCACGATGTCCGTGCGCGGCGTCATGACCTCGCGCGCGTTCTTCTCCGAGAACTCCAGCACCGCCCCGAGCATTTCGGCGTCGGCAGGCTCGAGCGCACCCTGCTCCTCGCTCTGCTCCACCAGCATCCGGATTTCGTCGGGGGAGTGAACCGGTTCCCGGGCGACGTTGACGCGCTGGCCGAAGGCGTGCAGCACGAGCATCGCCGACCGGTTCAGCACCCAGGTGAACGGGCTCGCAATCCAGGCGAATGCCAGCAGGGGCGGCGCGAGCCACTTGGCGAACTGTTCGGGATGCAGAAGCGCGGCAGCCTTCGGGGCCAGTTCGCCGAACACGACGTGGAAAAAACTTACCACCAGCAGGGCGACTATGGCGCCGATGCTGACGCGGAGCGAACCTTCAACCGGGAACGGGAGCCTCGAGAAAACCGCCTCGAAGGCCTCGCCGAAGGAGCTTTGCGCCGCCCAGCCGAGGCCGAGGGATGCCAGAGTGATCCCGAGTTGGCTCGTTGAGAGCACCCGGGCGAGATTACCTGAAGCGCTGAGGGCGAAGCGGGCAATCGGGTCGCCCGAGCGCACCATCGCCTGCAAGCGGGTACGGCGCGAGCGCACGAGTGCGAATTCCGCCGCCACGAAGTAGCCGTTGAGGACGAGCAAGACGACGATGAAGGCAAGTCGGCCCAGCACCGAGCCAAGTTACCCCGACTGTTCGGCACGACGCCAGCACGGGCGCGCCGGGTCCGCCCACGACACTGGGCAACCGGGCCACCGCCATGATGCCGGCAGTCGTGAGCATTCGCACGTCCACGGCGCTGGTTCGCGTGGTCTCAAGGGCGCGCTCGTGCTCATCACGCTCTTCCTCATGGCCGAGGTCATCGGCGGCCTGGTCTCGAATTCGCTGACGCTCCTGGCCGATGCCGGGCACATGCTCACGGACGTCGGCGCGCTCGCATTCTCGCTGTTTGTTGCATGGCTGTCGCGACAGCCGGCCACGTCGCAGAAGACCTACGGCTACCTGCGCTGGGAGATCCTGGCGGCCCTGCTTAATGGTGCGGTATTGCTCGCGGTTTCGGCCGCCATCGTGTGGGAGGCCATTCAGCGGATCCGCAGCCCCGTCCCCGTGGAGACCGGCGTGATGCTCGCCGTCGGTGCAGCCGGTCTGGTGGTGAACGCGATCGCCGCGCGCCTGCTGCACGGAGGTTCCACCGGGTCGCTCAACGTGCGTGGCGCCTATCTCCACGTCCTGAGCGACCTGCTCGGCTCCGCCGCCGCAGTCATCGCGGCGCTGTTCATACGGTACAGGGGTTTCGCGCTGGCCGATCCCATTGCCTCAATCGTGATGTCGCTGCTCATCGTGCGCAGCAGCTGGGCGCTGGTACGGGAGAGCGTGGATGTCCTGCTCGAGGCGACCCCCGCCCACATCGATCTCGCCGTGGTGCGCACATCGCTGCAAACCATCGATGGTGTCGAGTCGGTGCACGACCTGCACGTCTGGACCCTCACCTCGGGCGTGGTCGCGCTGAGCGCGCACGCCATGGTGTCAGACCCGGGACAGCACCAGCGAGTGCTCGAGGAAATGACCAAGACGGTCGCGCGGCAAGGTATTCGGCACGTGACCATCCAGCTCGAGGGAGCGACGCTCGAGGAGTGCGCCCCTGCGGATCAGCGCGCCGCGACGTGATCGTTCATTGCCGTGGCTTTGCGCCCCCAGCGTCGAGCGACTTGAGGTAGGCGGCAGCCTGGTCGCGTCCCCACGCCGGCGCGAGCGGGCCGGGGGTATCGCTGGCGAAGAGGTCCAGCGCTTTCTTGAGCATCTCGCGCGCCCTGTCCGCGCCGCCCCCGTACTCCGGCGGCGTATGGTGTGCCGCGATTCCTCCCACGAGCCACACGCGCGGGTTTCTGGGCCCGAGCTGCATTGCCTGGCTCTGCAGCATGCCGATCTGCGGCCCGAGGTCCATCCCGCGATTGGGGTCGATGCCGATCGCGAAGCCCGACACCGCCGCCAGCAGCGCGAAGGTCTCCGGCCAGGGAAGCTTCGCGCCCGACTTGTCGAGATCGCTCCTGGCGCGCTCCACGACGGGGGCGGCGGCGGCCACCCGGTTCGCCGTAAAAAGGTCGACCGCCTGACGATACCCTGCATAGCCGCGGTAATGAAGCAGGTAGGGGTCGTCGGGATAGGCAATCAGCGAGCGGTCCAGTAACGCCACGGCCCGTGCGAGGCGGGAAGAATCATTGGCGGCGACGGCGCCGTCGATTTCAATGCGGGCGGAGTCCACGAGCTTGGCCGCTGGAGTCTGGGCACGGCCTGCCACCGCGGACACTAGCAGTGCGAACATCACCCGGGAAAGCGAGGGAATGAGCGGCACGCCTGAACGCGCAGATGACGGATGCGAAACCGTGAGGAGCGTCATGAGTCAGGGGGAATGAGTTTGGGCCCAGGATGGGCCCAGGAATAGTTACGAGACCACCATCAATTGAAGGTATGGTCCGCATCGGGCGAGTGTCGATGTGGAAGGATGTCACGGCGCGCCGTGCTCCCAAACTGTAGCGGTGGCGCATGCCCACCGGGGTGAGCCCGGGCCACCTCAACTGATTATACTTGCAAGGCTATGCAGATTCGCAACATCGCCATCATCGCGCACGTCGACCACGGCAAGACCACGCTCGTGGACCAGATGCTCCGGCAGGCCGGCGCATTCCGCGAAAACCAGGTCGTCGCCGAGCGCGTGATGGACTCCAATCCGCTCGAGCGCGAACGCGGCATCACCATTCTCGCCAAGAACACCAGCGTGCGCTGGCGTGGGACCAAGATCAACATCGTCGATACACCGGGGCATGCCGACTTCGGCGGCGAGGTGGAGCGCATTCTGCGCATGGTGGATGGCGTGCTGCTCGTGGTGGATGCGTTCGACGGGCCCATGCCACAGACGCGCTTCGTGCTTCGCAAGGCGCTCGCGCTGGGACGCACACCGATTATCGTGGTGAACAAGATCGACCGGCCCGGTGCAGACCCCATGCGGGTGCACGAGGAGGTGCTCGACCTGTTCATCGAGCTGGAGGCGAATGAGGCGCAGCTCGAGGCGCCCTACGTCTACGCCTCAGGCCGGCTCGGCACCTCCACCATGGATCTCGCGAGCCCGGCCACGGATCTCGTTCCGCTCTTCCAGACCATCATCGACCACGTGCCGCCGCCGCCTTCGGACGCTGGCGGCGCGTTCCAGATGCTGGTGTCGACCATCGACTATTCGCCCTACCTGGGACGGCTGGCCATAGGGCGGGTGGAGCGCGGCCTCGTGCATGTGGGCGACACGGTCACGCTGCTTCCGTTGGACCACGCCGGCAAGGGTGCGTCCAGCAAGGTGACCAAACTCTACGCGTTTGAGGGACTCGAGCGCCGAGAAGTCGAGAGCGCAACAGCGGGGGAGATTGTGGCGCTCGCGGGTCTCGAGGGCGTGGAAATAGGTCTCACTCTCACCGATCCGGACCATCCGGAGCGCCTGGCAGGCATTGCCGTGGAGGAGCCCACCATCAGCGTGGACTTCCTCGTCAACAACTCGCCATTCGCAGGGAAGGAGGGGAAGTTCGTCACCTCCCGCCAGATCCTCGAGCGGCTTCAGCGCGAGCTCGAGAAGAATGTGGCGCTGCGCGTGGAGGAGACCGACTCGACCGATACGTGGACCGTGAGCGGGCGCGGGGAGCTGCACCTCTCCATCCTCATGGAGACCATGCGCCGGGAAGGGTATGAGTTCCAGGTGTCGCGGCCGAGGGTCATCACGCACACCGGTCCCAATGGGGAGCGGCTTGAGCCGTATGAGGAACTCGCCATCGACGTGCCCGAAGAGTTCATGGGCGTGGTGATGGAAGAACTGGGTCCGCGCAAGGCGGCGATGATCGAGATGAAGAACCCCGGCCAGGGACTGATACGCATCCTTTACAAGATCCCGGCGCGCGGCCTGTTCGGCTATCGGTCCGAGTTCCTCACGGACACCCGTGGCACCGGAATCATTCACCACCGGTTTCTGGAATACGGTCCCTGGGCGGGGTATCTGGAGGGGCGCAGCCGCGGCGTGCTCGTGTCCATGGAAGCGGGGACCATCATTGCCTTCGCATTGGGCAACCTGCAGGACCGCTCGACGCTGTTTGTGGCTCCCGGTGACGCCGTGTACGAGGGGATGATCGTGGGCGAGAATTCACGTCCGGGCGACATGGACGTCAATCCGACCAGGGAAAAGAAGCTCACGAACATGCGGAGCAAGTCGGCCGACGACCACATCGTGCTCGAGCCACCGCGGGTATTGACGCTGGAGAGCGCGCTGGAGTATATCGAGGATGACGAGCTCATCGAGATCACGCCGCAATCCATTCGTCTCCGGAAGCGGACGCTGAGACAGAGCGAACGCAAGCGGGTGTCACGCGGAGCGAAAAAGGAGCGCGCGGCGGTCTAGCGGTCGCTGGAAAACGCATTACCTGCAACGCCACGGAGAGGCACGCATCATGTCGGCCGGGAAGATGGAACCCAACGACGAGGAAATCGACGACGAGCTGGACGAGGAGCTTGACGACGACGATCTCGACGGCGAGGACGAGTTGGACGAGTTGGACGAGGACCTGATCGATCTCGATGATGAGTACGATGCAATGGACGAGGACGACCGTCCGCATCCGGGCCACCGCTTTGACGAATAGCTGTACCACTCGCGGGGGCTAGCGCGCCTGACGCTGGGCGTCGCGCAGCGATCGTCGCATCTGCGCCGGCCGCGCCGTCTACCTCCACGGGCACGGCGTGAGGGCGAAGCGAGAGCGTGCCGCTTCGATAGTAGAATGGACGCAGCGCATGCAAAGCGAGCGTTTGACTCGCTCTGGGCACGCGGCTTTATTTCGACATTTGGGGCCATTAGCTCAGGTGGTTAGAGCGCACGCCTGATAAGCGTGAGGTCCGAGGTTCAACTCCTCGATGGCCCACTGGCACCACTCGGCCACGTCTGCGATGACGTGCCGTTGTTTCTTCGCTCTCACGGCCTGCGTGCAGTCGGACGCCTTCGCCGCCCCCGCGCCTCTCTTGATGGCCGTGCCGGTCGATACGCGCTAACGTCTACACGCTTACCACGCCGGAGCTGCATGCCGCCGATGGATACCGTAGCGCAACTCAATGACTCGCTGGCCGGTCGCTATACAGTCGAGCTCGAGATCGGTCGTGGCGGAATGGCCACGGTCTTCCGCGCCCGCGACCTCAGGCATTCGCGCATTGTCGCCGTCAAGGTGCTCCACGAGCACCTGTCGGTTGCCGTGGGGGCCGAACGCTTTTTGCGTGAGATTGCGATTGGTGCGCAGCTTCAGCACCCGCACATCCTGACGCTGATCGATTCGGGCGAAACCAAAGGCCTCCTCTACTACGTGATGCCGTTCGTCGAGGGCCAGTCGCTGCGCGAACTGCTCGCAGAGGACGGACCTCCGCTTCCCGTTTCGGAAGTCACGCGCCTGCTCCGTGACGTGGTCGATGCCCTCGCGTACGCGCACCGGCATGGCGTCGTCCATCGCGACATCAAGCCCGACAACGTGATGATCAGCGGGCGTCATGCGCTGGTCGTCGATTTCGGTGTGGCCAAGGCGGTACATATGGCGACGTCGGGACCGGGAGGCCAGGGTCCACCCGGGCGCGACGCTGTTCTCGCTCCGCGAACGCTGACGACGGTCGGAACGTCATTAGGCACGCCGTCGTACATGGCGCCCGAGCAGGCAGCGGGCGACCCGAACACCGATCAGCGCGCGGACATCTACGCCGTCGGCATCATGGCGTACGAGATGCTGACGGGGCACCCGCCATTCATCGGAAGCCCGCAGTCGATTCTCGGAGCACAGATGACGGTAGCGCCCCGACCAGTCAACGAGGTTCGCACCGACGTGCCGCCGGCGCTCGCCCGCATCGTGATGAAATGCCTCGAGAAGGAGCCTGCAGCCCGATACCAGACGGCGGACGACCTATTGGTGGAGCTGGAGGGATTCTCGACCCCGACCGACGCGGCGGCAAGGACGCCGGCAGGGCTCGAGCGTTCGGCGCTGCGGAAGCGAGCGGCGGCGCTGCTGCTCGCGACCGTTGTCATCGCGGGCGGGGCGTACTTCTTCACAGCGCGTGGGCGGCGCGAGCACTGGGTGCGCGCCACCGCGATTCCCGAGATTCAGCAGCTCACCGACAACTTCGCCTTCGACAGCGCCTACGCGCTCGCGGTGCGTGCCCAGGACATACTCCCTCGCGAGCCAGCGCTCGACGCGCTCTGGTCGAAGCTGGCGGCGAAGATCGTGCTGAAATCGATTCCACCGGGCGCGAAGGTGTACCGTCAGCTCCCCGGCGACGCGAATCGCTGGGACCTCATCGGGTCGACGCCGACGGATAGCATCCGTCTCCCGATCCTCGTCTACACTCGCCTCCGCATTTCCAAGGCGGGGTTCCGGACGATGGAGCTCTCCCTGTCGCCAAGCTGGATGCAGGATCAGCCATTCCTGCTCGACAGCGTCAATGCGCCACATCCTGAAATGGTGCACGTGAGCGGCGGCGACTTTGCCGCGAGCATGCCCGGCCTCGACCAACTCCCGCCCATTGCCCTCGCCGACTTTCTGATGGACCGCTACGAGACCACGAATCTGGAGTACAAGAGATTCGTCGGGGCCGGAGGGTACCAGAAGCGTCAGTTCTGGACGGAGACTTTTGCGAAAGATGGGCGCGAGTTGCCGTGGGAAGAGGCGATGGCGCTCTTCACGGACAGGTCGGGACGCCCTGGTCCGACTACATGGGAAGCGGGTGACTTTCCCTCTGGTCAGGGTGACTTTCCCGTGGGCGGTGTGAGCTGGTTCGAAGCGGCGGCCTACGCAAGGTTCGCCGGAAAATCACTGCCCACAGTCTATCACTGGAACCGTGCCGCCGAAGCGTGGGCAACGGCGTGGGTCGTTCCGGGGAGCAATTTCGACGGACAGGGACCGAGGCGGGGAAGTACATCGCGAGGAATGAGCCCCTTCGGCACCTTCGACATGGCAGGCAACGTGCGCGAGTGGTGCGAGAACGCGGGGGCTGCCGGCGGGCGCTACATCCTCGGCGGCGGGTGGAGCGACCCGAGCTATATGTTCAACGACGCCTATTCGCAGAAGCCCTTCGACCGATCGGTGATCAACGGCATCCGTCTCGTGAAGTATGCGCACGACGAGCCGAATCTGACGCTTGCCAAACGGCCACTCGAACGCGCCTATCGCGATTATTCGCGGGAGAAGCCGGTGTCAGAGGTCGAGTTCGAGGGCTTCCGGCGCATGTACGACTACGACCCGACGCCCGTGGATGCGAAGGTGGAATCGCGCGATACGACGGCGCAGGATTGGATTGTGGAGAAGGTCAGCTTCAACGCCGCCTACGGGCACGAGCGGATGTTCGCCTACCAGTATCTGCCGAAGCGGCACCCGCCGCCCTTTCAAACCGTGGTCTACTTCCCGACCGGGGTCGCAATGCACACCCGTTCGAGTGCGATGCTCGATCCTGGCGGAATCGACTTCTTTCTCAAGAACGGGCGAGCGGTGATCTGGCCTATCTACAAGAGCACGTTTGAACGTGGCGATAGCCTCAACAGCGATTACCCGAATAAAAGCGTCTTTTGGCGCGACCAC
>DASZZO010000158.1:0-4469 GCA_035544915.1 Gemmatimonadaceae bacterium | reverse complement strand
CAAGCCATGTTCCCCGGACAGCTTCGTGTGGTCCGCGACCAGCGAACCGTGGTCCCCGGACACCTTTTTGTGCTCCCCGACCGCCGAGGCATCGTCCGCGGAGGCCAGGGCTCCTTCCCCCAACAGCAACGACCCAGCCGCGGACACCGAGGCTCCTTCCCCCAATAGCTACGACCCCGCGGCGGACACCAAGGCTCCTTCCCTCAACAGCTGCGACCCCGCGGCGGACACCAAGGCTCCTTCCCTCAACAGCTACGACCCGGCCGCGGACACCACGGCATCCTCCGCAAGCAGCGTCGTGCGTTCCGCCGACTCCAATACGTCTTCCCCGACCAGCCACGCGCCATCCGCGCGCGTCGTCATCAGTAACGCCAGCGAAACTCAAGCGATCGGCCATCGCGTCGGACGTGCGTCCAGCGCGCATGACCTCTCCCCGGTCCCTTCCGCCCGGTCCGCGAGCGCAAACGCCGGATCCATGGCTTCGACGCCTGACGCCGCTCTTCTCACGCCACGCCGCCCGCATCCCTCGCCCGCCCCACGACGCGCCGCACGCCGTACTAAGCGCCGCCCGCCGCACACATCCCTCGCCGCGAAAGCAGTAGTCGCGTCTCTCGCAAATATTGCCTGGAGGGGCATTCTTCGGCGACGCAACCGACGCATCCGGCGGCGCGCATGCACGAAGGGCGTCCCGGAACGGGGCGCCCCTCGACACGTTATTGCGTGAGACAACCGGGCTAACGGTTGCGGGACTGGTTGGCCGCCGCAAGCCCAGCTCGCAGTCCGGCGACAACTGTAACCATTGCCGTCGCGCTGACGGACGGCCCAGCGGGAGCGCTGTCGTGCGCAGGGAACCTGCGCTCCAGCTCATTGAAGCTGCGCTGCGCGGAAACAGGGTTCAGCTGCGGAACAAACTGGCCTTGAACGCTGCCTTGAATCGTCGCCGTAACCGTTGCAGTGCCCACACCGGCTGCGGTGACGACACCCGTGCTGTCGACCGTTGCGATGGTGGTGTCCGAACTCGCCCAGGAAAGGCCGATTGGCGCGAGAATGTTGCCGGCGGCATCCTGTACGACTGGTGTGAGGGCATAGGATGCACCCATCGGCATCTGCTGGGCGGCGGGACTCAGTGTGAGGGCGGCCGGCGGCCCCAGGATCGTCAGCGCAATCCCACCGCTCTTTCCTTCGCTCGTCGCGGTGATGATTGCGTTCCCGGGCCCCATACCTGTCACGATCGCGGCGCTCCCGTAAGAATCGATCGCCAGGACGGACGCTTGCATTGAGTCGCTGCTTGTCCACTTCACCACCCGGCGGGTCAGAACGACGCCCTGGCCATCAGTCACCTGCGCACTCAAACTCAACGTTCCGCCGACGGGTAGAGCTGCGATTGCCGGCTGAACGACACTGACGGCTGCGACGGGCACTGGCGCGGGCGGGGCCAAACGGTCCTCGCTCTTGCATGCAGCGGCGAGAAGGGCAAGGCCAAATACTTCGATACGTGTTTTCATGGTGTCCTCGGGTGAAAATGGGGTGTTTGTTGAGTTTCCGGCGGCGAAGGCCACTCCCTCGGCCGGAGCGAAATCGTTTCTGCTTGCTGCCCGGCCATCGCGGGGATACACTGAGAGCGGTTCCTCATTCCCGCCTCATGCTTGGTCGCTCCCCGTTGGCTCGTTGTCTCGCGGCAAGATTCGTGTTCTCGCCGCTGGATTGATGAGCGGAGGACCGTCATTGGCTAGCACGAGAAGGCGAGCGAAAACCCGACATCGCGCTGCCGGATGACCACGCGCGTCGGAGTGCTGGAGGAGTTGCGCAGCGGCCACCATGACTCGATGGACCGGCTGATGCCTATCGTGTACGAGGAGTTGCGCGCCATTGCGCACCGGCACCTGGCGGCGCACGGTCATGCGGATACGCTCGTGACCACCGCGCTGGTGCACGAGGCGTATCTCAAGCTCGTGGACCAGTCGCGCGCAAAGTGGCGCGATCGGGCGCACTTTTTCGCGCTCGCGTCGGTCGCGATGCGCCACGTCCTGGTGGATCGGGCGAAGGCGCGCACCGCGCTCAAACGCGGCGGCGTACGCCGGAAGATCACGCTCGACGACGACACCATCGCGGTCGATGACCAGGCCGAGTCGCTCCTCGAAATCGATGACGCGCTCAGCCGGCTGGCCGAGGTGTCGCCGCGCCTCGCGCGTATCGTTGAGTGCCGGTTCTATGGTGGGCTTTCCGAGGAGGAGATCGCCGAGGCCCTGGGGGTGACCGTTCGCACCGTGGAGCGCGACTGGGTGAAGGCGAGGACGCTGCTCCGCCGCGCCCTGGCGTCATGACGGGCATCAGCGGGACGTCTGCTTGATGAGCGGCGCCTCTGGGCGCTCCGCCTCCTCAGGCGATCCGCAGCCGTCGCGCGATCGCTGGACCACGCTGGAGCCGCTGATCGACGCGGCACTCGAGTTGCCGCGAGAACAGCGGGCGGCATTCCTCGATCGCGCGTCGGGCGGCGATGCCCCCCTGCGTGCCGAGCTGGAGGGGTTCCTGACCGAATGCGACCGTCCCGACAGGATGCTTGACCTGCCGGCGGCTGCGATTTTCAGCTCGCTGCTCGATCAAGGGCCTTTGCGCCTGCCCACTGTGCTCGGCGAGCGCTATCGCATTGAACGCGAGATCGGGCACGGTGGGATGGCGACCGTGTATTTGGCGGAGGATGTCCGGCACGAGCGCAAAGTCGCCGTGAAGGTGCTGCATCCCGAGCTCGCGGCCGCGGTCGGTGCGGAGCGGTTCCTCGCCGAGATCAGGATGACGGCGCAGCTGCAGCACCCGCACATTCTGCCGTTGCATGACTCCGGCGAGACGGGCGGAGTGCTCTTCTATGTAATGCCGTATGTCGAGGGCGGATCGCTCCGCAGGCACATGGAACGCGAAAAGCAGCTGCCCGTTGAAGACGCGTTGCGCATCGCGTGCGAGGTGGCCAGCGCACTCGACGCGGCCCACCGCCAAGGGGTGATCCACCGGGACATCAAGCCGGAGAATATCCTCCTGCAGAACGGCGCCGCGCTTGTGGCGGACTTCGGGATTGCCTTGGCTGTGAGTACAGCAGCGTCCACGCGCCTGACCAAGTCGGGACTGACCGTGGGCACGCCACAGTACATGAGCCCGGAACAAGCGACTGGTGAACGGGCAATCGACGGTCGATCGGACATCTATTCGCTGGGTGCCGTGCTGTACGAGATGCTCGCGGGCGAGCCCCCGTTCACCGGCACCACGACGACGGCGGTAATCGCCAAGCTGGTGGCGTTGCCGGCGCCGTCGCTGCGGGTCGTGCGCCCGGGAGTCACCGTGGCTCTCGATGCCGTGGTCGCCCGGGTACTCTCGCGCGAGCCGGCGGACCGGTATCGCACCGCCGGTGAATTCGCGGAGGCGCTGGCCTCGGCCACGCCTGTCAGTACGCCAAAAGCGCCCTCTTCAAGGTTGTCCAGACATGTCGCGCGCCCATCACTACTCACAATCGGGGCAGTCGCGACGATTCTCACGATCGCCATCATGTCTCGGCCTTGGGAATCGCGCAACAGTCCGAACATTGCCACGTTAGCCGACACGACCCGCCTCGTCATACTGCCGCTGGAACACGATTTGCCAGTTCCGCTGGCGAACGGGCTCGATGCGATGCTCTACGATGCGTTCTCGCGATTCCAGGGTCTGAGGCTGGTCGGGCATTTTCAGGTGCGTAGCGGGCTTGTGGGGAAGAAACTCGATGCAGCCATCACCGCATCGGAATTGACGAGATCGTTTGGTGCTGGTCGCTATGTCCGCGCACAGATCGTTCCCATAGCCGATTCCTTCCAAGTAAGCGCAGCGTTGTACGACGTACGCAGGAACGAAGAGCTGTATCACGCAAGTGTTCGGCTCGACAGGCAACTCAAGAACGTCGACTCGATCTTCGACGCGCTCGCGGGCGCTGTTCTCCTTCGTCGTGCCAATGCAAACGTCGAACGCGGAACAACTGTAGTTCCGGCCCTCCAGGCATTTGCTTCGGGACAGGCGATGCTTGATGAGTGGGATCTGCCGGGTGCGGACTCACTCTTCGGTGCGGCGCTGACGTACGACCGAACTTACCGACGCGCGGGGTATTGGCTCGCCCAGGTTCGCGCGTGGCAAGCATTGCCGCCATCGCAGTGGTCCGCACAGGCTGACTTCTCACTTGCAGATTCCGGTCAACTGCTGCCTGGCGAGCGGCCGCTGGCCCATGCCCTGGTCGCCTTGGGACAGCAGCGATATGCCGACGCGTGTCATATTTACGAGCGTCTGAAAAAGGACAACGATCGCGATTTCATGGCGTGGTATGGGTTGGGACAGTGTGTGGAGATGGATCATGCGGTGGTGGCTGACTCAACAAGTCGCTCTCGATGGAGGTTTCGAAGCAGCTATTACCGCGCGATTCTTGCGTACCAGAGAGCGCTGGTTCTTCTACCGCTGGC
>DASZZO010000157.1:0-31059 GCA_035544915.1 Gemmatimonadaceae bacterium | reverse complement strand
CTTTGCCGCACGCGACGGCGTGTGCGGCGACGGCCGCAATTACTTCCGTGCCGACGACGACGGCTGGTACGGCTCGTTCTCTTATTCTTCGGATGGATATCGTGGCCCGCCCTGCCAGGGCGGGCCCGTGCGAGTGGTGATCGTGCGCGCAGGCCGCGACGTCGTCAGGGTCGAAACCTACGCCGGCCCGCTGATGCCCGATCCGGGCGCGGCCAAGGACCTGGGTGCCGTCTCGTCGCGCGAGGCCGCAACCTATCTGCTCTCCGTCGCCGCCTCGGCCGAAGGTCGTCCGGCGCGCGACGCCCTCACGCCGGCTATCCTGGCCGACAGTGCGGTCGTCACGCCGACCCTCGTGCAGATCGCCAGGGATCAGTCGCGCGGCCGCGACCTCCGCAAGAGCGCCATTTCCTGGCTCGCCCGCCGTCGCGCAGAGCCGGGCGGCGTTGGCGCTGCGGGCGTCGCCCGCGCGCTCGACCAGATCGTGCGCGACCGCAACGAGAATGAATCGGTGCGGCAGCAGGCAATGAGCACGATCTCCCGCTTCGACCGCGGCGAAGGAATCCCGACGCTCATCGCCTTCGCCGGCGACGCGGACCACTGGATTTCGAAGCAGGCCTTCCAGACACTCACGCGCTCGGGCGATCCGCGGGCGCGCCAGTACGTTCGTGATGCGGTCAGGAAGACGGATCTCGACGAGGAGAGCCGAGCGGAGGCGATCCGCGGAATCGGCGGCGAGTATTCCACCGGTGCTGATCTCAAGTTGCTGCGCGATCTCTATCCGACGCTCACCACCGACCGTGAGCGTGACGCATTGATCTCCGTCGTGGCCCAGGCAGGCGGTATGGACAACTCGACCTGGCTGCTCGCCATCGCCAAGTCGCCGACGGAACCGATTCAACGACGCCGGAGGGCAGTGTCGTTGCTCTCGAAGTTCGATGATCCGCGCGTGAAGGAGGCGCTGAAGGATCTGATCGACAAGAATAGATAGGTCCCAGCCGAAGAGAGTCCGATTCCGGAGCCTCGGCGTCGACTCTTTGCAGGGAGGCGTTCGTTACGCGCGGCTCCGTGCCCACTCGTGGCAGGACGGAGTCCGTTACGCGTGCCTCGGTGTCGACGCTTTGCAGAACGGAGCTCGGTGTGCGTGCCTCGGTGTCGACTCATCGCACGACGGAGCCCGTTGCGCGTGCCTCGGTGTCTGCGCATCGCACAACGGAGGCCGTTACGCGTGCCTCGGCGTCGACTCTTTGTAGGACGGAGCTCGTCGTGCGTGCCTCCGCGCCGACTCATCGCATGACGGAGCCCGTTAGGCGTGCCTCCGAGCCAACTCATCGCGCCTGAAAGGACGTTTCGCGCAGGGGAAAGGGGATTTCCTGCAGATTCGTTGATACTTCGCGCGCCACCGTCACCTCTTCGCCCATAACCGAAGGGTCTCCTGGGGCGGTCGAGGGCCCTCTCGCACGACCGAAGGGTCTTCTCCCGCGACCGAACCGGCTTCTCGCACCATCAACGCCATTGCCGACAGCATCTTAGCTGCTCATCAGGGCACTGACGACATCGGCACCGCCGGACTCGACTCTCGCTGCGCGAGCGTGGGCGCACCGCACGCGACCAAGCGCGCTTACCGTCCGGTTGTAGCCCCTCGACGCTGGTTCGTCCTCGCTCATCGCTGATTCGCCGCCTCCACCAGCGCCCCCACCAACGCCACCACCTGCCTCACCTTCGGTTCGATCACGGGACTCTCCGGCAGCACGTCCTTCACCGCGTCGAGGGTCTTCAGGCCATTGCCAGTCACGCAGATCACCACCTCATCGTCAGGCTTGAGTCTGCCCGAGCGAGCCAACGCGAGCGCGCCAGCCACGGTCGCGCCCCCCGCCGTCTCGGTGAAGATCCCCGTCGTTTCGGCCAGCAGCCGGATACCGGCGACGATCTCTTCCTCGCTCACCCGGGCACCCCAACCGCCTGTCTCGAGCATTGCCTTGGCTGCGAACGCGCCGTCCGCCGGGTTCCCGATGGCGATGGACTTGGCGATCGTGTCCGGAATCTCGGGCTCGATCTGCGTGCCGCCGCGCTCCACGAGCCGCACGATCGGCGCGCATCCATTTGCCTGCGCGCCGTACAGCCGCGGGAGCGCACCCGAGACGAGCTCCGCCGATAGAAACTCGCCGAAGCCCTTCTTCAGTTTCGTGACCAGTGAACCGCCGGCCATCGGCGCAATCACGGCGGTGGGCATGCGCCAACCGAGCTGCTCGGCGATCTCAAACGCCATCGTCTTGGAACCTTCGCCGTAGTAGCCGCGAAGGTTCACATTCACGATGCCCCACCCAAAACGATCCGCGAGCTGCGTGCAGAGGCGGTTGACGTCGTCGTAGTGCCCTTTGACCCGCACAAGATGCGGGTTGTAGACCGCCGTGGCGAGAATCTTCTCCGGCTCCAAGTTCTCCGGAATGAAGATCCACGCCTCGAGCCCGGCCCGCGCCGCGTGGGCCGCCACGGCATTGGCCAGGTTGCCCGTGCTGGCGCAGCCGATTGTCGAGAGCCCAAGTGCGTGTGCGGCGTTGATTGCGGTGGCGACCACGCGGTCCTTGAACGAGAGCGTGGGCATCGACACGGAATCGTTTTTCACCCACGCGCGTGCGATGGCGAGTGTTGCCGCGAGCCGCGGCGCCTCGACCAGCGGCGTGAACCCCGTCTCGCGCGAATGCACGGCCTCACCTTCGAAGGGCAGCCACTCCCGGTATCGCCAGAGCGACGGCGCCCGTGCGGCGATCTCCCGCCGGCTCGGCAAGACTCGCGACGTGGGATACAGAGGCTCGAGCGGCCCAAGGCAATGCTCGCAGATCGCGAGTGGAGCCGGCTCACTCTCCGCTCCGCACAGGCGACAGCGCTGGGGGAGCACCCGGAGTGCGGGCGCGGGAATAACGGCGCTCGCCGGTCGCGATTCGCCAGGAGGAAATGTCGTTGCTGTCATCTGCTCAGGTTCTCGGTGCTCAGTACTTGGGTACGGTCTGGTCCACGTCGTCGCTCCATCGCAGGATTCCGCCGGCGAGGTTCCACACGCGACGGAATCCCGCCGCTTGCAATTGCCGCACCGCCTTCGCGCTCCGCGCTCCACTCTTGCAGTGCACCACGATGTCGCGTGCGCTGTCGAGCGTCGGCAGCGCTTCGGGAAGCGTCGCCAGCGGAATGAGCCGCGCGCTGGGAATCCGTCCGATCTCCCACTCGTGCGGCTCGCGCACGTCGAGCAGGTCCACGTCGCCCGCGCGGAGCCGCTCCGCAAGCTCACGTGGCGTGATCTCCGGCAGCTCGCCATCGCGCCTGGCCTCGGCTGCGGCCTGGGGCACGCCGCAGAACTGCTGGTAGTCGATGAGCTCCTTGATCTCGTGGGTGCCACACGCGGGGCACTCCGGATTCTTGCGCAGCTTGACCGTGCGGAACTTTGCACCGAGTGCATCCACGAGCAGCAGCCGCCCGATGAGGGGTTCACCGATGCCGACAATGAGCTTGATGGCTTCGGTGGCCTGGATGGTTCCGATGAGTCCCGGCAGCACGCCGAGCACGCCGCCCTCCGCGCAACTTGGCACGAGGCCCGGCGGCGGCGGCTCGGGAAAGAGGCAGCGATAGCACGGTCCCTGTTCGGTGGCGAACACCGATGCCTGTCCCTCGAAACGGAAGATGCTCCCGTAGACATTGGGCTTGCCGAGGATCACGCACGCATCGTTCACGAGATAGCGCGTCGGGAAGTTGTCGGTCCCGTCGATGACGATGTCGTAGCCGCGAATGATCTCCAGCGCATTCGACGAGTCGAGCACCGTCTCGTATGTCGTGAGCTGCACGTACGGGTTCACATCGCCTAACCGGTCGCGCGCGGAGTCGAGCTTGGACCGCCCGACGTCCTTGGTGCCGTGCAGGATCTGGCGCTGGAGATTCGTGACGTCCACGACGTCGAAGTCCACGAGGCCGATGTGGCCCACGCCGGCCGCGGCGAGATACAAGGCGAGCGGAGAGCCGAGCCCACCTGCGCCGACCAGCAGCACGCGCGCGGCCTTGAGGCGTCGCTGGCCAGTCAGGCCAATGTCGGGGATGATGAGATGACGGCTGTACCGCAGAATCTCATCCTGCGAGAGATTCGGCAGCGTCTCTCCGGGTCGCGAGGTCTTCGTCGGCTCAACCGGCGGTGTGTGAGTGGCGTGCATCGGCGTCACCCTCCGGCGATCGCCGGAACGACCGTGAGTTCGTCGCCGTCCTTCACTGCGGCGGCAAAGCCGCCGCGGAACCGGATATCCTCGTCGTTCAAATAGAACGTCACAATATGGATAGGGCTTGCCGTCGGTGTCGCGCAGCCGCGGCGCGAGGGCCGGAAAACGCGCGGCGACGTTGGCGACGAGTTCACCGACCGTGCTGCCATGCGCGGACAGTTCTTTGCCGTCAGCGAGCTTCGCGAGAACGGCGGGCAGGAAGAGCGTTGCGGGCACTGCGAACCTCCCGAGTGATGTGGCGCCGCGCCGAGCGGCGCGAATCGCCGCTTCGTCTGCAGCATCGATCTCATAACAGTGTTCGCGCGCCGGAAACGTTCCATCACGCACGGCTGCACCGTACGCGCGGAACGCGCCGACCACCTCGTTGTCAAGGTCTGCGAACCGGCGCACGAATCTCGGCCGAATGTCACCGACGAAGTTTCCGAGGATGTCGTGCGAGATGACGAGCTGGCCGTCGACCTCCGGACCGGCACCGATGCCATAGACCGGCACGTCGACCCGCTCACGTACATATGCTGCCGCCTCGGCGGGTAGCGCCTCGAGGAGAATCGCGAACACGCCAGCCTGTTGCAGGGCGAGCGCGTCGTCGAGCACTCGCGTGGCGGCGGCGAGCGTTTTGCCCTGCACCCGGTACCCGCCCTGCTGGCCCATCGACTGCGGTGTGAGGCCAAGGTGTCCCATGACGGCGATACCCGCGTCGGTCATTGCGCGAACACGTCCCGCCACGCGCGCGCCCCCCTCGCACTTCACCGCATCGCACCCCACCGCGAGAAACGCGCCGGCGTTGTGCACGGCCTCCTCGCCGGAAACTTGGTACGAGAGAAACGGCAGGTCGCCGATGACGAACGCGCGCCGTGCGCCGCGCGCGACCGCGCGGGCGAAGACGAGCATCTCCGTCATCGTAATGGACAGCGTGTTCGGATGGCCCAGCATGGTCATGGCCGCCGAGTCGCCCACGAGGATGAGGTCCACGCCGGCACGGTCGGCGAAGACGGCGGTGGGGTAGTCGTACGCCGTGACGAACACCCCCTTCTGGCCGCGCGAGCGGAGGGTGGCCAGGGTTGCGACGGTGACCTTCCCGGCAGATCGCAGGAGCACGTGAGGCAGGGTGCGGGGAAACAGAACGGCCGCTCCCCAGGTGGGAGCGGCCGCGGATAACGCTTCGTGAATCAGATCGCCTGGTGACAAGATCGCCCGGGGGCGGGGGCCACCAGGCGGTCGCGTTTTAGCACTTGTTTAGCGTGGCTGCAATAGGCGGCAAATCACCACGGGTCTTCAGTTGTAGGTCGAGAATACCGCGCTCGTGCGGGGGCGTCAAGTCCCTCGGCACTGGCACGGCAAGCGCCCAAGTCCACGGCGTGGTTCAGCGGGGCGTCACGCGCAGTTCTGGCACGACCGCGAGCACGAGCTCGTCGAAACGAACCGCAGCGGGTGTGCCGGGCTTGTAGGGATTCGATCCGGGAATGGAGTACGCGAATATGTCATCGCCGCGTTCGGCAACTTTTTTCGCGATTGGAGGGCCCGGCCGCAAGGCGACCAGGTCCCAAGCCGCCCTGGGGAAGATGCGAACTACGAGCAACGGTTCCGGCTGGACCTTCCACGCGGGGTCAGGCTTGAAGATGAAATCCACGGCAAATCGCGAGCCGGCAAGGGTATCGGGATGTTCGATGGCCCGGTAACCGCCATGCCACGTGCCCGGAAAATCGATCGCGAACTTGCCTCTGGCGCTTTCGAACGGTTCGCGTTCGGTTGACGCGGCGGCGGCTGCGCCGGCCGCCACCGCGGCCGCACCCTTCGCAGCGGTCGAGTCGCCCCCGCGCGCGGCACCGCCATCACCACAGGCGAGCACACCCGCGGCGACGAGCAACGTTGCCGCAAGTCGCGTTCTCGAGTGCTGTGTGGCCGGCATGGGCTCCGCGCAGATTATGACCTTCGGAACCTACTGTCGCGGGCTGGGACACGCCACAGGCTTGACCCGTCTGGCGCCCCTGTACATTTAGTGTTCGCACGGGTTCACCTGTTATCCCATTTCGTTCAAGCGTCGCGACCCTGCCTGGGTCGGGACGCGGAGAACTCTCATGACTCAATCCGGCCTGTTGCTGGCTTTCCCGATCTGTGCGCTGGCGCTGGGGTGCAGTACCTCGGAGCTCAGCCAGCCGGCGACACTCGTCGTAGTGAGTGGCGACGCCCAGTCGGCTGTCGGGTCCGCGGCGCTGCCCGCGCCGCTTGTCCTGCGCATCACCGACGTCAAGAATCGCGGCGTCGCCGGGGTGGCCGTGGCATGGGCCGCATCGGATGCCGATGCCAGGCTCAGCGCGACCTCAACGACGACGGATGCGCAAGGGCAGACGCAGGTGCAGTGGACCCTCGGTGAGTCGCCCGGACGGCAGACGGTCACCGCGACCACCGCACGTGTTCCCGGAGCGGAAGTCGTGTTTCAGGCGAACACCGGCGCGAGCATCAGCGGAGGCGTGACCCTTTCGACCGGGCCGCTCGGCACTCTCGCCCCCAGTGCATCCGCCCGGACGGGCGCCCTATTGTCGGCGAGCCCGAACAGCATGCTCGTGCAGCCATCGCGTCTTTCGGGCCAGCTGCGAGCGGCGGGCACTCGAATCCGTCGCCTCATTGTCGAATTCAAGCCGAAGGCGATGGGCATGGCGAGTCGCATGGCCAGTGCAAGCGCTGCCGACATGCGCGCCGTCGAGAGCGGGATGTCCCGCACGCTGGCGTCGTTCGAGGCAGCCGGGCTCGTGACACGCCCGGAATATTCGCCTGTCATTCTCGCAACCCGCGTCACGGTACCTGACACGGCAGACCTGGACGTCGCCATCCGCGCGCTGCGCGACAATGCCGATGTGGCGTCGGTGACGCCCGATGAGATCGTGCCCATGCTCGGGGACTACAGCGCCACGGAGTACGTCGCGCGCATCAAGAGCCTGGCCGCAACAGCGCAGTCCATCGGTGGCGCAGTGCCGGGAGTGCTGCCGAACGATCCACTCCTTCTGCAGCAGTACTGGCACTACAACATGATCGACATGCCGAGGGCGTGGGCAACCGCCACCGGAAGCGCCGACGTGCTCGTAGCGGTTGTCGATAACGGCATCCGCTTCACGCACCCCGCAATCTCCGCGAATCTCACGACAGATGGCTACAACTTCACGGCGGGAGGTAACCGGCTGACGACGGCGATGCCCATCTGCCAGGGCGGCTCCACGAGCTTGCCGGAAGCTGGGCCCGGACCCGATCCGACGCAGCCCGATGACTTTTTTCTGGCGACGTTGAGCACGGGAACGTTGTGCTGGGCAAGAAACTCGGCGGGAAATCACGGGCTCCACGTCGCGGGGACGATCGGGGCGGCCGGGAACGACGGCATCGGCGTGACCGGAGTGAATTGGAACGTGAAGATTCGTCCGGTGCGCGCTCTCGATATCACTGGATCCGGTTCGTTCTTCGACATCGCGCAAGGGGTTCTTTATGCTGCGGGGCTTCCCGCGGCCGGCGCGGGCGGAACGGTTACTGCACCGTCGCGTGCGTCGATCATCAACATGAGCCTGGGCGGCGGGTTCAACAGCAGTGCGCTTGCCAACGCCGTTACCGCTGCAACCAATGCCGGCTCGCTGATCATTGCCTCGGCCGGAAATAGCTCGACCTTCTCTCCTTCATATCCAGCGTCATATCCGGAAGTGGTGTCGGTGGTGGCCCTGGGCCCCGATATGCAACTCGCGTCGTATACGAACGTGGGTGGCACGGTGAGCCTCGCGGCGCCCGGTGGAAGCTTCCGCTTTCCCGGAATCGGCGGCGTGCTGTCGTCGACGTGGAACTTCGTGGCCGGCCTTCCGAACTACGCCTATTATGCCGGAACGTCGATGGCGTCGCCGCACGTGGCCGGCGTGGCGGCGTTGCTGCTCGGTGCGAATCCGGGCATGACGAATACGCAGCTGCGGGCCCGTCTTCAGAACACCGCGGTTCCACTCGGGCCCCCAGGGCGCAACGACCGGACCGGCTACGGAGTCGTCAACGCCGCCAACGCCCTGAGCAACTCCGCGGGCCCACGCCGCGATACGTATGTGCGCATCGTCGACGCGGTGACGGGAGTCGTTGTGCGCACGGTGCCCGTCCGCGCGGACGGGTCGTACGTCGCGTCGCGGCTCCCCGCGGGCAGCTACTTCGTCTTCGCGGGGCAGGACGAAAATCAGGACAAGATCACGGGGATGCCCGGACGCCGCTGGGGATGGTACGGTCCTGCATCGGGGCCCACCGCGATCGTGCTGGGTGCTGCGCAGAACTTTGTCGCGGCGGTCCAGAGCGGCCTGCCGACTGAGAGCAAGCCGAACAATCTCCCGACGTCGGCCAATCGCCTCACGATGAACGGCTACGTGACGGGCAATCTGACCGCGTCCGATGCGTCCGACATATTCGTCATAACTATTCCGACCGCGGGCACTTACTACTTCGAGACGACAGGAATCATCGGTTCGTGCGGCTTCGGCCTCGAGCTCGACACGGTGCTGTCGCTGCTCGACTCGAACCGCAATACGCTCGCGACCAATGACGACACGGTCTTCCCGTCCAGCCTGTTCTGTTCCGCAATAAGCAGGGCGCTTACGCCGGGCACCTACTATCTGACCGTGGTGGGTTCGGGCGGGAGCATCGGGCAGTACAGGTTGTGGGCTCGCGATAGGCCTTGAGAGTAGCGGCGGGTAGCAGCTCCAACGTGCGACGCATGGCGTGGACGGGCGGTGCATATCCGCAGCGGTGGCTACTCGGCGGCATGCTGCTCGCGGCGTGCGCCAGCTGCGATAGCCGCGCCAGTTCTGGCGCCGGCCGCACAACGAACGCGCCGGTGTCTGCCGCGGTGCGCGACACGGCCCGGGTCGCGGCAGCGACAACGCCGAGCGCGCCGGCGAATCCGAGTCCGTGTAATGGCCAGGCAGTGCTCGTGACGTTTTCCGAGGAATCCGCCGGCGATGTGAGCCCAGGTGACACCGCGCGCTCGCTCCGTCAGCTCCGGACACTCACCGACCGCGCGATTGCCCCCATGCGAGACCGGGTGACGCGCGTGGAGTATTCGCCGGTGATACGCACGGTGCGCCTCTCGCTGCGTGACTCGGCGTCCGTGCGACCGGTGCTTGGCATGCTCGCGCGTGCGGCAGACGTTTCAGAGGTGTCTGTGGACGCGTGCGCGCTGAGGGTGCAGGGCAAACCGCGATAGCTGTCGCGGTTCGGGGCGGCGCGGCGGTGCTGGCTCAGCCACTGCCCGGCACGACTCACCCCTTTTCATGTCTACGGAAGGCCGCTATTCTTCACTGGTGAATCCCGGTCCCTCCCCAGGAGGCCGGGATTCATTTCGATGGGGTGTAGCTCAATTGGCAGAGCATCGCACTGTTAATGCGACGGTTGGTGGTTCGAGTCCACCCGCCCCAGTCGGGTCCAACGCTGTGCGGGCCTTCGGGTTCGCGAGGCGTTTTGCAGCCTCGGCTGCTCCTCTTCGCGCTGATTGGCGATGAGCTCACACCGGTCTCGGTCGTCAGGGCTCGGCAGATACCGCCTCTCCTCCGCGCGTGCTCATAGGCAGAGTGTCTCCGTACGTTCGGCTCAGCGCGCGACGTATTTCCGGCAATGTTCGAGGTAGGCTACCTCGTGAATAGCGATCAGTTCAACGACGCTCGACCAGAGCCACGAAGGGGCAGATAGCCGTTTCGACTGATGGCGGGCCAGGGAGGCCCGCCATTTGTCGCGTGTAACGGCGTCCATCTGCCGCGCGTGAGCCTTGCCGACAACGGCCGCGAGGAAGCGCGCCGTTGTCAACGCATCCTCACAGGTGAGCTGATCCATTTCCAAATTTGAGATCTTGCGGAGCGAGTTCCCGCACGACCACTGCGCGGCCGGAGAACTGCGCCGGCAGCATTCGCTGCCCGAGGAAAGGCGATAGGTGGCGCGCGCCTTCCACCACACGCCGGGCGTTGTCCCGCGGCATTTTTACGTGACGTGCTCTCGGGGCGGCTGGCGGCGGCGCCTCTTTGATGTCAATCAGCGAAAAGCGCTCTCGGCCATGATGATGCTTTCGAATCCCGAGCAGCACGGCATAGCGGAGCCGCCCGAGTGAGCTGCATCCCTTCACCCAGTACGCCGCGTCCAGAACACGCGCCTCGGCGTGCTCGTCCCGGTAGTGCACGCAGGTAGCGAGACGGCGCATATCGTCGGCCTGGAAAATCCGCTTGACTTCTCGCCTCTCCGCGCCGGACAGCGTCCAGAAGCGCTCGCCGATCGGAATCGTTGGGCTCGTGTTCTCAATGTTTTCCGTCGCCAACTGATGCCATTTCCGCCGGAGAGCCTGCTTCAGCACGGCCTGAACGGGAGCCGCGATGGCCGATTTCTTTGGACGACGGGAAGGGTGCGCCAGTCCGGCTGTATACCCCTCCACCAGCTGTTCCAGAATTCGAGCGGTCGTCACACCTGGCAAGTTCGAACCCCGGACGGCAATCGCCAGCGAAAGCGCGAGGCGGACGAGGTCATGGGCTGGATTGCCAATCACCGTCTGATCGAGATCCCTGATCTCGACCTCTACCCGGCCGTTCGCGCTGGTCACCGGGCCCAGATTCCCCAAGTGGCAGTCGCCACAAATCCATACCGGGGGACCGCTGGGAATCAAATCCCGGCTCGACGTCCCGAGCCATTGATAGAACTTGCGCGTATTGCCGCGAACGTAGGACGCAGCGGACCGTGCCATCTTCACGTTCTGACGTTCTGCCAGAGTCGACTCCCGCCTGCGACCTCTTATCCCGACTGCATCAGCGCGCATCGTCAATCTTAGAGCACTCGCTTGGACCCGAGCAACTGACGAGTCCGCGAATGGTCCGGCTCGTGGAGACGATGGCGCGGCCAAGAGTCAAGACGCGGGTGTGTCTCTCCGACTTCGCTGGACGCCGGCTCATCGATATCCGCTCGTGGTTCAAGAGATGGACATGGCTTGATCTCTGGTGCAGCATCAAGCAGAGCTTCGCCAACTGACACCATCGGGCCACGGCCCGGGTCACGGCCCGGGTCACGGTAGCACAAATGGTAGCAGTACGGGCCCGTCTCGTTCCGCACTGCTCCGCTTTGCGCCTTACCGCTCACTGTAGAGCGATCGTCTTGCTGGGGAGCTGCTCACACTATTAATAATTACTGCGACGGTTGGTGGTTCGAGTCCACCCGCCCCCATCGGGCCCAACGCCGTGCGGACCTCTGGGTTCGCACGTGCGTTTTGTGCCCCCGGAGGACTCGCACACAGGAGGTGTCCTGTTGCTGCGCTGTCGCGAGTCCATTCGCGACCGCATGATGAACCCTCACCGAACGGCCGAGTTGCCTATCCGTGGTGCGGTGCCTCAAACACGCGATCCTTCCCAAGACCTATGTGTGGCGCGAGTTTCCTTCCATCAAGAACTCGTCGGAATGTTATGGCGTGCCGGAACTCGTGGTCGTGGATAAATCCACGCGAGTTCCACTCTGGCCGTTTTGAGGACTCTATGCGTATGGGATGCTAGGCCAGGTTTCGTGGGCAGAAACATGGACGCAGGGACTTTAGAACAATCTTTGCGAAGATTAGTAGACGCAATTGTCGACAACGATGGAGCGCTTTTTTCTAGACTGATGAACGCGTCGTCAGCTCTTGCGGCCGCGAGTTTCTCCCAGGGAGCATCGCGTCAGGGGCCGAGCGCCAGCCCGTGCTTCATCAAAGAAATAGGGCACTACATCTATGCCGGCGATACGGCGTTACACTTCGCCGCCGCGTCGTATCGTCCAAAAATGGCGGCCAAATTGATCAAGGCGGGAGCCCACCTCCGAGCGAAGAACCGGCGTGGTACTGAACCGCTGCATGCGGCGGCATTTGGAAATCCCCGGTCGCCCCGGTGGGACCCGACGGCGCAAGCGGCGACGATTGTGTGTCTTCTTGAAGCCGGCGCGGATCCGGACGCCCAGAATATGGACGGGGCTACTCCACTGCACCGCGCCGTTCGAACCCGTTGCGCGGGCGCAGTACGCGCCCTTCTCGACCACGGCGCCAATCCGGCGATCCGCAACAAGAACGGTTCGACGGCCATGCAACTGGCCTTGCGTACGACGGGCCGCGGCGGGTCCGGCTCACCCGAGGCGAAGGCTCAGCAACAAGAGATTCTGCTGTTACTGCACGGGCGATGAAAGTGACATCACCACGGCAGCCCTTTCAAGAGCCCATTCGTCAAACGTTGTTCCGCACGGTCATGATTGCGGTTATTGTTGGCGGGGCCATTGCCCTGCCGTCCCGAAAGTGGTCTATCTGGCCGCTAGCCACTCTGTTGGTGTTGTGGCCTTCGTTTGGCGGACACTGGGTCGAGGTTTGGTTCCTGGATTGGCTGCGCCCTCGTGTCTCCCCCACTCCCGGTGTGCAGGCTGCTACTCGCGTTCTGGTGTGGTTCGCAGGTGGCTGTCTTCTTTCGCTAGGGATGCGTCTGACGGCGTCGGCCTTTGTTCCGTGGCGATCGTCGCAGTGGCTCACTTGGTACCTCGGGGGCGCAGCATTTGTTGGCGTTGAACTTGTAATGCATCTTCTCATCCAGCTCCGTGGGAAGCCGAGCTTCTACAATGCACGCGGTTGAACTGGCTCTGCCGATTTGGTCGAATCAGAGCCGCGTCGTGTCGAACAGCGCATCGGTCGCGGCAGGATGGATTCTCACGCAGTTCCTCCGACGTTTCTTGTCCACGGCTTCCTCAAGGACGGTTGCGGCAACTATCTCCAAGTCCTGGAGCAACAATGAAGAAAATCGTCGCCGTGTTCATGTTCGCCGTCCACGTCCTCAAGGCCCAAGCAGCGACTCCCGCAGCCCCTCCCGCAGCCCCTCCCGCAGCGACGGACATGCGGGCCATCGCTCTTCGCATCGTCGAGCTCGAAACGAAGCGGCAGAAAGTGACCGGATCCGTCGCATCGATCGATTCGCTGCTCACCCTATACTCGGATAGCGTTGTGTACGAGCATCCCACCATGTCAGCCGTGGTGCGCGGAAAACAGAACATGCGGCGCAACATGCTTGCGTACGTCGGATCGATTCGCAGCGTAACCGCGACGCCTCCGCGGGTGACGGTCGGACACCAGGTGGCGATAGTCGAGACGTCGAGCCGCATGGAGGTACTTGACGGAGCCAAATGGACTCCCGTTTCGCGTCACGGCATCCGTGTCATCGAGTTCGACGCACACGGTTTGGTTCGCCGGATCCTCGACTATCCCTGGTAGACCGAGCGGCTTCAGCCGGCTCTCGCCCTCCTCAGCGCCAGCCGGCCCGCACTGTGAAGGTGGCGGCCGCACGCGCGATGCTATCGGCAATTACCGTAAGGAGGTTGTCCGTCCGAGACGAGTCGAGTTGGCGGAACGCCATGATGTGCCGGCGGTCATTCAGCCGAATCAACTGCGCGAAGACGCGAATGCCCTCGTTGGATCGCGTGAGCGTTCCAGACAGGAGATGCGTGGCGCGAAGCGCGACGCGCACCGAATCGGGATTGGCTCTTGTCCCCGGAAATCGGTTGGTAAAACTCGGTCCCATGGCGACGATCTGGGACGAATATGTGTGGGTCAGCGCGGTCACGATTTCCTCGGCCAGCCTCGCGGAGTAGGCTGTGAGCGCACGGTCGTCTGGCGGTACGTCGAAGGTGATGATCGCGAGCGAAGGAGTGGTGGGCACTGGTGACCCGCTCCGCCCGAGCAGCAAGAGCCCACCCAATGCGAGAGCGAGCACGCCTGCCATGACACCGCTGAGACGCTGATGGCGGCGAGTTGGGGCCGGCGGAGTTAGGACGACGGGCTCGTCGGTATCGATCGGTGCGATGAAGCGGTAGCCGCGGCGGTGGAGCGTCTCGATGAACGCCGGGTGATCCGAGTCGTCGTCCAGCGCGAGTCGCAGCTGGCGAATGCAGAAGTTCAGCCCTTGATCGAACTCGACGGTCCTGTCGGGCCAGAGTGCCTTGCGCAACTCGTCCCGGGTAATGACCGTGCCGGGCCGCGATGTCAGGAGTTGGAGAACCGCGGCAATCTGGCGCGGGAGTCTTTTCACGCCGGTAGGTCCGGCCAATTCGCCGCTGGCCGGGTCAAACGTGAATCATCCAAAGCGCATGACCCAAGATAGCGCGAGCGGGTGAAGGCGGCGGCGATCCGCGCTGCCTCAGAGAAAACTCAGCCTTTCTCCATGTCGTTCTGTCCGCCAGGGTCAAGATTGACGGACTACTCTCATAATGGAGCCACTGTGATGTCAACGATTCTTCGGCGGCAGTTCGTGCGCAAGGCCACTGTCGCGCTTGGTACGCTCGCCGCGGGCCGGATCTTTCTGCGCGGCCCGTTGCAGGCGCAGACGGGCGCCGCGAGATCGCCAGCGCTCGACCTCGAACTTGTCAAGAAGTTTGTCGCCGCCGCGCACACGAAGCTTGACGACGTGAAGGCCATGCTCGATGCCGAACCGCACCTGGTTAACGCCACGTGGGACTGGGGGGGCGGTGACTTCGAAACGGGCCTGGGTGGGGCGTCGCATATGGGGCGGCCCGATATTGCGTCGTACCTGCTCGAAAAAGGGGCGCGCATGGATGTATTCTGTGCCACGATGATGGGCAAGATGGAGATAGTGAAGGCGTGCGTGGCCGACACGCCGGGGATCGTGCACGTGAAGGGGCCGCACGGCATCACCCTGCTCCGTCACGCCGTGATGGGGAAACAGGAAGCGCTGGTGAAGGTCCTGATGGACGCCGGCGCGACCTGAGGGTGGAAGGCTCGCGTCCACGCTCGACTGGAGGCTGTATGGCTGAACGTGACCTCGAAGAGATTCGATCCGCGGCGCTCGCCGTGTTGAAAGCACGTGCCGCCGAGTTCGGTTTGGGCGCTTCGCGCCTCGAGGTCGGTTACGTGCTCAATTGGGGTGGCTTCGTCAATCAGTCATTCCATGTGACCGACGGCGCGACGAAGTATCACCTCAAGTTGGCACGTGAATCCGGTCAGCTCAAGGATCTCGCGCAGTGGCGGGGGCTGCATGCGCTACTCAACGAACAATACCTCGCGCCGATGATGGTCGATTGGATCGATGTACCGCGCACGCGCCACGCCGGCCCGTTGTTCGAGTTCGTCGACGGCGCAGTACCGGACGTGCGCTCGGCGTCGCTGCATGCAGCGATCGAACCGATGCTTGCCCGCCTGCATCACGATGCGGAACTCGTGTCGCGCCTTGCTGGAGGAGGCGTAGAGAGACAATGCCTCGACACCTTTCTGGACACGTACCTCGACCGTTTTGTGAAGGACATGGATTATGTCGCCAAGGCGCCGCCGCCGTTCGTCGAGCGAACCACTCTCGACTGGATGCGCGCCGAGATCGCGCAACTCGAGCACCGGGCACGCACGACCGATTCGTTCGCCGATCCGGCCAGGTCGGCGATCCACGGCGACTTGTGGCTGAACAACATCCTGATGACGGATACCGGCCGCTGTGTCGTGCTCGACTGGGACGATCTGGCCGTCGGCGATCCAGCGATCGATTGGGCGATGTTCCTCGGTCCGTCTACCCGCGCGCTCCGTCCGCTGCAAATGGACGACCTGCCACAGAGCGCGCCGCGCGACGCGTCGTTCCGGCAACGGTTTGCATTCTACGCGCGGGCATCGCTTTTTGATTGGATTCTAGATCCGCTGGCCGACTGGATCGACGCGACCGCCGCGCCGGAGTACGCTCCGTTAGTCCGCGCCGAGAAGGAGCGCGTCCACCAGGCATCACTTGGTGCCTATCTCAAGGCGTATGGCTGAGCCGCATGCACAAAGCTCACCACCACGCAATGCTTCGGACCACCATCGGAACGGTCACGTTACTCGCGACGATCGGGATGTCGCTCGGCGCGAACGCCTTCGGCAAGGAGGTGGCGCCAGTGACCAGGTCAGGAGGCGGTATCGCGACGACGAAAGCTGACGCGTGATGGACGACGCCCTTCAGGAGAGGGACGCACCGAGGCGTGCGCGCCGATGCAGGCGTGGGAAGGGGAGGGAGCGTCGGCGAACCATTCTCCCGGCATGGGCCGCCCAACCCCACGCTAGCTCCGGCGCGGCATGCATGCAGGCAACCCCAGCCACCCCCGCTAGGCCGTCAGCAAGGAGCGACGTCGGGTGTGCGCCGCCGTCTTCGACGCCGTAGTGACTCAACCGCATACATTGCACGGTAGATGAAGACCATCATGGCCCTCAGGAAAATCAAATGATGAAATCCAATGGCAGGCGCCTGCTCCCCTGGATGCTGCTCCTGCTCGTTCTGATTCCAGCCTTCACGCGTCACGCCGGTGCCCAGGTAGCGACAACGTACAAGGTCGGCGACAAGGTTGAGTGTCAGGTGACCGGCAAGTGGCAGCCCGGCACCATTGTCAGGGTTCAGCCCGGCGGCAGCGGCGACTTGTTCTACCTGGTCAACAACGATGGCGAAGCACACACGTGGGATCGGTGGGCTTCGGGTCCGCAGATTCGTGCGCGCACGGGACTGATCTCCGAAACGGAGAAGGCGCGCAATGAATTAGCCGCCCTCGGCGCGCCTAAACTGCCGAAGGCCGGTTCATTCGATGAAACATTCCAAAAACTGATCCGCGACCGTTACGAACTGCAGGGAAGCAAGGGGTTTCCGGTCACGGTCGCCTTTCAAGAATTCCTTGTCGGACGGACGCGGCCGTATGGGCGTCCAGACGTTCAGGGTGAGAGCGCCGACGGGCCCGGCGGAGCTGCGGGCACAATCGTCTATCCAGTGAGCGCGCATTACACCGTCCGCACCGCCTACCGCGATGCGTTCCTCACCAACCAGTGGGACGAGCGCTATTCATGCTTTAAGAACTCGTTCGGTAAGTGGGACTGCAATCTGAGCTCAGGTGGCAGAGGCCTGATCAAATCGTTTCGTGAAGAGAGGGCTGGCTGATCAGGTGAGTTAAGGGATTGCGGTGGCGACAGCGTCCACCGCCGTGCGAGCTAGGCTGCGCGAATCGACTCAAGACGTTTGCTGTTCGCCGGCCGCAGGGAGCCCGCGCCGTCGCGGGATCCGGTGCCGGAGGCTGTCGGGGAGATGGAGCGGCCGCACGAGATCGCCGCGATTCACCAGGGCCAACCGCCTACCGGGTTCCGGAAGACGTGGCGATCAAACGCACACTCGAGTTGACGGCGGGAGGCTATTGGCGCAGAGACCCTTCCTACGGCCACCCTTGGCCCCGTGCGGCCTGCACACGCGGCACTCTGACCATTTGGTTCCCGTCCGAGCGTGGGGGGGTACGGCCCGTTGCGCGAGAGCCACAATAAGAGCGCGGTGCTGCAATTTGTGCGGTGCATTGCATTCTCTTGAGGGCCGATTTGCGCCAACGCCGGTGTCCTAAAACAGAGACATAATTGGCGCTACGCCCGGGGGAAAGCACTGTCGCGTGGGGGCCGACTCACGGTGTGGCACCGAACCTGCACTCACATGCCATCGCGTACCGGCAATGCCGGGTCAAACAGACACTCTCTTTATTTTGACAGGAGCTTTCCCATGGGTCGCAAAGCCGCGGGCTTTACCTTGATCGAACTGCTGATCGTCGTCGTCATCATCGGCATTCTGGCGGCGATCGCGCTTCCCAAGTTCGCCAACACGAAGGAGAGAGCATACATCACCACGATGAAGGCCGACTTGCGCAATATGGTCACCGCCCAAGAAGTGTATTTTGCGGACAACAATGCCCAATACGCCGCGAGCACGACTGCGATGGGCACGTCGTTCCAGCAATCGGCGGGTGTTACGGTGACGCTCAGCAACGTCACGAGCTCAGGTTGGCAGGCATCCGCCACGCATCCCTCAACTGCCAAGACTTGTCAGATCACGATGGGCGGCGGCTCGACGCAGGAGGGGACGCCGGTGTGCCAGTAATCGTACGAGAGCAGATCGTCGATGCCCCGAGCGACGCGGCCACCAACCGAGATCCGGTGTTGGAGTAAGGCCGCTCAGCGGCGCGCGTCGCGCCTCGAGACGGGCACCTCGCCCCGCACACGTCCCGGCTGATAGAGCGGCATCACATCTCCGCTCCCCAGTTCGGCCGGCGCATTCCGCGCATCGCGCCGCGTTCGAGAGGCAGCGATCAGCCAAAAGAACCACAGCACGAGTGGCGGGCCCGCAACCCATAGCGCGAGCGTGGCGAGTGAGACGGCGCCGGACCATATGACGGCTGCGTCCCGTAATGTCGTGACTTTCAGGAGCGTGCCGTCTCCGAGGGTGGCACTGATACTTCCGTGTTGGCCGTCAGGGGTGACCTTCCATCCCCCGATGAACGCCGGCGTGAGCTTCACGACGGCAAGCGCGGCCCAGTATGACAGGGAAGCGATGCTGAGGTGGCGCAACTGCCAGCGGCCGAGGGAGGGAAGCATTCGAGCAATAAACCCCGCAAACTCTCAGGTGTTGCGGCGGAAGGCCGAGCACGCCCGCAGGGAGCCGGGAACCCGAATCGTGCCACGTGTCGATCTCACGCCTCCTCATTCGACGTGTAGATAGAGGCTGGGTTCAGCCGGTCGAATCTGTTCGACCGCCGGCGCTCAGCCCGAAACCGTAAGGAGACACGACAATGCGATTCATGGTCCTGGTCAAGGCGACCAAAGAGTCGGAAGCGGGGATTCTCCCGGACGAGAAAATCCTTGCCCAGATGGGGCGGTACAACGAACAATTGGTAAAGGCGGGCGTCATGCTCGCGGGGGAAGGGCTCCACGCGAGCTCGAAGGGCGCGCGCGTGAAGTTCACCGGAGAAAAGCGGATTGTCACTGATGGGCCCTTCAGCGAGACGAAGGAACTGATCGCCGGCTTCTGGCTGTGGCAGGTCAAGTCGAAAGAAGAGGCCATCGAATGGCTCAAGCGCGCCCCATTCGGGGGCGGGATGGAGCTCGAGATTCGGCAGGTATTCGAGGCGGACGACTTCGGTCCCGCGTTTACTCCCGAGCTGCGGGAGAACGAAGAGCGGCTGCGCAAGCAAGCCGAAAAGCAGAACGTCCCGAGCGGGAAGAAGTGATCCTGAAGTCGTACGCGCCTTACCAAACCCACTGGTGGAAACACAGCGATGAAATACCTGGCGCTCTACACACCCGCGGCGGGCACGGCCACCTCGGCTCCACGCGAGGACCACAACGCTGCGATGGAGAAGCTCATCGGGGAGTCCACGAAGGCCGGCACGCTGCTCTCAACCGGAGGAATGCTCCCCATTTCGAAGGGAGGCGCGCGCCTTCGATCCTCCGGAGGGAAAATCTCCCTCATCGACGGACCGTTCAGCGAGGCGAAAGAGGTGGTCGCCGGCTGGGCCGTTCTCCAGTACGAGACACGGGAGGACGCGATTGAGGGCGCCAGGCAGTTCCTCCAAGTGGCTGGAGACGGCGAGTGCGATCTTCGCCAGATCATGGACCAGCCTGAAGGCCAGCTCGCGAAGCAATAGTTTCAGCGGACTTCGCCCTTGCACCGGTGCGGGAACATGATGTGATTGGTTGCGGTGACGGCTACCGATGCACATCGCGCGATCGACGCAGTCTGGAGGATCGAGTCGGCCAAGCTCATCGCCGGCCTCGCGCGGATAGTTCATGACGTCGGCATCGCGGAGGACCTCGCGCAGGACGCCCTCGTCGCGGCGCTCGAACAGTGGCCGCAGTCAGGCGTCCCGGACAACCCGGGCGCCTGGCTGATGGCCGCGGCCAAACATCGGGCGATCGACCTGCTGCGCAGGGACGCGCGGCTCGAGCGGAAGCACGAGGAGCTCGGCCGTGAGCTCGAGGACCGGCAGGAAACCGGCGCGCGAGATATCGACGCAGCGCTGGACGATGACATTGGCGACGACCTCCTGGGCCTCATCTTCACGGCCTGCCACCCGGTGCTCTCCATGGAAGCACGCGTTGCGCTCACGCTCAGGCTTCTCGGCGGGCTGACCACCGGGGAGATCGCCCGGGCATTTCTCGTTCCCGAATCGACCGTTGCCCAGCGAATCGTCCGTGCCAAGCGGACACTCGCAGAGGCGCATGTCCCGTTCGAGGTGCCCCGTGGAGAGATGCTCACCGAACGGCTGGCGTCAGTGCTCGAAGTGGTCTACCTCGTGTTCAACGAAGGATATTCCGCGACCGCAGGGGACGATTGGCTGCGCCCAGGGCTCTGCGAGGACGCTCTCCGGCTCGGCCGCATACTGGCCGGACTCGCGCCGAACGAGCCCGAGGTCCACGGCCTGGTTGCCCTGATGGAGATACAGGCATCGCGCGTGGGCGCGCGTGTCAGCCCGTCGGGAGAACCGATCCTTCTACTCGACCAGAACCGCAGCCGGTGGGATCAGCTCCTCATCCGGCGCGGCCTCGCGTCACTCGCGCGCGTCGAAGAGCTCGGCGGCGCCGATGGCCCATATGCGTTGCAGGCCGCAATCGCCGCCTGTCACGCCCGGGCGGGTACAGCGGCGGAGACGGATTGGCCGCGCATTGCGGGGCTGTACGCCGACCTCGCCAGGCTCATGCCCTCACCCATTGTGGAACTGAATCGCGCAGTCGCGGTCGCGATGGCGGTCGGCCCGGAAGCGGGCCTCGCGCTCGTGGATTCACTGACCTCGGAACCGTCGCTCAGGGCCTATCATCTCCTGCCAAGCGTGCGCGGTGACCTCCTGCGCAAACTCGGGCGACTCAGCGAGGCACGTGCGGAGTTCGAGCGGGCAGCGCGACTCACGCAGAACTCGCGCGAGCGCCACCTGCTGCTGGCGCGAGCGGCGGCGTGCGCGCAAGCCTCACCGCCTCCTGATCCCTCGCCTGCGGTTCGCGCTTGAGGGAATGGTTCAGCGTAGCTGAATGACCCGGCTCAAGGCACAAACCCCTGCGCGATCCAAACGTTGTTGCTGCGATCGATGTCCACCAGCCGCCTGTCCGGGTCGAGCTCGATCTTCACCGGCTTCTTGCCCACGAACTGATACTGCCTCACGTAGCGCACGGTGTTGGTGCTCCATACCTCCGCTGGATAGTCGTAGTCCAGCTTGCTTCCATCGCTAAGCGTAAAGCGCGCACGAATGGGCAGCACACCGCGCGCCCGGTTCCCATAGGCCACGACTACAGTAGTGGTATCGCCCTTACCGGTCATCACGACAGTGTCAATCGCCTGGTCGAAGTGCGGGTTCTCGACGAACCATTCGCGGAAAAACCAGTCGAGACGGCGGCCACCCACATCCTCCATGGTGCGGAAGAAATCGCCCGGCGTCGGATGCTTATATGCCCATCGCCGGATGTACGTGCGGAACGCGTCGTCGAACGCGTCCGGGCCGAGGATTTCCTGGCGCAGGAGCTGCAGACCAACCGATGGTTTCACATACGCAGCTAGTCCGAGCAGTCTCGGGTCAATGCGATCTGGGCCGACGAGAACCGGCTTGTCGACGCCGGCCTTCATGGCGCCCTCCACCTGGGCCCGCTCGTCAAGCGCGCGCTTCATCTGGTCGCCGATCTCGGGATAGCGCCTCGCTTCCGAGAACGTATTGATGAAGGTGTTGAACCCTTCATCCTGCCACATGTATGCGCGCTCGTTGGACCCGACGATCATCGGAAACCATTGATGCCCGATTTCGTGCGTCACGACGTTATACAGCGCCTGCTTGCTGTCGCTCTTGTCCTCCATCGCCAGCATTGGATACTCCATTCCGCTGATCGGCCCTTCGACCGCGGATATGTGCGGCCAGGGATACTGAAACCAGCGTTCCGAGTATTCCTGGATGGACATCCGCGCCATGTCAGCGGCCTCATCCCACGTTGCTGCCGCGGTCGGACGATAGTAGGCAAAAGCGTAGCTCCCCTTGTAGCTCGACGCATCCCACTGGAAGTCCGGTGACGCAGCCCAGACAGCGTCGCGTACGCCGCGGGCGTGGAATCTCCAGGTGAGCGTGCCGTCCTTCTTTGCTCTCGCGGCGCCGTTCTTGAGTTCGTCCGCCGTGATCACACGCACTACCTTGTCGGTCTTCGCCGCCTCGGCAAGGCGCGCGATCTCGGTTGTCGTCAGGACTTCGCGCGGATTCTCCAACGAACCAGTCGCGGCTACGATGTAGCCCGCCGGTACGGTCACCGCGAGCGTGTAGTCGCCGTAATCCTCGTAGAACTCGCCCTGGCCGAGATACGGCTCGATGTTCCAGGAGCGGACGTCGTCGTAGACGGCGACGCGCGGGTACCACTGCGCAATCTCGTAGAGGGCGCCGTCGCGTCCCATCCGGTCGGCGCCATGCTCGGGCACGGCAAACCGGTACGCCATCTCGAGGGTGGCCGTCTTTCCGGGCGCGAGGGGCTCAGCAAGGTTCACCTTGAGCACTGTCTCGTTGTCGCGCGAGGCGGATGGCACCCGGCGCGGCTTGCCGGCTGCGCCCGCCAGCACCTGCTCGATGCGCGAGAACGTGTAACCGCCGGCGAATGCGCGCGCCCCAAAGCGCGAGTTCTGGGGGAAGATCAGGGAGTTGAGCGAGTTGGGACGGAAGGCGTTCTGCTCGG
Organism: Gemmatimonadaceae bacterium; assembly: GCA_035544915.1. Classification (GTDB taxonomy): domain Bacteria; phylum Gemmatimonadota; class Gemmatimonadetes; order Gemmatimonadales; family Gemmatimonadaceae; genus Fen-1231. The sequence goes on along the minus strand of DASZZO010000157.1, from coordinate 8,304 downwards.
TCTGCAGCCAGATGAACGTGAGCGTGTCGGGAGAGTTGTTCGTGTAGCGCAACGTCATCTCACCCGAGACCGTCTTTGCCGCCGTATCGAGGGTGGCGCGCAAGTCGTAGTCGGCCCGATTCTGCCAGTACTTCGATCCTGGCGCACCGCTTGCGGCGCGCATGAGGGTCGGCGCGACCAGCACAAGCGGGGCGAAGATGGACGTGTCACCCACACCAGTGCGGTCGAATTTTGGCGGTGCCGCTTGTTGCGCGAAGGCGTCGGTTGCGGCGCAGATAAAGATCAGCGCCGCGGCGATGCCGCGCCTGCAAAAGATGGAAATCACCGGATTTGATGCTCCAGACAGAGAGGACGAATTCAGGGTGTGACGCTCGCGCTCATTCCGGACAAAGCCGCCACGATGAGCAGCGCCCACTGAGGGCCCTTATACCCGTCGGGGCCATCCTGGTACCATTCGGTGAGCGCGTGGGCGCCCTCGCCCTTACCCCCACCGCCGATCGTGATTGCCGGCACGCCGAAACTCATCGGCAAGTTCGAATCGGTGCTGCCCGCACCCGTGGGAACACGTTCGCCAAGGGCCTTAGCCGCGTCCAGCGCGGTCCGGACAATCGGCGACTCGTCGGTCTGCGGCTTGGCGGGTAGCGGGCGAATTCCAATGGTGTCGTACCGCCCGGTGATGCGTGCGGGCGACCTGGGCCAGCGCGCGTTTTCGGCGGCCAGGCCCGTCTCGACTGCCTGGCGGATCGCCGCCTCCACCTGCTCGAGCGAGTCCCACGACTCAGAGCGCATGTCTACCTCCATGGCAGCCTCGCCGGCGATAGAGTTGACCGACGTTCCGCCACTCACCACTCCCACGTTGAAGGTGGTCTTTGGCGTCGCGGGCACCTGAACGTCGGAGATGCCCGCAATGGCGCGGCCCATGGCGTGGATCGCGCTCGGCATCCCGAACGCGCCGTAGCTGTGTCCGCCCGGCCCGGTGAACTTCACGCTGTAACGCTTGCTGCCAACGGCGCGATCGGTCACGTGCAGCCCAAGCCCCTCCACCGAGATGAAATAGTCAACCTTGCCCTTGTACTCGCCGGTAAAGAGCTGGCGGACTCCGCGCAGGTTACCGGACCCTTCTTCGCCCACATCTCCCACAAGGATGATTTTCCCGGTCGTCGTGACGCGGTTTTCGTTGAGTGCCCTCGCCACGGCGAGTACCACGGCGAGGCCGCGGCAATCATCGCTGATTCCGGGTGCCGTGAACTTATCGGCCTCGCGCCTCACCTTCACATTCGTGCCTTCCGGGAACACGGTGTCGAGGTGCCCCGCGATCATCACCGTTGGTCCGTTCCCGCTGCCGGCCCGCTCCGCGATGACGTTGCCAACCACATCGATGCGGGTGTTCGGGTATCCCAGCGCGATGAGACGTTTGCGGAACTCGGCGCCGCGCGCCTGCTCCTTGAACGACGGGGCCGGGATTTCACAGATCGAGACCTGTTGCTCGAGCGTCCAGGCATTCCATGCCTTGATCCCGTCGAGGGCACGGCGCATGGAGGGATTGTCCACGGGGATCGCGGCCTGCGCCGATGCGACCGCCGGCATTGCCAGCGCTGCGAACGAGACCAGGACCTGACGAGCGAGGGACGACTGCATATTGGCTCTCATCGGGAAAATCGCGGCTACATTGCAGGAGTGGCGAACCGTCAGAACCTAGCGCGGAGAAGCCGGAATTGCACCGATGAATAAATTCTTATGAGTGAGTTTCCCTGGCTGGCACACTACGATCCGGGCGTCCCCCATTCGCTGGCGCCGTACCCGGCTCGCACGCTGCTCGACTACGTGAACGATACTGTCCGCGAACGGCCGGAACACGCGGCCTTCCTGTTCAAGGGGCGCCCGTTCTCGGTCGCCGACCTTCAGCGCACGTCCGATGCGTTCGCCGCCGCCCTCGCCACGCTCGGCGTGAAGCGCGGTGACCGCGTGGCGGCGCTGCTCCCCAACTGCCCGCAGTTCTTCATCGCCGAACTCGGCGCGTGGAAGCTCGGGGCCATCTTTGCGCCACTCAATCCGATTTACACCGAGGAGGAGCTCACCGGGCCGCTCGGGACGATCGACGCCCAGGTGGTCGTGACGCTGACGTCCTTTTATGAGCGCTTGAAGAAGGTGCAAGCGCAAACGCCCGTGAAGCGGATCGTCACGACGAACATCAAGGAATATTTTCCCGCGCTGGTTCGCCTTGCATTTACGCTGTTCGTGGAGCGGAAGGGTGGGCACCGCATCACTCGTCGTGACGGAGACCCGGCGCTGGCAGACCTGCTCGCCCAGTTCGACGGACAGCGATCGTCCGGGAAGCCGCCAGCCCCCGGCGATACGGCGATTCTCCTCATGAGCGGGGGTACCACCGGCGCGCCGAAGTGCGTGATGGGCGAGCACCAGGCGCTCGTGATGAGCGGACTGCAGATTCGCGCGTGGCTCGGGCCAGCGATCGAGCCATGGACCAGCGTCTATATGATGCCGTTGCCCATGTTCCACTCGTACGGAGCCTGCGCGGTGCAATCGTCAACGTTCATCGGCCACAATCCAATCGCGCTCGTCCCGAATCCACGAGACCTGAACGATGTCGTGAAGACGATCGCGAGCGTGAAGCCGACGGTGTTCGCAGGAGTTCCGACTCTGTACAATGCTCTGCTCAATCACCCGCACGTCAAGAGCCACAAGGTGAGCTTCAGATCGCTCAAGGTGTGCGCCAGTGGTGCCGCGCCCCTCATGGCTGAAACCAAGCGCCGCTTCGAGGAGGTGAGCGGCGCGCGGATCCTCGAGGGATATGGCCTGACGGAATCGCTGATCGCGGCCTGCGTGAATCCGTTGAGCGGGCCGTCGAAGGAAGGGTCGATCGGGATGCCGCTCCCGGATGTCGTCGTGAAAGTCGTTGACGCGGAGGATCCGACAAAGGAAATGCCGACGAAGGAGGTGGGCGAGATGCTGCTGCGCGCGCCGCAGATCATGAAGGGATACTGGAAAAACCCCGAGGGAACTGCGGAGATGGTCTGGACCGATGCCGCTGGTATCCGGTGGCTGCGCAGCGGCGACCTCGCATACTTCGACGACGACGGCTACCTGTTCATCGTCGACCGCAAGAAGGACCTCATCAAGGCGAACGGCATGCAGGTATGGCCGCGCGAACTCGAGGAGGCCATCGCGACGCATCCAGCGGTGGCCGAGGTCGGCGTGAGAGGGTTTCCCGACCCCGCCCACGGAGAGATCGCCGTAGCGTTCGTGGTGTTGCGAGCCGGCATGACGGCGACCGAAGCGGACATCCGTGAGTATTGCAAGAAGAACCTCGCCTTCTACAAGGTTCCGGCCAAGGTGGTGTTCCGGAAGGAGTTACCGAAATCCCTCATCGGGAAAGTCTTGCGGCGAATGCTCGCGCTGGACGAGCATCCTGCGCCCGCCTGAGGGCTACATCACGTCAGGCGCCTGGCCGGGCTGAGGGGGATACCGCCTCCGCACGAAACGCCATGCCAGAAAGATAACGGCGCCCAGGACGAGGAGCATCGGGATGCCGAGGAAAAACACGAGGGCGAGCGGGACCGCCACCAGCAATGCGACCAGCCAGCGAAGGCCGAGTCGCGCGAGAATCCACTCGAAGAGAACGACACGCAGTATGGCCCACATGGAGGCTCTTGCTCCCGGAAGGGGGTTCTTACCTCCCTCCCTACGGGCCGGAGGGTCCGGCGGGTTTCAGAACTCCCGCCGCTTCATCTCCTTGAAAAACTTGTCGCGCTCGACTTCCTGGTCGTCGGCACCGCGCTTGGGCGCGGTCTTGTCATATGTCTTGCCGACCTCGGTCTTCGGCTTGGGCTGCTTGGTCAGTTTCTTCACCAGATTCTGAATTTTCTTGTCGTCGTACAGCGGCATCCGCCCTCCATGGTCGGTTCAGAACTCCTCCGGTGAATTTACTCGCAAACGGCGAGAAATGCTCCGTCAGGGCAATGCCGAGGGGTCGCTCCCCCTGGTGAAGAGAAAGCTCCGGCGGAGGGCGCCGTCTTCGAGCTGGACGATGTTCACTTGGTCGGCGTGCAGTTCGGTGAGCATCTGATTCCGGACTTTCGCACCATGCACACTGGAGGGGAGTCTGGCACGGAAGCAAAGCCAATAGACCTCCCGGGAGCGTGACACGCCGCACGGTTCGAGCGCGACAGCCTCGCCGGTCCTGCCGCTTACGCTAAAGTGCGCATGGACATACCGGCGTGCTTCGTCGGGAAGAACCGACGAGTCGGCAGGCGGTGTGCGGCCGGCAAAGCGGGCCACGGACGCCGAGAAATCGTCCACAAAGACGCGGATGTTGAGCGTGAGCACGCGACCGGCCTCGTCGGGCGTGATCACCGTCAGCGTGGTGTGTATGGGGTGGGCAACCGCGAGGCGTGAAAAAACCATCAGCGCGGCGAGGGCGGCGCCCGCCGCCCGCGTCCAGCCTGCGACCACTCGCCGGATCATCGCGGCCAACGGTCCCACGCCCAGCCCGAGGCAACGATCGTGACGAGCGCCGACACACCGATCAGACGCAGATGGAATGGCTCGCGCGCACGGACTCGCGCCGGAAGGAGCATCAGGGCGCGATCGATCGCCGCAAAGAGTGCGGCCGCGGCCATCAGCACAACGATCTGCCCGAGCTCGATGCCAATGTTGAAACCGAACAACGGCACCGCAATACGCTCGACAAAAAGGCTCTTGAGATATCCCGCGAACCCCGCGCCGTGCACGAGACCGAACGCACCCGCGAAGAGGGGACGATGCCGCGCGCCGCTGCCCGACGCGGTGCGTTCGCGCAGCAGAAGGTTCTCGAGACCCGTGAGCACGATCGTGACCGGTATGAGGAACTCGACCAGCCTTGCCGGCACCATCAGCACGTTGGTGACCGCGAGTGCCAGCGTCACCGAGTGGCCCACCGTGAATGCGCTGATCACCCACAGTGCCGTGCGCCAGTCACGCCCGCGATAGATGGCCGCAAGCACGAGCAGGAACAGGATGTGGTCTGCCGCATCGAGCGCCACGATGTGGTGGAATCCGAGTTGCAGAAATGCCCAGAGCTCCGACACGGCTCAGCGTCCTTGCGCAAGTGAATCGAGAACTGCACGTGCCTCGGCCGGCTGGGACGCGTGAAAATGCGCATTCAGCGAAAGCGCCCGCTGGAGAGAGGTGCGAGCCCTCGATACGTCTCCCACTGCACGGGCGATCATTCCGTCGTGGAACCAGAGCATTGCGTCAGGCGTTCGGAGCCGGAGTGCGCTGCGCATCGACGACGTTGCTTCACGGTCCCGATGCGCGCGGTGCAGCGCCCAGGCGACCAGGTCGTACCCATAGATGTCGCGTCGCTGCCGCAGCTCTGCCCGCGCCTTCTGCAGGACGTCGTCGACCCGGCTGTTGTGGTCGAGCAGATACAGACTCCATGCCCGGTGAAACGGCCCCGGCTGGGCCGTCACTGCGACTTCCATCGTGCGGAAGTATTCCGCCGCCTTGGCGCGGTCACCGAGCGTTGCGTAGGCGTCGCCCACAACTCCGAGCGTGCCTGGATCGAGTTGCGTGGCAATCGCGCGGTCGCCCCAGCTGATCGCCTCGGCCGGTTTTCCGCTCACGGCAGACAGGCGCGCCATGGCGGAGAGGAGGCGCGGATCATCGGGCTCTATGACCAGTCCGGCACGGAACGCTGACTCGGCGCCGCGCAGTCGACCCGTGCGAAGAGCCAGATCTCCCACGCGAAACTGGAACCACGCCTTTGTCTCACTCGGCACGTCGGTCCGGGAGAGGGCCTCATCGCGCGCGGTCTCCAACAGGCGCCGTGCCTCGCCGGACCGGCCATTCAGCTCCGACCACCGCGCGAGACGGGGAGCAATTGAAAGAATCGCGCGCTCGCTCCAGAGCGAGTCGAGCATCATCCCCGCCGTCGGGTAGTCTCCCAGCTCCATGGCCACTTCGCCCAGGAGTGAGCGATACTGCGGGATGTCGGGCTCGCGACGCACGAGCGCCGCGGCCGCATCGCGTGCTTCGACAAAACGATGCTGCGCGAGAAGGGCGGACACGAGCGTAACGGCCGTCTTCGCATTGCGGTTGGTGCGCTTTGCGATCGACCGGCGCGCGTACCGCTCGGCGGTAAGATAGTCGTCCCAGCTGCCGCCCTCACGGGCTCGCTGCAGGTGCAACGCAGCGAGCTGCCCCAGTGCGGCGGCGCTGGTCGGGTCGGCATCCAGGGCCTGATGCCACACGCGAATCTGCTCGTCACGCTCGGTGCGCTCCGAGAATCCCGACGCTCGCGTGGCGCCGGCGGATACCGCCTTGCGAGGCGCCCGGGCCAGGGCCACGCGGCCGGCCGCGCCCGCAATCGCGAGCGTGCCGGCCGAGAGGAGTATCCAGCGGCGCATCAACGCGCCGGTTCGAGGTAGGGGAACGTGGCCAGATACGCTCGCCCACCGTAACTGACATTGTCCGAGGTGAGGCCAGCCAGCACCGTGGCATTCGGATCGAGCAGGTTGCCGAAGATCGCGGTGAGGCCGGCCGTCACAACATCATCGGACAGCTTGCGCCCGCCATAGCCGCTTGCGAGCGCCCAGCTGAGCCAGCCGGCCGATGACGCGGCGCGGTTCGGGAAAACCATCAGCATGTCGGGCACCAGCACGCTACCCAGTGTGTTGCCGATTGTATTGCCGCGGTTGAAGGCGTCGGTGAATGCCTTGATCTTGGCAGCGAATCCATTGGCTACGTCTGTGGATGGAGCCGTGCTGCCGTGCAGCGCATGATCACGCTTGGGGAAGAACACCTCGCTCACGAGCGGGTTGCCGAGGCGCTGTACCTGTACGTACACGCGATCAGGGTTCGGTCCCGTGCCGGTAATGGTGTTGTTGTCGTTCTTGCACGCCGAGATGAGCGGCAGCGCTAGTGTCGCGAGCAGCATTCGCGCGGGGATAGGCAGTTGCATGCGTAGTACTCCTGTTTTCTTCGGTGATGTAAGGATCGCGTTCAGAAGGATCGCGTTCGGTCAGCGGCTGATCGTGCCCCATACGCCGATCTTGGCCGTGGGGTCGGTACTTGCGAGCAGCATCGACTTCGGGAGCTCGATCACAATGACGAGCGCGTTGAACGGCCGCAGGAAGTCAACGCCCGGGTTCCTGAACGCGGTCGCGGTCGGGGTCGACGGCGTCGAGAGCGGGCCAAGCGACGGACGCCGGTCAGGAATGATCGCAAAGAACTGTTCTAGGTCGATCACGAACGGATCCGCGCGCAGGCCAGTGAAGACCTGGATGCCGGGGGCCGAACCAACAACGCTTCCGACGTTGCCCGTCACGGTCTGACCCGTGCTCAGCAGGGTGTTTCTGGTTCCGGTCGACGCCGGTGCGACAGGACCGCGAACGGTGAACTTCTGGTTGGCGCCGGTTCCACCGTCGAACGTCACCTGAATAACCTGGTCTTCGACGGCGTCACCGGTGTTGTCGATCTTGAACTGATACAGAAGATTCGGGTCGAACGAGGCGTTCTGTCCGGCAATCGGTGAAGACGTGTCCATCACCAGCACAATGCGGTCGGCGCTCGAGCCGGGGAAGGCGAACACGTCGTCGAGGTCCATGCGTGGATTGAGTTCCACCTCGGGGGTGTCCTGGTGGTCCGAGGCCAGCACGCGACGCGTGACAGCTGCTGCGGAGGCGATGCCCAGAATCGCGATTGCCGCGATTCGAAGCGTACGCCGTGAGAAAGAGGGAATGGTCATGCCGCATCTCCATGGGTGTATGTTCGCAGGGGATACGACATGACCTCACTAAACGGATCTCCCGTGGCCCGGGCGCAGGCGCCACGCCTGCGGGACCGGGCAGCGTTCTCCGTGCTCATTGCGGGAGCGGTCGCGGCCGTGCTCGCAGTGCGCCCCTACCGGCTGTTCGACCTCGACCGCTTCTTCGCGCCCAAGGAACTCGCGCTGCACGTCTCCGCACTCCTGGGAGGCATGTTGCTTCTCTCGGGGGCGAAACGCGCGGTGCTTGCGCGCGCAGACATCGCGGTCGCGGCGTGGGTGGCGCTCTCAGTCGTTTCAGCGCTGTTCGCCGGCAATCATTGGCTGGCGTTCCGGGCGCTCTCCATTACGGTCAGCGGCGCCATGGTGTTCTGGTCTGCCCGCCGGCTGGCCGCGGCGGGCCTCGGGGGCGCCCTTGCGCGGGTGCTTGCGGCGGTCATCGTGATCGGCTCGCTCACGGCGCTTGCGCAGGCGTACGGACTCAAAATGGAGTTCGCCGCCCTCAATCGCGCACCAGGGGGAACGTTCGGCAACCGGAACTT
>DASZZO010000156.1:0-3412 GCA_035544915.1 Gemmatimonadaceae bacterium | reverse complement strand
AAAGATCGCCGCGATCCTAGAATCTGCCGGCTTCGAAACCTGGTGCGTGGGCGGCGCCGTGCGCGATGCACTGCTCGGTCACGCCCACCTCGACTGGGACCTGGCCACCGCTGCCACGCCCCAACAGGTGATACGAGTCTTCAAGCGGACGGTGCCGATAGGAGTGGAGTTTGGCACTGTGGGCGTATTCGACCAATCGAACGTACTGCACGAAGTCACGACTTTCCGGCGCGACGTGCGCACCGACGGCCGCCACGCCGTGGTGGAGTTTGGCGCCTCTCTCGACGACGACCTCGCGCGGCGTGACTTCACGGTGAACGCCATCGCGTATCACCCAAAGACCGAGGAGTTGCGCGATCCCTTCGAGGGGCAGGTCGATCTCCAGCGCGGCCTGGTGCGCGCGGTTGGCGATCCCGAGGCGCGAATGCGTGAGGATCGTCTGCGCGCCCTGCGCGCCATCCGGTTTGCCGCGCGATTCACGTTTCACATCGAGCCGGAGACCCTGAAGGCCATCGTGGCATCCGCGCCGTTCCTCGGGAGACTCTCGCCGGAGCGTGTAAAACAGGAGATGGAGAAGACGATGCTGCAGGTCGAGCACGCCAGCGTGGCCCTCGGGTGGTGGAAGTCAACGGGTGCATTGCAGACGCTCGTGCCGGCCATTGCCGACGCCCCGCGCGAACGGTTCGAGGCGCTGGATCACCTGCCCCGTGGTGGCACCGCCCACAAGGGCGGTGGAACCGCCCATAAGGGCGGCGGAATCGCCCACAGGGCAGCGAGCGGTGAGGCCGCCGCCACACAAGGCGGCGGTACCACCAAGGGCGCCATGCTCGACCGCCTCGCGATGCTCTTCTTTGGCGAGAGTGCCGGCGCGGCCGCCGATGCAACAAAGGCGCTCCGATTCTCCAACGCCGACAGCGCCTGGATAGCGCACCTGGCCGCCGCCCGGCACGAGCTCGGCGCCGCCATTGACGATGCGCTGAAGCACGGCACGCCCGACGCCGGGAGCATTCGCCGGTGGGTCGCGCGTGTTGGCCGCACCCGCACCGCCGCGTTCGTCGCGCTCACGACGGCCCTCTGGCGCGCCCGGCTCGCCCGCGCACCAGACTCCGAAATGATGGCGCGGCTCGAGACATTTGGCGCACTGGCGAACACGATTGCCTATCGCGATCCCATCGAGCTGGCCGACCTCGCCGTGGACGGCGAAGACTTGCTCGCCGCCGGTATCGCCTCCGGCCCCGCGCTGGGACACGTCCTGCAGCGCCTGCTCGACGAGGTGATCGACGATCCCGCACACAACACCCGCGACCGACTGCTCGCCCGCGCGCGATCACTCGCCGCAACGCTGCCCGGCGCCGGACAGTAGCGAGAATGCTTTTTCGTTCCCACCACACCGACACGCCCGCCGAGAACCGGTTCGGAGAGTTCACGAATCGCTTCGCGTTCCGGAAGGAAGGCGATCTGCATGTCGCAGAGATCGTGGCCAGTCCCGAACGCTCCGTGGAGTTGTTCCATTCGCTCGCTGGAGAGATGCCGGAAACGGTGGACCTCGCAATGCACTGCCTGCGCACTGGTCACAAGTTCATCGGCGAGGGGCTGCACCTGGCGGAAGTCACCGAGGCGGTGGCGCGGCTCAAGGTTCCACTCACGACCTCTGCAGGGGTTGAGATCGCCGTGTACACGCCAGAGGAGCAGCTCACGCTCTCGCCCATGCTCGACCTCTGGCTGTTCTCCAGGAGCGACCGCTGGTTCTATCTGCTGCTCGGCAGCGGGCTGGAAGAGGCCGCCGAACTGCCACGCCGATCGTGGGGGGTGAAGCCGGGCGAGTTCACGGGCGCCCCGGAGTTGGTGAATGCCGTCACGGCGGCGGCAGAGAGGTTGACGCTTCGGAAGATCTGAAGGCCTGCGGCGCTCCGCGCCTCCAGCGCCACGACGCCCTGCACGCCGCACGCCTCACACGCAGCAGCGTTGCCCCCAGCCCCGCAACCGGTAAGGTTTCACCCTGTGCACAGGGTGAACGCTGAAGCCATGACTCTCGCAAGCGCGGAGGAGTCCTCCCCGATCCGCTCTCCGCGCGGCCTCGGCGCAGCGCTTCTACTGCCACTCTTCACCGCGAGCGTCGCGTTCGCGCAGAACCCTCCCCCGACGCCGCCGGACACCATTCCGCGCGCCGTCGTCACCCCCACGCAGCCCACCGCGGCCCAGCAGGCGGCCGCCGCGCTCGGCCGCCCGGCGTCAAATGAGCAGATTGCCGATGCGATCAGGCGATCGGGGCTCACAGAGCAACAGATTCGCGATCGTTTGCGCTCCGCCGGCTACGACCCCGCACTCGCCGATGCCTATTTCGCAACCGCGAGCCGGCCGGGCGTTCAGGCGCCGGTGATGGTGGAAGCGGCGCAGACAAGCGAGTTCACAAAGGCGCTGGTCAATCTCGGGTTGCTCGCCGTGGGCGACCTCGCGGCCGACGACTCGCTCGCGAATCCGGCGCGGCGGACCGCCGAACGACGCATCGCGAGGGCCGGCAGCACATTCGGCAAGGATATCTTCGATCGTGCGAGTACATCCTTCGATCCCGTCACCTCGGGTCCCGTCGACGCCGCGTATCGCCTTGGGCTGGGCGACCAGCTGCAGCTCGTGCTGACGGGACAAGTCGAACTCGCCTACCAGCTCGAAGTACGTCGAGACGGCACGGTCATAATCCCGCAGGTAGGCCAGGTCCCCCTTGCCGGCCTTACGCTCGATGCGGCCCGCGCCGTGCTGAAGTCCCGCATGGTGAAATCATACAGCGGTTTGGCGAATGGCGACGCCCGCCTCGACCTCTCCGTCGCGCGCCTCCGCAGCAACTCGGTGTTCGTAATTGGCGAAGTGGAGAGCCCGGGCGCATACCAGGTGAACGCCCTGGCCACTGTTTTCCACGCGCTCGCGCGGGCCGGCGGGCCCACCGATCGCGGGTCCTTCCGCGCGGTGGAGCTTCGCAGGGGTGGCAAGATCGTAGAATCGCTCGATCTCTACGACTACCTGCTCAAGGGTGACGCGCGCGGCGACATGCGCCTGGAACAGGGCGACGTCGTCTACGTCGGGCTGAATGCACGCGCGGTGACCGTAAAAGGCGCCGTGCGACGCGAGCGGATGTTTGAACTTCGCCCCGGCGAAGGGTTCAGCGACCTGCTGCGTTTCGCCGGAGGGTTGCTGCCCGTGGCGTCCATCGAGCGCGTGCAGATCGATCGCGTGCTTCCCGCCGAGAGGCGCGCGCCGGGGATCGAGCGCGTGAAGGTGGACGTTGAACTCAATGGCAGCCTCGACTCGCTTTCGCGTGTGATCCTCGCGGACGGTGATATCGTCCAGGTCTTCACCGTCGGCGAGCTCCGGCACAACGTCGTGACGGTCTTCGGCCAGGTGTATCAGCCCGGCGAGT
>DASZZO010000155.1:0-25634 GCA_035544915.1 Gemmatimonadaceae bacterium | reverse complement strand
TGGCGCGCATGTGGGCTCAGCGTGTTGTGCCCGGCGACACCGTGGCCGCCTATTGCCTCGTAGGCTATCGCGCCAGCTTCACCTATTTCATGTCCCGATATCTGGGCTATCCCGTGAAACTGTACGACGGCTCATATCAGGAATGGTCCAGGAAGAATTTGCCATTGGTCACAACCGCCACGCCGTTGCGCAGCCCGTAACCGGTGAAGTTCACGCGGATCCCGCACCGGCCCGTCGTAGCCGGCTGAGCGAGAATGGCCGCAAATCGAACCGGCTCGTTCGACCGGTCACGAGGTCCGCAATGACCTCGCCAATTGCACTGGCGAACTTGAAACCATGCCCTGAGCATGGACTGGCGACAAGTATCTGCGGGTACGCCGGGTGCCGGTCTATGATGAAGTGCTCGTCCGGCGTGTTCGTGTACATGCATATGGCCGTTTCGCGCAACGGGCCATTCGCCTCGGGGATATAGCGCTCCAGCAACGCGCGCAGGACAGCAATCTCCTCGTCACCCACGGTCCGACGCACCGAGTCGGGATGGGTGGATTCTCCCTGGTGGTGGAGCGCGACCTTGACGCCGTCGCCGACGTCGGGAAAGCCGTACCATGCCCGGCCGGGCGCGAACTCATGGATGAAGATGGGGAAGCGTTCCGGACTGAATGACTGTGTGGGGCTCGCTGGATTGAACCAGTAGACGACGTTACGCTCCACGGTCAGCGGAAGCGCGAGGTCGCTCAGCAAGTCGCGCGCCCAGGCGCCGGCAGCAATAACCAACTCTCCAGCCCGCACGGTTCCCTTTGGCGTCGCCACTTCGACCTGGTCGCGAGTGGCGCGCCATGACAGCATCGGCTCGTCGAAGCGCAACTCGGCGCCGCTCGCTCGGGCAAGCGCGAGATGGGCTTCAATGGCCGCCTCGGGGGCGAGAATTCCAGCGCGGGGCTCCCAAATCGCGACCGTTCCGGCGCTTGGACGAAAGGCGGGCACCCGGAGCTGCAGCTCTTTGGCCGACAGCTTTTCGAAAGGGAGATCGTGGGTGAGTGCGCTCGAGCGGGCGCCGGCGACCACGGTTCCGTCCGGCGGCCCGATCATCAGCCCTCCGGTCCGCGTGTACAGTTGCCGCCCGGCGAGTGCTTCGATCTCCGTCCAGCATTCATAAGAACGCTGGACGAGGGGCACGTACAACGGGTTCTCGAAGTATGCCTCGCGAATGATGCGCGACTTGCCGTGTGACGATCCCAGCGCATGCGGGGGCGCGAAGCGATCGAGGTCCAGCACGCGGTTGCCGCGGCTGGCGAGACGGAACGCGGCGGCGCTGCCTACGGCGCCGAGGCCGGCAACAATGGTATCGAACACGAATCAGCGGCAGCCGAGATACGAGGCTGGACGTTCACTCCCCGTAAGGAATCCAGATATTCTTGACCTGTGTTGCGCGCCGCAGGAACTCCCGCCCCTCACCCTGCACGTCGTTCGGCCAGTCCCGCCAGAAGGCCTCGCACCATGTCTGCTTCATGTTTCCAACGCTTGCCAGCTCGCACAGCTTCACCCCTTCTGGCGAGCCGAAATACCAGATTGCGTCAACGTCGTCGTGCTCGGCCAGCACCTTCGCGAGTTCGTCACGGTGGCCTGTGACGATATTCAGCACTCCCGCGGGAACGTCGCTTGTTTCAAGCACCTGATACAGGTCGGTTACGGCGAGCGGATGCGGCTCGCTCGGCACGGCGACCACGGTGTTACCCGTGGCAACGGCGGCGCCGACGAGCGAGACGAAGCTGAGGAGGGGGAACGCCGCTGGTGACGCGATGCCGACGACGCCGACAGGCTCGTTCATGGCGAGTGTCACGCCGCGAATCGGCGTTTGGTGGACCTGCCCATCCCACTTATCGGCCCATGCCGCCCAAGTGAACAGACGCGCGATGGCCGCGTCCACCTCCGGCTTGCCGTCCTGCCCCGTCATGTCGAGCAGGCGTGAGGCGAACTCGGCAGCGCGCGCCGACAGATTCTCTGCGACGTAGTAGAGAATCTGTCCGCGGCTGTGACCCGGGCTGCGCGCCCAGGCGCCCCCCGCATTCCGCGCGGCCTCGACGGCATTGCGAATGTCCTTGCGGTTTCCCTCGCCCACATCGCCGAGGGGCCTTCCATCCGTGCCCGCAACGCGCATGGAATAACCCGAGTCCGGCCGCGCCTGCCGTCCCCCGATGAAGTGCTTGGGAGTGCGATCGATTAACGGCAGTCGCGAGTCGGCAATCGAGAGTCGAGAGTTGGAAGGTGGGAGGCGGGAATCGAGAGTGCGCTTCTTCGCCGTCGCAGCGCCCGACTCCCGACTCTCGACTCTCGACTCCCAACTGCCCTTGAGATATTCCCACATTCCCTCACGGCCGCCCTCCCGCCCGTATCCGGATTCCCTGTAGCCGCCGAAGCCGGCTGCTGCGTCGAACAGGTTCGTGCAGTTGATCCAGACCACGCCGGCCTTGACCTTTGGGGCGATGGCGAGAGCGAGATTGATGTTCTCGCTCCAGAGGCTCGCGGCGAGCCCGAACGGTGTGTTGTTCGCCAGCGCCACCGCCTCGTCAGGCGTGCGGAACGTCATTGACACGAGAACCGGCCCGAAGATTTCCACCTGCGCGATCGTGCTGCTGGGCGACACATTCGTAAAGAGCGTCGGCGGATAGAAACAACCCTCCGTCGGCACGGCCCAGCTCGGCTGCCACATCTCGGCGCCCTCGCGCTCTCCCTGCTGCACCAGCGACCTGATGCGCTCGAGCTGTACAGGTGCGACGATCGCGCCCATGTCCACGGCCTTGTCGAGCGGTGAGCCCACGCGAAGCCGTTCCATTCTCACGCGGAGCTTTTCGATCAATCGCTCGGCGATCCCTTCCTGAACGAGCAGGCGCGACCCGGCGCAGCAGACCTGCCCCTGGTTGAACCAGATGGCGTCCACTACGCCTTCGACAACGCTGTCGAGATCGGCGTCCTCGAACACGATGAATGGACTCTTGCCGCCCAGTTCGAGCGAGAGCTTCTTGCCGCTCCCGGCTGTTGCCTTGCGGATGAGGCGCCCCACCTCGGTGCTGCCCGTGAAGGCGAGCTTGTCGACATCGGGATGATCGACGAGTGCGGCGCCCGTAGTGCCGTCGCCCGTCAGGATGTTGAGCACACCCGGAGGAAGCCCGGCCTCATGGGCCAGCTCGGCGAATGCCAGTGCGGTGAGCGGAGTGAATTCCGCGGGCTTGAGAACGGTCGTACAGCCCGCGGCGAGAGCGGGCGCGACCTTCCAGGCGAGCATGAGCAGCGGAAAGTTCCACGGAATGATCTGCCCGGCCACGCCGGCGCATTCGTGGCCCGCGAACTCGCTCTCGAACAGCTGAGCCCAGCCGGCGTGGTGATAGAAGTGGCGAGCAACGAGGGGAATGTCGATGTCGCGCGTCTCGCGAATGCTCTTGCCATTGTCGATCGTCTCAAGGACCGCAAGCAGCCGCGCGTTGCGCTGAACGCTGCGAGCGATGGCATACAGATGGCGCGCGCGCGCGTGGCCGGTCAGCCCCTGCCATGCAGGAAGGGCGTTGCGAGCCGCCCGGACGGCGGCGTTCACGTCCGCCTTGGTGCCTTGCGTGGCTCTCGCGATCACCTTCCCCGATGCGGGGTTGATCACCTCGAACAGCCCACCCTTCCGTGGCGTGGTCCATGCCCCGCCTACGAAGTGACCGAACGTGGACTGATGGCGCTCCAGCCACGCGAGAGCCGGCTTGTCGCTTTCGGGCGCCGGCCCGTATTCCATTGTGTCGAAAATCTCGGGAACGGTGGTAGCCATTTTGTGGTGCCTAGACCATCGGCTGGCGATGGGCGGCGGCGTATCGCCCGGTGACGAAATACTCGAGCTGGCGTTCGATGTCGGTGAGAAGTCCGCTGGCGCCAAAACGGAAGAGGTCGGCGCGCAGCCAGCGGTCGCCGAGTTCCTCCTTGATGAGGTACAAATACTCGAGCGCGTTCTTGGCCGAGCGAATCCCGCCGGCGGGCTTGTATCCGATGGGGAAGCCGGTCCGATCGAAGAACTCCCGGATCATGCGCACCATGACAAGGGAAATGGGGAGCGTGGCATTCACGCCCTCCTTGCCGGTGCTGGTCTTGATAAAGTCAGCGCCCGCCATCATCGCCACCATTGAGGCTCGCGCAACGTTGGTGAGTGTTGCAAGCTCACCCGTCCCGAGGATCGCCTTCATATGTGCGTCGCCGCAAGCATCACGGAAGGCGCGCACTTCGTCATAGAGCGCGTGCCAGTCGCCCGTGAGCACATGGCCGCGCGTGATGACGATGTCTATCTCACGCGCGCCTGCCGCCACGCTCGCATGTATCTCGGAAACGCGCGTCTCAAGCGGTGACAGGCCGGAGGGAAACCCCGTACTCACGGCGGCCACTGGAACGCTGGAACCTGCGAGGGCTTCGATGGCGGTCGCGACGAGCTGGTGGTAGACGCATACCGCGCCCACGGTGATGTGCAGTCCCTCCACACCCAGCGCGCGTTCGAGGCTGGGGCGGAGGGGATGCCGCGCCTTGGCGCAGAGCCGGCGGACGTTGCCGCGTGTGTCGTCCCCCGAGAGCGTCGTCAGATCGATGAGCGAGACTGCTCGCAGGAGCCACGCGGCCTGCCACTGCTTCTTGACCGTCCGGCGCGTGGGAATCGTGGCCGCGCGTCGTTCGACGGCGCTCCGGTTCACGTGCTGCGCGAGTACGAGGTCCAGATCGAGCGGCATCCCCGGATTGCGTGCGATCTCGCCGCCGGGCGGCTCCCGGGAAGTGCCGGCCGGGCGCTCGGGCTCAGTGCCGGCGAGCTTCAGTTTCGCGTGGCGTGGACCGGGGGTCATATTAACCCGCAAGATAGCGCCTTCGAGCTTCAACTACACCAACCCTTCGAATGAAGCGCTCTGCCACAGTCACGCTCACCCTGGTTCCGGCGCTGGTGGCCGCGACGTGCGGAACCGACAGGCCCGATCCGTGCGTTCCCGCCACGTATAATGCCGAAGCATGCCAGTACGCCGTGGATCATCGCGGCTACTACCACAATGGCATCTGGATCGGACACAGCTACGCCCGGCCATTCCTCTTCTACAGCAATGGGTATTCGAGTTATGTGGCGGGCGGAGGCCAGGCCCGGTCACTGCCGCAAGGGGCCTTCGCCATTCCCCCCGGCGCAGGCGTCGGTGGAGCGACGGGCGCGGGCAGTGCCGTTCGCGGCGCAGCGGGCGCGACCAGTGGAACAACGCGCGGGGGATTCGGGGGCATCGGTGCGGGGCATGGCTCCGCCGGTACGTGAGCGATGGAACGCCTGACGTGTGAGCCTCGCGCCGGCTGGCGCGCGAAAGTGGAGTTGCAGGGCCTCACGTGGCACACGCCGGGTGGTGTGCCGTACTGGGCCGAAGGCACGTATTACCGGTTCGACTCCGACGCCATCGATCTGATCGAGCGCGTGACGAATGAGTTGCATGCGCTCAGCCTGCAGGCGGTTCAGCACGTAATAGACAAGAAGCGCTACGCCGAGCTCCACATTCCAGACGCAGCTATTCCGCTGATCGAAGCGAGTTGGGAGAAGGAACCTCCTTCCATCTATGGCCGGTTCGATCTGGCCTACGACGGAGACGGGCCGCCCAAGCTGCTCGAATACAATGCCGACACGCCGACCGCACTGCTCGAGGCGGCCGTCATCCAATGGGACTGGTTGAAGGGTTCATTCCCCGATGCGGATCAGTTCAACTCGATCCACGAGCGACTCATCGCGCTCTGGAAAGAAATGCGTCCATATCTGCCGCCGGCCGGTCCGAAGGGACAAATCGTGCACTTCACGTCGATGGACGACCGCGAAGACGCCATGACGTCCGCCTACCTGGCCGATACCGCGTCACAGGCAGCCTACGGCGTGCGACTGATGGCGATCGGTGACGTGGGATGGAAGGAGAGTATCGCGATCTGGACGGCGAACGCATCTCCACGCTCTTCAAGTTGTACCCGTGGGAATGGATCATGCACGAGCCATTTGGTGCCCATATCGCTGCGAGCGGCGCCGTGTTCATTGAACCGCCGTGGAAGATGGTTCTCTCGAACAAGGGCATTCTCCCCATCCTCTGGGAACTCTTTCCTGATTCGCCATGGTTGCTGCCGGCCTACTTCGGTGAGCCTCGAGGACTGACCGAGTGGGTGCGCAAGCCGCTCCTTTCGCGCGAAGGGGCGAACATCACCGTCCATACGCGGCGCGGTGACAGTGCGAGCGGGGGGCGACTACGGTGAAGAGGGATTCGTTTATCAGCAGCTCGGGCCCATCCCCGATTTCGATGGCTCACGACCCGTGCTCGGCAGCTGGATGATCGGCCAGGAGGCGGGCGGGATGGGCATTCGTGAGTCGGATGGGTGGGTGACGGGAAACACGTCCCGCTTTGTGCCCCATCTTTTCAAGTAGGCACCTACATCGCGATCTTCGGTTTGGGCCGCGGCAAGATCACACCCTCCACCTGAGCCGCCTGCAGCAGCTTGTTGAACGCGCCGATGTCCTGCACCTCGAGCACGTCGATTTCCGTCTTCAGCGAATTCCACATTTTCTCGAGCTCGGCGAAGCGCTCGCGCATGGGCTGTGTGAGTGCGTCGTTGCCTTCGATATTGCCCAGCAGGAAGGCGTATTGCGCGTTGATGCCGTTGCGGTAGTTGATGACGTCCTGGCCGTTCGCCGCCTTGGTCGAGAGCCGCGGATCGATCGCGTCAATCTTGCCCGTTATTTCCTTTCCCTTGCCTGCAATGGCGGGGGCGGTGGGGGCGTCCTTCGTGCGATCGACGAATTTCGAGACCTGGTCCTTCAGGTCGCGGACGCGCAGCAGTGATTCGTGAATCTCGGTAATGCGAGCGACAATGGCGCGAGAAACGGTGTCGCGCGAGGCGACGTCGCCAATGGACGTGCCGAGACGTGGGTCCTGCCGGACCTCCAGCGGCTGCGTGTGCACGAGGGCGCCCACCGTGAGACGCACCTGATAGCGGCCGGGGGGAACGCGATACCCGCCGCCCGTTGCGCCCCAGATGGTGATGTTTCCCGGGAGCGCGGTGGGCGGCTCACTCCGGAGGTCCCACTGAAACGCGTTGAGTCCGGCGCGCGGGGCGAGCGACGCTCCACTTCCGCCGCCGCGTCCTCCACGCCCGCCGCCGGCTGCGTCGCCACCCCTGCGATACGTGCGCAGGACCGCGCCGCGCGCATCGAGGAATTGCAGTTGCATACTGGTTGAGGAGTCCGGAACAGCGGCAAGCGAGAAGAACACAGTGGCGCCGCTGGGCGGGTTGCGGCCGGCGCCAGGCGCCGCTCCGCTCCCGCCGCCGACGAGCAGGGCCGCACGCGGGGCGAAGAGGTGCGCAGCCTTGCGAACGACTTCGTCGCTCAGCTGCCGCACGGCGCTCAGGTCGTCGAGCGCCCAGAACGCCCTTCCCTCCGTCGAAGCATAGAGGTCGTCATGGCGTACTTCGAGGCCGGTCACCGGCGTTACGGGCAGATTCTGTGAAAACGGCTGCCAGCTTGCCCCGCCGTTGAATGACACATATACCCCCGTCTCCGTACCGGCATAGAGCAGTCCCCTGCGCTCCGGATCTTCGCGAATCACGCGCACCGGCTCGCCTTCGCGCAGCCCCGCGGCGATCCGCGTCCAGGTCTTCCCGTAGTCGGCTGATTTCATTGGATAGGGCGCATAGTCCCCGCGGCGGTCGAGCCGGAATGCGAGGTACACCGTGCCGGGATCATGCGGCGACACTTCGAGTTCGTTGGAGAGCCCCACTCCCACTCCACTCGGCGTGACGTTCGTCCAGGTCTTGCCGCCGTCACGCGTGAGCTGAACGAGACCATCGTCCGTTCCAACGTAGATCGTTTTCGCGTCCTGCGCGGATTCGGCGATGGTCACGATGGTGCCGTAGACCTCTCCGCCAGCGCCTTCATTGGTAATGGGCGTTCCACCCCATCCCTGCGTCGCTTTGTCGTTGCGCGTGAGGTCGGGTGAGATGGGGATCCACGTCTTGCCGCGATCGGTCGTGCGGAACAGGACATTGCCGCCGTGGTAGACCGTGTTGGCGTTGTGCTGGGACACGACGGCGGGCGCCGTCCAGTTGAAACGATAGCGAACCTTGTCGGTCGGCTCGGTGAGGGTGAGCTCCGGCCACGGCATGATTTGTCGCCTGAGTCCGGTCTGCACGTCGAGCTCATCCAGGATTCCCTGATAGCACCCACCGTATACAAAGCGCGGGTTCTTGCGGTCCACGCCAATATTGGCGCTCTCGCAGCCTGGCCCGTCAAACCAGTCCGCGGCCGTGATGGCGAATCCGTCGCTGCGGCTCTTGATCACCACAGCACTGTTGTCCTGCTGCCCGCTGTACAGCCGGTACGGATACGCGTCGTCCACAATCACGTGATAGAACTGTGCCGTCGGCTGGTTGTCCTGCGTGCTCCAGCTCTTCCCGCCGTCGAGCGATATCGACGCACCGCCATCATTTGCGTTCGCCAGGTAGCGTGGATCCTTCGGGTTGATCCACAGCTGGTGATTGTCTCCGTGCAATGACGGCTGGGTGGTGAAGGTGCGGCCGCCGTCGATGGATTTCGTGAGCGGGGCGTTGATGACCCACACGACATCGGCGTTGACCGGATCCGCCGTGATGTTCATGTAGTACCAGGACCGTGTCTGGATCAGGCGGTCCTCGCTGAGGAGACGCCACGTCATGCCCGCGTCGTCGGAGCGAAACAGTCCACCTTTTTCGGCCTCGACGATGGCGAACAGGCGCTCGGGATTCGCGGGTGAAACGGCCACGCCGATCTTGCCCAGGAGCTTTGGCAGGCCCTCCCCGAGGCGCGTCCAGCTGTCGCCGCCGTCGGTGCTCTTCCAGATGCCGCTTCCCGGACCGCCGCTCCGTACCTGCCACGGCAGGCGCTGGTGATCCCAGAAGGCGGCGTAGAGGATGCGGGGATTGGTCGGGTCCATGGAGAGGTCGCTCGCGCCGCTCGTGGCGTTCTCGCCCTTGAGCACCAGCGCCCACGTCTTGCCGCCATCGAGCGAGCGATAGATACCGCGATCGGGCGTTCCCTTCCATCGGTCGCCCTGGGCGGCGACGTAAACAATCTCCGGATTCATGGGATGGACGCGCACTTGCGCGATCTGCCTCGTGGCAGCGAGGCCGACATGCTTCCACGTCTTGCCAGCGTCGGTGGTCTTGTAGACGCCGTCACCCCATGTCGACGACTGGCCGCGAACCGCGTGTTCTCCCGTGCCCACGTATACGACGTTGGGATCAGACTCCGCCACGGCGATTGACCCGATCGAACTCGTATGGAAGAAGCCGTCGGAAATATTGCGCCAGTTGTGGCCTGCGTCATCGGTCTTCCACACACCCCCGCCCGTATAGCCGCCGTAGTACACGTACGGCTGGCCCGTGACTCCGGCAATGGCGTTGGCGCGACCACCGCGGAAGGGTCCGATGTTGCGCCACTGCATTGCACGGAAGAGCGACGAGTCGTACGGTGCCGCTGCCGGCGCCGCGAAGCGCGATTGGGCAGAGAGAGCGGTTGACATCAGTGCGGAAGCGGCGAGCAGGCGAAAGAGCACGGCAAGTCCTCCAGAGGGATGGCCATGACGGTGGCCGTCGAACGCTGACGTTGACGCCGGGCGCGCGCCTCGTCAACCGGGCGTGCGGCGCCTAGCTTGGTGGCATGCTCCGTGTCTGCGGAATGCGGCGTGCCGCGCTTGCGGGACTTTTCACCCTCGGCGTCCCAATCTGGTCGGCGCCGGTCCGTGGCCAAAGCCCGGCGCTCGATTCCGCGCAACTCATGGCGGACATTTCCGCCCTCGCAGCCGATTCAATGGAAGGACGGCGGGTGGGGACTCCAGGCGGCGCCCGCGCACGGGCCTACCTGTTGCGGGCACTTGCGCGGATAGGTGTCACGCCGGGGGCAGACAGTTTTTCCGCGCCATTCCAGACGAAGGATCGCAGTGGCTCGGTGATCCATGGAGTGAACCTCGTGGCCCTGGTGCGAGGCTCCCGACACGCCGACCGCTACGTGGTCGTGTCGGCGCACTACGACCACCTTGGAATCCGCGGCAGGGAGATCTTTCACGGCGCCGATGACAACGCCTCCGGCACCGCAGGCGTGCTCGCCCTTGCGCAGTGGTTTGCGAGGCATGCGCCGGAGAACTCGATCATATTCGTCCTGTTCGACGGCGAAGAAAGCGGTGATCTGGGTTCAAAGGCGTTCGTCGAATCGCCACCGGTCCCGCTCGAGCGCATTGTGGCGAACGTGAACCTCGACATGGTGAGCCGCAATGCCCGCGGCGAGCTGTACGCGGCGGGTGCGAGCCCGTACCCGGTGTTCAAGCCATTGCTTGACAGCACGGCCGCCGTGTCGAGTGTGAAGCTCCTGCTGGGGCACGACACCGGCAGGGGCGAGTCCAACTGGACTCATCAGTCTGATCAAGGCTCTTTTGCAGACAGGAACATACCCTTTGTCTACTTCGGCGTCGAAGACCATGCCGACTATCACCGGCCGACCGACACCGTGGAGCGGATCCAGCCCGGATTTTTCGTTCGGAGCGTGCAGACGGTTGCGGAGTTCGTGTCACGGCTGGATCACAACCTCGATCGCGTCGCGGCCGTTCGCGCGGGCCCACATCCCCGGACGTGACGCATACTCCTCTCGCACGCAAGGCGCACAGATGACACAACTCCTGGTTTCGCGCTGGATGCTGGCAGCACTGTTCGCGCCGGCGCTGCATGCGCAGGGAACCCTCGATCAGCGCATCCAGCAGGTCATGGATCGGGCGGAATTCACGCACGCCGTCTGGGGCATGGAGTTCTACGATCTCGGTGCGAAGACCACGGTCTACTCGGTGAATCGCGACCGGCTGTTCGTCCCGGGCTCGACCACCAAGCTGCTCACCACCGGGACTGCCATCGAGCTGCTCGGACGCGACCACCGTTTTCACACGCGCGTCTATCGCACGGGCCCGCTCAAGGGCACCACGCTCGACGGCGACCTCGTGTTGGTGGCAAGCGGAGATCCCAACCTTTCCGGTCGCCCCGGCGCCGACGGAACGCTCGCCTATACCAACGTCGATCATTCGTACGGCGGACTCCCGCTCGACGCCGACCCGCTGACCGTGCTGCGAGGTCTGGCCAGGCAGCTCGCCGCGAAAGGCATCAGACGCATATCGGGCCGTGTCATCGTCGACGCCTCGCTCTTTCCCGAAGGTGAACGAGAGCTGGGCACCCGCGTGACGATCTCGCCGATGGTGCTGAATGACAACGTCGTCGACATCGTGGTGACGCCCGGCGCTGCGTCCGGTGACACGGCAACGGTCCGTGTCTCGCCACGCACTCCCTATCTTACCGTCCGTGCAGCGATCGTCACGGGTGATTCCGGCACCCTTTCCGCGCTACGAACCAGCGAGGACAGCGCGAACCGCGATGCCCGTGTGCTGACGATCATGGGCCGCGTTCCGCGCGGAGCGCTGCCCGTCAATGCCCGCTGGACGGTGCCCGTGCCCAGCCATTTCGCAGAAGTTGCTTTCGCGCTCACCTTGCGGGATGCGGGCATCGAAGCGTCGGCCCGCACGGCAAGCGCCCCGGTGGATTTCACCAGGATGTCCGCGCGCTACGCGGATTCCACTCTGGTGGCCGAGCACGTCTCAGCGCCATTCAGTGAGGAGGCGAGGGTCATCCTCAAGATGAGCCAGAACCTCCACGCCAGCATGATGCCGATGGTGGTTGCGCGCACGCTGGCGCGCGCCGATTCCACGAAGACCGGCTTCGACTTCGAACGCGAATGGCTCGAGAAAGGCGGACTCGACCTCAATGGCGCGGTGCAGGGCGACGGTGCGGGCGGTGACGCGTATTTCTCACCCGCGTTCATGACCCGATACCTCGAGTACTGCCTCTCGCGGCCATGGGCGGGAGACTTGAAGCGTTCGCTCCCGATTCTTGGCCGGGACGGCACGCTGGCCCTCATCCAGCCACAATCCCCGGCCGCGGGTCAGGTGTTCGCGAAAACCGGCACGTTCTCCAGTTATGATCCGCTCCATCGCCGGCCGTTGTTGCACGGGAAAGGACTGGCCGGCTACTTCACGTCGAAGAGCGGGAAGCCGATCGCGTTTGCGGTGTTCCTTAATAATCTCGCTCTCGACAAAGGCGATCCCGCGGCGCTCGCGGGCCAGACGCTTGGCGAGATCGCGGCGATCGCGTGGGAGTTCATTCCGTAGGCGGGTGGAACCAGCCCTGACTCCGGCGCCTGGGGCGCATGGAACCCGGTATGCGCCCCGCTACGGACCCCCGCCACCGAGCGTTACGCCGCCAGGGCCGCTGACCGCTGAGCCCCAAGCCTGCCAAGCGTCGCGTATCGGTACCCGATGAAGATCATCAGAAGCCCGATGAACTCCGTCACGTACAGGACCTCGGTGTGTCCGAATCTCGTGAACGCGCCACCGATGCCGGGGAGCAGAGCGCCGACCGCGATGTATGTATTGCCCACAAACCGATGCCAGGTGTCCGCCCGCCTCGCAAAGCGCCAGGCACTGAGTGCAGCGCTCCCGGCCAGAAACACCAGCGCGTACAGGTTGATAAACGGACTGAACATCCGGACCCAGCTCCAGATGAGCACCTTGCCGGTCAGGCGGTGGCCCTCGACTTGCGAGTAATCGATCGGGCTGAGCACGACGCATGTGCTTGCCACGACAATTGTTGTCACAAGCGCGACAGCAAGAATATTCGCGGTGCGCCGGTTCAGGTGCAGGTACACAGATCCCTGCGCCAGGGGGGCGCCGCCCAGCAACGCGCCCGTGATATACCATGCGCGGAACAGGGACTCGTGCCATCCGAAGAGGGTGGTTGCCGATTCGGTGATGGTCCCGGCGGCGTAGGTCAGCATGCCGACGCCCCACCACACGAGGTGGGGGCTGCGGCGCCTCGTCCGCCATCGGTCGAAAAGGACAGCCGCGAAGATGAATGCGAGGAGCGTCGTAGCGATCGGGATGTATGGTACGACGGTGCGCATCAAAAAGCCGTCGAAATCGAAATCACGACGTTGCGCTTCGGCTCGGGGCGGAAGAAGCTGGCGTTCGCCGCCTCCGCGTATAGCGCGTTCGTCAGATTGTTCACGACTATCGTCACGTCCTGGCGCAGGCCGCCCACGCGCCATCCTCGGACGCCGCCGCGTATCGCGTGCACTGTGAATGCCGGGAGCACGTCCCCCACCGGGCTCGACCCAAGGGCGATGTCCCTCTGTTCACCGTTCCGGCGTGCCGCATATTGCGCCCAGAATCTCCCGGACGGATCGAACCAACCCAGCGCCAGATTCAGCTTGTTGGCGAACGTATCTCCAATGGGCGACTTGGGATCCAGCAAATTATCAGTCTTGATGGTGGACCAGTTTCCGCTGAGCGAGAACCCGCGGTCCAGCATAAGCGAAGCCGCGAGCTCCGCACCCCGTGTGCGAAGCTTTCCCACGTTCACGTTCTGATAGACCGGAAGACGGTTTCGTTTCGAACCCGTCGGCGCCGTCGTTATTCCATCGCGAATGTCGCTCTCGAATACGGACGCCTCGGCGTCAAGCCCCATGCGTCGATACTTGAATCCGAGATCGTAGTTCAGGCTCGTCTCGGGCCGGAGATCCGGCGAGGCAGCCTGATATGCGCCACCTTCGGGCGTCGGGCCATCGAAGTACCGCTCCACGAGGTTCGGTGCGCGGAATCCGCGGCCGACCGATGCCACCACGTTGAGTGCGTTGGTCACGCGCACCAGTCCGTTCGCCGCATATACGCCGGTGCCGTTTGCGTGCGTCCGGCTCGACGTCGCGACACCGGGCGTGAGCCGCGGCTCACTTTGCACCCGCTGGCCGCGCGCGCCAACCGTCAGCGTGGCGCGGTCGAAAAGGGTGAAGCTGCTCTGGGCAAACCCACCGATGCTGGACAGCAATGCGTTCGGCACGCTCGACGTGTTGGTGCCTCGCGGGGTGGGCGGCCCGAACCCCCACACCGTCGTGGTGCTGGTGTCGGTATTGAAGGATCTGTCTTCGAACGCGTCCACGCCGTAGGTGAGCACCATCTTCGGCAGGACCTTCGCGGCCTCCGCGCGAAAACCGATCGTCGCGAGATCGGTATGGTTTGCCGACTTCACGCCGACGCCGGCCCCTGGCGGTGTGCCGGGGCCGAATGGCACATAGATGTCCTGCGCCAGGTCACGCTGATTGCGTTGCGTGTAGGCCGTCAGTTCCGCGCGGTCCGCCACGGGAAGCCCGAGCGTCCCGCTCGTGGCACCGAACGTCAACTTCTTGAAGTCCTGGTACGGATACCGGATATCGATCTTCGTGCTATCGCCGCCCAGGAGCCGGTTCGGTACATATGCAAAGCCGGCATCATTCGCGACGTACTGCTCCGCTCGCAGGAAGGCACCCAGGCCGCTCTTGGCACGCCATCCGAGGTACGCGTTCTCCGAGTGATCCTTCACGCCCGTCCCGATTACCGTTGCGTCGTTGGCGAGGCGGACGTTTCCGAAGGTCCCAGCGGGGGAATCGTAGTTCGCGGCGCGCCGCCAACTCCCACCGAGCTGCCACGCGAACAGACCCGCACGGCCGGCAAGGGAACCATCGGCCTTGCCAAGGTCCCCGGCACTGCCATACCGGTAGCCCAGTCGCCCGGTCGTCGCCGGCGGGCCGTGGCCATAGGCCGGTGCTCGCGTGATGAGATTGATTACGCCGCCGATCGCGTCCGTTCCGTAGAGGACAGAGGCAGGCCCACGCACGACTTCCACGCGCTCCACGGCGGACACATCGATGAGCGCGGGCAGCTCACCGAAATCCTGCTGGCGGCGCGAGTTGTTCAGCCGGATGCCGTCCTCGAGCAGCAGGATACGCTGTCCCCGCTGCCCGCGGATGGAAGGACGCGTCTGGTTTGGCCCCACGCCAATGACGTCAACGCCGGGCAGCTCCCGCAGCAGGTCGGCCGGATTGTTCGGCGCGCGTTCGCGCACGTCGGCGCTGTCGAGCACACTCACCGGGGCCGCGACGTCGTGCACATCTGTTTTTTGCCGTGTGGCGGTGATCGTAAGCGCACGCAGTCGCTTTGCGCGTGCCGCCGAGTCGGCGGGGGCGGTCGGGAGGGCCTGCTGGGCGAACGCCAATGCTGGAAGGAGCAGGAGGAGCGCGCTGATGGGCGCACGGCCGAAGGGCGATATCAACATCGAATCCGTCAGTTGGAAGAGTGACGGCAGGATAGGCGTCTTCAGCACTCCGGACCATCCGCAGAACTACGGAGTACGCCGCAACCCCAGGAGTCCCTGCTCGAAAACCAGCCGTGTGAGCCCGGCCACAGTGCGAACGCCGAGCTTGCGCATGAGTGAATCGCGGTGTGCTTCAACGGTCCGCGTGCTGATGCCGAGCGTCGCGCCGATCTGGCGATTCGTCTTCCCCTGCGCGATGTGCACCAGAATCTCCTGCTCGCGCGCCGTGAGCACTTCGGCGGCCTGGGGAGGCCTTCGAGCCGCGGCTGTAGCGTGGCCGGTGCGAAGGGCCTCGGCCAGCTGCGAGGCAACGGCAGCAGAGTAGTAGGGTTCCCCTCCGTGCAGGGCCGCGATCGCAGCACGCAGCTCAGAAGGAGCGGAGTCCTTTCGCAGGTATCCGTGCGCGCCCACACGCACGCTCTCGAGGACGTACTCGATGTCGTCGTGAACGGAGAGCATGAGGACCCGGATGCGTGGTATCCGCCGGAGCAGTTCGCCAACTGCGTTCAGGCCGGAGCCTCCGGGCATGGAGATGTCGAGCACCACAACATTCGGCTTGAGCGCCGCCGCCGCGGCGACCGCTTCGGTTGCGCTCGCCGCCTCCCCGACGACGAGGAAGCCGGCATTGCCGCCGAGGACGTGGCGAATACCTTCGCGCACCACGCTGTGGTCGTCGACGACGAGCACGCGGATCGGCACGCCGATCACGTCACGGCTCCATCGGCCAGAGGCACTCGGATTTCAATTGCGACGCCCTCGCCGTGCGCCGACCGGACGCGGACGTGTCCGCCGAGGGCGGAGATGCGCTCGCGCATCCCGGTGAGTCCCAGGTGCCCCTCGGCTTCAAACCGCGAGAGGGCGCGCGCTCCGTCGAACCCCGGTCCCTGATCCGTTATGCGCATCACGACCTCGCCGCCATTCACGACGATCGTGGTATGTGTCGGGGCGCCGCCCGCGTGTCGCGCGACGTTCGCCAGCGCCTCCTGCAGCGCGCGAAAGAGCGCAACCTCGGCCTCGTCGTGCAGGAGGGGCAGGGCGTTTGGGGCCTCGAGAGTCGCACGCACGCCCCGGTGCTCGGCAAAGTCGGCCACGAGCGAACGGAGGGCGGGAAGCAAGCCGAGATCATCGAGAAGTGATGGCCGCAAGTCGTTCGTCACGTTGCGAATGCCGCGCATTCCCTCGTCTACGAGTTCCACCGTCCGCTGCAGCCGCTCGGCCAGGGGTGGATCCGCGGGCAGGACGCGCTCGCGCACCACCTCGAGTTGCATCTTCACCGCGGCGAACACCTGCGCCGTCTCGTCGTGAAGCTCGAGCGAGAGCCGTCGTCGTTCGTCCTCGTGTTGCCGCACCATTCGTCGCGACAACTGTTCCAGCTCGACGGTGCGGGTGTGCAGGCGATTGGCGAGATCGGCGTTGACCAGGAGGAGAATGCCGGCGCCTACGGCGAGGAGGAACAGGATGTCCAGGTAATATCCCCACGGACTCCAGGTGCCGCGTGCGCGCAGGACTGGATAGTCGAGATGATGCACGCCCCACAGCAGGAAAGTCCATCCCAGCAACGTGCTCGCGCCGCGCGTTTCCGCGCGACGGTACTTGAGCAGCACGCCGCCGGTCCAGAGTGTGGCCAACGAGAGAAAGAGCACCGCAGGAATGGCGGCAAGCTGAAAATTGTCGAGCCTGATGACCGCCACGTAGCTCCAGAGAAGCGGAAAGGCAACGATGACGTAATAGCAAGGTCGCCACGCCACCGCATGCGCGAACACCAGGGCAGCCCAGAGGAGCGCGAGCGCCGTCCATCCCGTGGCAACCTGGTGCCAGAAGAGCCACATGCGGTCGGCGGTCGCGAGAAACATCACGATCACGATGATCCGGAGCAGGAACAGTGAAAAGGCGAGCGCCCACCACCCGAAGTAGGGGCGCAGTGTGCGCCTCCAGAGTCCGAAGCAGAGCGCCGCCAGCGCAAGCGTGATTGCGGCCTGGAGAAGTGCCGCGGAGAACTCGCCTGCGACCGTTCCCACGGAGGCCTGCATCAGGCGCGCTCTGTGCCAGGTATCACCAGGCCCCCTTTCTCAACAGCGGCACTCGCGGCGCGAACGCGTGTCGCGCCGATCCCGGTGACCGGCCCCACAGTGCAACCGAACTCGGCGAGCGTGTCGCGAAAGAGTCCGAGCATCATCTCCCGCTGGGCTGGGCGGTCGCGCACGCCATCCGCCTTCCATGGCAGATCAATGTCGCAGAGCAGGTACAGGCAGCCGCGCCGTGCACGGGCCTCGGCTTCGATCCATATGGGGCAGGATCCGTAATAGTGCCGCGCATACACGACGGTGCTCACCAGATCCGTGTCAAGCACCAGCAGCGGCGGAGTGCCGGCCAGCGCCTCGTCTTCGCGCGCGATGGCGAGGCGCGCGATCGGTTCGACGTCCGCGCGGGTGAGCGCGCGCCCAAGACGAGCCGGCGCCTGCGCGTAGTCGCGCGCGGCCTCCGCGAGCAACGGAGCGCCGAGGCGCGCGGCGAACTCGGTGGCGAGCGTCGTCTTGCCCGTGCTCTCGGGACCCGTGAAGACAAGCCGAAGTGTCACGCCGATGGCACGAGCCCGCGCGTCACCATGTGCAGGTCCCCCTCGTACGAGCGCTTCCATCGGGCGTATCCCAGCGCTGCCAGCACGAGAAACACGCTGTACAGGGCAGCGGTGGGCCTCAGTCCTTTGTAGATGAACATGCCCACGTATACAACATCGACGGCTATCCAGATGATCCAGTTTTCGAGAACCTTTCGGGTCATCAGGTACTGCGCGACAAGGCTCGTCATGGTCAGCCCGGCGTCGAGATATGGCAACGCCGCGTCGGTCCGCATGGCGAACTGGCGTCCCAGTTGCCAGGTGCCGAGCGCGGCGAGCAGGAGCAGCGGGGCAACCGCGCGCGTGGACCAGCGCGACACGCGGAGCATCGTGCGATCGCGGCCGCCGTACAGCCATTCGTACCAGCCGTAAATAGAGAGAATGGCATAGACAACCTGCAGCCCCATGTCCGAATACAGCCTCGCCTGGCGAAATACGAAGACGTAGAGGAGCACATTGACGATGGCGGTGGGCCAGCTCCAGATGTTCTGGCGAACACTGAGATACACGCTGATGATCCCGAATGCCACCGCAAGGAGCTCGAGCCAGTCCCGTCGCATCGCCTCGACGAGGGCCATCATCATGGGTGGTTGCGTTGCTCCGCCGACACTAGATTCAAAGGTTGTGCCGCGGCGCTGCGACGGCCGTAAGCGCCGCACCGTTCACACCGACCCGGACTCCATGGCGAAAGAAGAAGCAATCGAACTCGAAGGAACCGTCACCGAGGTGCTGCCCAGCGCGACTTTCCGTGTGCATCTCACCAATGGGCACGACGTACTGGCTACCATGGCGGGAAAGATGCGCCGGTTCCGCATTCGCGTGCTGCAGGGTGATCGCGTGTCGGTGGAGGTATCGCCATACGACCTGAGTCGCGGACGAATCACGTTCAGACATAAGAACTGAGACAGTAATCGCGGGACCGGGCGCGACCGTCTGCGCCCTAGCGCTTCTTCGTGAACTCCGTTCCGAAGATGCGATCCCAGAATCTCATCGTCACGCCGAAGTTGGTCTCCGGCAACGCGTGATGAATCCGGTGCTCCGACTGGAGATGCCGGAACCAGGCGTACTTGAGCTTGTAGTGATGCAGGCTGTGGTGCATGAAACTGTAGGCGATGAACCCTCCGAACCACCCGGCGAGGAAGGTCGAAAACCCGCCGACCTCGTACCATCCCGACACCAGCAATTGTGCGGGAAGGAACAGCAATGGCGTGAAGAACCATGGCATGGCGAGGTACGCGGTGGGGTCCTCGTGGTGCTTCTCGTGCCCGCTCCGGGTGATCGCGAACCCGAGATGGTAGACCCAGCGGTGGAATGCATACTCGCTCAGCGTCCATGCAAAGACGCCGGCGGGAAACAGGGCGAGCATCGCCGCGCCGCCGACATGGAGACGGGCCACGTCCCATACGAGGAAGAACGTCAGCAGTGACATGTCGACGACGTATGTCGCCCAGTAATTCGTCCTGGACTCCGATACGCGGAGTATCCAGGAGGACATGCCGGTCACTTCCCGCATGCCGGTCACTTAGCGCGGTGCCTCGGCAGGAGTCTTCGCCTTGTCGGGCTTCAGGTAGGTCGCCTTATGTATGGTATACGCCGTTACATTGGCGGCGACCGCCAGCGCGAGAATCAAAGCCGCGAACCCCCAGCCTTTCGACGACGGATTCACCCGATCTGTGTTCATATCGGCTCAGGCCCCCAAGGTGACGACTATACGGTAACGTTTCCTCCCCCGGCACCGCAATCCGCATACTGGCCGTGCCGGCGGAACGTCGCTTACTTGAGACGACGCAGCAGGGCCGAAGGAAAGCTACCCTGTCGCCCCGATTGCCGCTTCTGTGAGGAGAACCATGGCCGTCACGACCACCCCCGAGACGTCTCGCCGTCGTGAGCCGCATGCCATCGGCGATTTTGCCGTCACCGGTACGTACGTGCTCGATCTCCGCGACCAGCCTCCCGACATGTTCGAGGACCATACTCCTACGGACTGGAGCAAGCTGACCTGGAGCGACGTCCGAAGACCATACCGCGTAGAGAAGTGGTCAAGCGACAAGAAGGAGTATGAGAAATCCCACGGTGCGCCGCTGCCGGTGATCGAAGGCTGGAAGAGGTTCAACCGGAACTTCCATCAGTATTTCATCACCGACGTGCCGGAGGCGCAGGCGCGCGCCCGTGCTGACCTCGGGCGTGCGCTGGCACACGTGGATGTGCACGGCGCCCACGAGGCCGTAGCCGACATGCTTCACCTGATGATCTGGAACCGGGTCCACCGCGTGGAGGACGCGGTGTGGGATCCCCGCGGCAAGCGCGCGCTGTTCGAGGGACTCGACGTGAAGCACCCGCGAATTCTCTTCCTTGGCGCCGCGGACGGGTACGAGGCCATGCAGCTGTCCGCGATGTATCCGGGGGGCCACACGGTCCTGGTGGACTACGATAACTTCTGCAAAACCGACCGGTTCGGCAAGTTTCCAGAGGCCTATCCATTCCTCGGCGTGGACGCCGCGACCGGCTACAAGCGCGTCTGGTACCGCGATCAGATGGACATGGACTTCGAGGTGGAGGACATTCGTGCCCTGAAGTACGGCCGCGAGTTCGACATCGTCGTGAGCATCGGACTCGTCGAACATTTTCCGGACGAGCACAAGGCCGAGGCATTCGAGTTCCACCGGCGCTTCCTCAAGCCGGGCGGGTACGCGATTGTCACCACCCCTCGCGACCAGTGGCGCACTCGCGCGTGGTACTACACCATGGCCGATGCACTCAACTACGGCTATCGCGAACTCATGAATGTGGGGCAGCTTGGGCTGTATGCGACAGAGAACGGGTTCGATGTGCTGCGCGCCGGGGTGATCAAGGCGCACAACGGCCTCATCTGCAAGGTGCGCAACGCGGACCGGCGGTGAGCGACGCAAGCGGGATTCGCACCGAGACGCTCGAGGTTCGGCGCACGGCGCGGGTCGCGATGCTCGGACCCGCTGGACCCGCTCTTCGCGGGGTGCGTGAACTCTGGTACGTGCTGCATGGCTATGGGATGCGCGCAGTGCCGTTTCTCGAGAACTGCCGGGCTGTGGAAGACGGATCCCGTCTCCTGGTGGCGCCCGAGGGACTTTCCCGGTTCTACGAAGGGGACCTGAATACACTGTCCCACCGCACTGCCCCCGTCGGGGCGAGCTGGATGACGCGCGATGAGCGCGAATACGAGATTGCAGACTACCTCCACTATCTGGATGATCTGCACGCGACGGTCATGGCGAGCCTGGGCGGGGCATCGCCCGTGATCACGGTGCTCGGGTTTTCGCAGGGTGGCGCGACCGGTGCGCGCTGGGTGGCGAACGGGCGGGTTCCTGCCGAGCGGCTCATCCTGTGGGGCTCGGGGCTCGCACCCGAACTCGACATCGCCGGCCGCGACACGCCCCTCCGCCGGGCCGAAATGGTGTTCGTCGTCGGCAAGACCGACATTTACATCACGCCAAAGATCGTCCAGAAGGAGGTCGAAAGACTGCGCGCGGCAGGGTTTCCGTTCCGGTTTGTCTCGTTCGACGGCGGGCACCGGCTGGACGACGCCACACTGCGCGCCCTCGCTGAGGGAATATCGGCTGACAGATCGGAGACGCGATGACGACTCCACCCTTGGGGCCACGTCCACCCCAGGACTGCTAAAGAACGCACTCGGCTGGGCGTCGCGCGGTGGCGGGTCACGAGCGCATCGTCGGGGGCAGGCTGTCGGACGAGAGCACACGCGATCTGGTCCGACAACAGCTGGCAGTGTTCGATGCGTGGATCACGAAGTTCAAGACCCCTTGAGCCTCCGCAGGTCGCGCCGGTCCTTCTTGTTCGGTCGCGCGTCGCCCCGCTCGATGACCGGGGATGCGTGCTTCAACTGCCAATGGAGCTTCTCGCGCGCGGCGCGTGATTCGGTCGTCTCGCTGTAAAGCAGGACCGCCTGCGATGCGGGCCCGCGCCGCTCGCTTACATCAGTGACGGTGAGGACGTGTTCATACGGTCCGAGCCGCAGCCGTATTTGGTCGCCCGCCCTGACCTCGCGTGACGGTTTGACGCGTTCAGCGTTTACCGCCACCTTCCCACCGGTGATCGCCTCCACCGCGAGTGCGCGCGACTTGAAGAAGCGTGCGGCCCAGAGCCACTTGTCCAGCCGCACGGTGCGCTGCACCGCGCCTTCGCGCCGGACGTCGGGGGACTCGCGTCTCATGCTGGTAATTATGCGCGGGTTGCGCGTCGCCGTCATTGCCTCTCTCGCTGCGTGCGGCGCGGCGCCGGACAGGAAGAGGTCCGAGACCACGAGCGCACGCGCGGCCGTCTCGGCCGAGTCTGCGAAAGCGGCTGCAACGGCCTCCGTGCCGTCGTCCGGCAAATGGGATGAGCCGCACCTCGTGGAGCGCCTGGTACAATCGGGTCTCGCGCCACAGGCCCTCAGCGGCGAGAAAGCCGAATCGTGGTGGCACCTGCCCGTGCACGCCTATCGCGTGGGAACAGCCACGTTGCACGCGTACATATTCGCGGACAGCAGTCTGCGTCGCCGCGTGACGGAGGGAATCGACTCGCTCACCATCGCTCCGGCCGGCATGCCGAGTCCGTACGCGCGTCCACACATCCTCATTGTCCAGAACAACCTGGCCGCCGTCCTCATTGGCGGAACCGAGCGGCAGCAGGAGCGGGTGCTCCTCGCGCTCACGGCGGGATTGCCCAGCCCATCCGGCCGTTGAGGCCTGTTCGCCAGCGCCGTGCAGGGCACGTCGCATGGCGTCGTGGTGAAGGCAACCGCCTCTCCCGCCTGCGGTTTGAACGCGTCGTGCCCCGATCGCGGAACTTCCGGGGTTGCACGCGTGTCGAACAAGAACCGCTCCTGCATGGCGGCGAGGGCGCCGCGCGACGATATTCCGCGCGCCTATCGCGCGCTCGTTCATTCTCCCGGACTAAACCGAGGCCCGCATGCGTTCGCTCCGCATTTCCACAGTCGCGACGCTGGCGACGATCGCCATCGTTTCACTTGCCGCGGCCCCGCTCTCCGCTCGCGCGCAGACGCTCCCGAGCGCCAAGGAGCTGATGGACAAGAACGACGCCGCTATCGGCGGCCGCGCCGCGCTGGACAAGCACAACTCGTACCACCAAGTCGGGACGATGTCCATCGCCGCGATGGGTAACATGGAAGGGCACCTCGAGCTGTTCAAGATGAAACCGTCCAAGTACCTGCAGAAAATCGTACTGGGGCCCGGGGCGGAAGTCACGCAGGGCTACGACGGCAAGACGGCCTGGGCGATTCTGCCGGGCCAAGGGCCGAGCGTTCTCGACAGCGCCACTGCGGAAACGTTCAAGTCGCTTGCCGATTTCCACGCCAATTTCCACGACATGGCGCGCTACAAGAGTGCCGAGAATGTCGGGATTGTCGATTTCGAGGGCAAGAAATGCTACCGGGTGAAGATCGTGCGCGTGACGGGCGGCGAGGGCTCCGAGTACTACGACGTCGAGAGCGGCCTCATCGCGGGAATCCAGGCACAGGCGGACACGCCGATGGGAAAGGTCGACCAGACGAGCGCCTTCAGTGATTACAAGGATTTCGGCGGTCTCAAGTTCCCGACGAAAATCCAGCAAAAGAATAGCCAGTTCGATGCCACGATCACGTTTACCACGATTGAGTTCGACAAGGTGGACCCGGCGGTGTTTGAGCTGCCCGAGGCAGTCAAAGCGAAACTCAAGCCGTAGTCGGGGACTGCGCGATGCGCGCACTTGGTCGCATGGCGGCGATGGCGGCACTGGCCGCTCATCTGCCCGCGCAGCAGGCCTCCGGACCTCCGGTGTCGACGTCCATTTCCGCGCGCACTGCCGGTCTCGACCGGAGCGACGGATTCATTCCGGTGTACGTCAACGACCGCACTGGCGCGCTGCTGCTGGAGATTCCACATGACACGACGCGCGCGCTCTTCATGACCACGCTCGCGACCGGGCTCGGATCAAATCCGATCGGCCTGGATCGCGGGTCTGGCGGTGGCGTGCATGTGGTCCGTTTCGAGCGGGCCGGCGACCGGATGAACGTCGTTTTTGAGAATACGACTTTTCGTTCGAGCGGGACCGCCGACAACAGGCGGACGGTCGACGAAGCCTTTCCAAGCAGCACCGTCGCCGCGCTCCCGATCCTGGCTGAGGAAGGCGGCCGCCTGCTGTTCGATGCCACGGACCTGGTAATGCGCGACTGGAACGAAATCGGACCGACGCTTGCCCGCAGCCAGGAGGGCCAATACGTCATTGCCCGCGACCGGTCGCGTCCGTACAAGCCGTATACAAAGGCCCATCCCGACAATACCGAGATCGATGTCGCCCTGACGCTCGCCGCCCAGGGGAATCCGGGCGGGGGGCTGGGCGCGCTCGCCCCGGATTCGCGCGCGCTCGACTTTCGGCAACACATCACCATCCTGCGGCTTCCCGACACAAACTTCCGGCCGCGAGCGGCGGACCCGCGCGTTGGCTACTTCGGTGTCTCGTTCAAGGACTACGCGCAGCCGATTCAGGCGCAGCTCGAGCAACACTGGGCAGCGCGACACCGGCTGGAGCGCGTGAACCCCAATGACCCCCGGAGTCCGATCAAGACTCCCATCGTGTATTACGTCGACCGGGGAATACCCGAGCCGCTTCGCACCGCCACGCTCCAAGGCGTGGGATTCTGGGTTGAGGCGTTCAATCGTGCGGGCCTGACGGGCGGTTTTCGCGTCGAGCTCCTTCCCGAGGGCGTGGACCCGATGGACGCGCGCTACAACGTGGTGCAGTGGGAGAATCGCAACGAGCGCGGGTGGAGCATCGGCGGCGCCCTGACGGATCCGCGGACTGGAGAGATGCTGAAGGGAATGGCGCGAATGGACTCGCACCGCAACCGCACCGACTACAGCATTTATGCAGCCCTGGTAGGGGCCGATGTCGCCGCGGCCGACACGGCTTTCGTACTCGCGCGCATTCGGCAGGTGAGCGCGCATGAGGTCGGCCACACGCTGGGCCTGCAGCACAACTACATCGCCAGCACGTACGAGCGGGCATCGGTGATGGACTATCCCGCTCCGCGCATCACGGTCAAGAAAGGGGAGATCGACATCAGCGCCGCATATGCGAGCGGGCCGGGCGCGTACGACGTGTGGGCGATTCATTGGGGTTATGGGGTGTTCCCCCCCGCCGAAGAGGGGGACTCGCTCAAGGCTATCGTCGCAGACGGCCTGCGAAGGGGCTACCTGTACCTCAGCGACGGCGACGCGCGTCCCGAGAACGCCTCTGACCCGCGTACCAACCTCTGGGACGATGCCGCGACTGCGGACGAGTTCCTGCAGCGCCAGGCCGACGTGCGTCGGGTGGCGATGGGCCGCTTTGGCCTGCGCAACATTCGTGACGGTGAGCCGCTCGCGCTGCTGCAGGACCGATTCCCGCTGCTCTACTTCTTCCATCGCTTTGCGATCAACTCGGTGACGAAAACCCTCGGTGGCCTCGAATACGCCAATCCGCTCAAGGGCGATGGGCAGCAGGCTACGCGCCGAATCAGCGCTGAGCGTCAGCGCGCGGCGATGCGCCTCCTGCTGGGGACGCTCGAGCCGCGCGAGCTCGCTGTTCCCGACACGGTGCTCACGCTGTTCGCGCCCCGTCTGGACGCGAACGTTGAGCTGCTCGGCGCACGCACGCAGCCAGCCTTCGACGAGCTCGGTGCGGCGCGAACGTTGAGCCAGATGATCGTGGACGGCATCCTTCAGCGCGAGCGCGC
>DASZZO010000154.1:0-13590 GCA_035544915.1 Gemmatimonadaceae bacterium | reverse complement strand
GGGGGGGGCGTGGTGGGGGCGGGGGCCGTGGTGGTGGCGGCGCGACCCGCGCTACCGGACGCGGACAACCCGACGACCAGGATTCTCCGCAGGGCCGGCCCGCGCTCGATCCGCGGTTCGAAGCCGCAGTGCAGCCGACCGTGCAACCGTGGCAGGCGGCGCCGGTAACTGATGAGCAGCTTCGCAGCCCGCTCAATATCATTCCGCCGGACCAGCGGCCGCGCGTGGCGCTTCGCTATGCCGACCAGCGCGATCTCTTCGTGTCGGGGCTGATGGACGGTGGCGGGGCTATCGCGCAGCGTCCCCTCGTGGTGGACGTGCCCAAGGGAAGGGGCCATGTCGTGCTTTTCGGCAACAACCCCATGTATCGCGGCGAGACGGTCGGCAGCTACTTTATGGTGTTCAACGTGCTGCTCAACTTCGACAACCTGAGCGCCGGGCGGAAACTCGACGCGAGATGAGTGAGCTGCTGTTCGACTATCCCGGGGCGCGGGTTCCCTGCCCGAGCATCCCCTGCTCCCGATTCATTACCCCCCCACAACCAGGAAACCATCCATGCGTTCAGCGACTCGTCTCGCCGCTCTCACGCTCGCCTCGTTGGCACTCAACGGCGCCGCCGTCGCGCAGTCGGGCTCACCCGCTGCTTCCAATGGCTTTGCTCTGACGCCATATCTCGGCGTGCTGATTCCCACTGCCGCCCTCCTCAACCTGCCCAGGAGCGGTGCCTCCCCTGCCAGTGCACCGCTCAAGCTCTCGGCTGCAATAACAGTCGGGGCACGGCTGGGAATCGGTCTGGGGGAACGAATCGCGATCGATGCAGACGTGGGCTACTCACCGGGCTCCCTGCAGTTCGATTCGACTGGCGCCAAGGCGAACCAGGATGTGAAAGTCCTCACCGGGAGTGGCCGCCTCACCCTCTACGTAATCCCGCGCACCAGTCCCGTCTGGCTCGGTGTCAGCGCGGGCGTCGCTGGAATTCGCCACACCTTTAGCAAGAACGCCACGTCCGCGGTGGGCGCAGGGGTCCAGGACGGGACCAACGTGGGTGGCGTGCTCGGGGCATCTGCGGGCATCCGGCTCGGCCGGCTGCTTGCCCTCAATTTTGGCGCGGAGGATTATCTCTACAACGCCAGCTTCGATGTTAATGGCGCCAAGACGGCGGAACGCAAGCAGCACGACATTCGGCTCACTGCCGGCGTCCGCGTACCCTTCCTGGGGTTCTAGGGAGACGCCGAATGTTGCGGGCGGGGCGCTTCAACCTTCAGCGCCGGAGTGACATTGAGCAGATAGTGCCCCGGTTCATCCTCGCGCAAAGCGGTCTTCGTTCCACACTGCGCACAGTGCGCCACGAATGGCGCGAATGCGGGGAGGATGAGCGCCTCACCGCACATCGGGCAATGGACGTGAAGCCTGGTGTTGACCGGCATGGAGGCGAGGCCGAACTCGGCAGCGTTGATCACCGTCGGCACGGCCGGGGCGTGAGGCGGCGCGGTGGGCCCGGGCGTTGGGTGAGGCACGTCCGCTGCGAGTCGTTCCTGCAACGAAGAGAAGAGAAACAAGCGCTCCCGCGGCGCCATCGCTGCCAGCTGCGCTGCGCTGACCAGTCCGCGCTCCAGCGCCACTTTAACGAGGGCCTGGGGCACGCTGTCCGCGTGGGTGATCGCCGCGGCGTCGTCTCTGCCGTCACTGACGGCGGCGATCTGCTCGCGCAACGCGCGTTGCACCCATTTGAGGATGCCCAGCGCACTGAAGAGCATGAAGACAGCTACGCCCAGGTATCTGAACTGCGGTTGGTCAAGGAATGAGCTCATTCTCGTTCCGGCGCCCGAACTTCGTGAATGGTGATCGTCTGCCTGGCTTCGCCTTCCTTCCACGGCACCCGCTCGCGAATGCCTACGCGACATCCACGCTGCTCGCACGCCGTGATGAACGTGAGCAGCGCCGCGCGCCCCGGATCTGCGACGAGCGCCAGGCCACCCGGCGCTAGTGCGGCGACGATGGCATCGGCGACCAGCGTGGCATAAGCCCGCTCATAGAGGACGTCCGACGCGAGGAGGAGGTCAAATCGCCCCAGATCCGTGGGGAAAGCCCGCCAATCCACCAGCCGGGTGACCGGCTCTCGTCCGATGACCTTCCGGCTGTTTCGGCGCGTGAAAAGCAGGGCGTCTGCGTAATAGTCCGTCGCTACGACGTCGAAACCGGCCCGCAACGCGGCGATGGTGACGAGGCCCACACCGCACCCCAGCTCCAGTGCCCGCCTGCCTGTCCCGGCGAGCCCGATCACTGATCCGGCCAACGCAGTCGAGGATGGCCATATATCGGCCCAGTACGGGAGGCGCTCGTCCTTCGCGAAGTCAGCTTCGCTGATCAGCTCGTCAGCGCTCCGCGGGCGCTCCAGCGACATAGCGCGATGCCCCAGCCGAACCTCCACTGTCACGATGCTGAACCGGCGATCCAGCGCGCGGAGTTCCGTGGGGAGCTCAGAGCGCGAATGCTTCGGCAAAGTCCGCATCGCCGCCGAGGGCGAGGGCATTCAGCTGTTCACCTGCCGATACGTTCGCTCGATCACGGGGAACGATCAGCAGGGCATTGGCCACGGACATCGAGGTGAGGATGCCGCTTCCCTGCGGCCCGGTCAGTCGGGCCGTTGATTGGGAGCCGCGATGGGTAACGATTGCGCGCAGGAAGTGCGTCAGGTCGGCACTCGTGCTCACCGGCTCTTCCAGCCGCACCGGAAACGGACGCCGGAACGGGCGCGTGTGACCACGCAACTTGCGGATTGCCGGCCGTGCGAACAGTTCGAACGTGACCATGGTCGACACCGGGTTCCCCGGTAAGCCGATCCATGGGGTACCGCCGAGGATGCCGAATCCGATCGGCGCTCCCGGGCGCATGCGTACGCGCCAGAACTTCATGTCTGCCCCGAGTTCGCGCAGCACGTCCCGCACGTAGTCGAATTCTCCAACCGATACGCCGGCCGAGGTGATCATGAAATCAGCGCCCTGCGCCCGCTCGAGATGCGAACGCAGCGATTCACGCGTGTCCGCCGCGATTCCGTGATAGACCGGCTCGCCGCCTGCCTCTCGGACTAGCGCCTGCAGCGTGTAGCTATTGGACGAGACGATCTTTCGTCCGGCGCGCACCTCGTCGAATCGCTCGAGTTCCACCAGTTCATCACCGGACGTGAGGATCGCGACGCGCGGTGCGCGACAGACGGACACTGTCGCGCACCCGACGGCAGCGAGGACCCCAAGCTGAGCCGCGCCCAGCGCCGTCCCGCGAGTCATCACGACGCGCCCTTCCACGATATCCTCCCCCCTCGGGCGCACGTTCTTTCCGGCATCGCGTGCGGCGCGGATCTCTACACGCTCGATGCCGCCGTCGGTGTCTTCCACGCGCACCACAGTATCGGCGCCCGCCGGCGTGGGAGCGCCGGTCATGATACGCGTCGCCTCTCCGGCCCCGACCTCCCGAGTGGGAAACTGGCCGGCAG
Organism: Gemmatimonadaceae bacterium; assembly: GCA_035544915.1. GTDB lineage: Bacteria > Gemmatimonadota > Gemmatimonadetes > Gemmatimonadales > Gemmatimonadaceae > Fen-1231. The sequence continues at coordinate 10,097 of DASZZO010000154.1, read as the reverse complement.
CCACCAGTTCGATTACGCGCAGCGTCGCGGGCAGGTGTGCCAGATCCACGCCGCGTACGGCGTAGCCGTCCATGGCTGAGTTGTCCCATGCCGGCAGCGTGAGGCCGGAGGTGACGTCGCATGCGAGCACCCGGCCCAGTGCACCCAGCAGTGGCATGGTTTCCGAAGTCAGCGTATGCACGTCGGCCAGAACGCGTGCAACGGCCTCGGGGACGTCGAGCAGGTAGTCTCTCCGCGGTTCCGCGCTCATACCAGCTCTGTCGTGCACGCCGAAGCGGCGGGCGTCACGGGCTGTTCAGCGTTCTGAAGAGTTGCTCGGCGCGCACGAGGTCCTCCGGCGTGTTGATATTGTAGAACACTACCGCCGGATCACCCCATGCCGAGACGTCCACGCTTACCATGCGCACGCTGGGCTGCCAGCCGCCGGCGCGATAGTCCTCGGAGTCGAGATGCCGCTCGATGGCCGGCAAGCATGAAGGCGCGTACCATGCACAGAGCGGCTCGAATCCCCACGGCGACACGCTGCTCGCAGGAACGGCGGCGTCCGCGCCGGTGAACTCGCCCGCCTCGCGTAGTGCGCGCAACAGGGCACCTGGTACGAATGGCGCATCCCATGGCAGGGTCATCACGTCCCCGCGCGCGTGCGCCAGGGCGGCATGCAGACCACCAAGTGCTCCCACACCCGCCCGCGCATCGGGCACCGCCGTCACGCCGGCGAGCCACGTCCGGGCCGCGCCGTCGTTCGCTACCAACACGAGCTCGTCGCACGCTTCTGCAAGGGCCGTGGCAACGCGATCGAGCAGGCGAACGCCTCCGATCTTCGACAATCCCTTCGGCGACCCGCCGAACCGCGCAGAGCGCCCGCCCGCGAGAATGGCCCCGGTGCAAGAGCGGCTCGGCACCGGCTAGGGCCCGCCCGCCCGCCAGGTCGCGCTGAGCGTCGCGTCCTCAGCGACGGTGACCTGCGTGACGGGAACATGGGCTCCGTCCCTGTCAAGCGCGCGCTGGACGAGCGACGCGATGAGCGTCGCCAGATTCTCGCCGGTCGGGATTTGCGCACCATCACAAAACTCCGGCACATCGATGTTGAGATTCCGGCCGTCCAATCGCTCCACCACCTCCGTGCGCAGGGCGCCGTCAAGAATGCGGAGGTCCACGATCATGCCGGTGTCTTTATTTACGGGCCCGCTCACGGTCACGTCGCACACGTAGCTGTGCGAGTGGTATTCCTGCAAGGCGCGGGGGCCGAAGACCGTCTCGTTCTTCGCGTTGCTCCAGTCAGCCCGGCGATAACGATGCGAGGCGCGGAAGCTGACCCGGCGAGTCAGCGATACCATCGCCATGAGGTGGCACTCAGCGAAAGATGCCCCATGCCCACGACACCGTCATCGCACGGCCGCCCGTCCACGGTGACAGCGAGCCTGTGGGGCGGATGGCGACCGGGTCCCCATCGGTGGACCGAAAGGTTTCCGGGTACTTGAGTTGCCAGTAGAACCAGACGATATCGCCGCGCAGCTCGGAGTTCCCGCTAATGACGTAGCGCGCGCTCAGGCCGTATGTGAGGTAGAAGCGTGTACCGAAGGAGTACCTCGACACATCGGGTCTATCTCCAACGGCCGAGATGAATCCCAGGCTAGACTGGACCACCGGCTGCCATTTGTGCCAGCTACGGCTGCCGGTGAGCGCGATAGCCAAGCCTCCGTCCGCGCCAATCAGGGTGGACGACTGGGTGCCGACCCGTCTGAACGCCTGCCGCCTGGTATAGTCGAGTATGTCGCGGGTTGTGCTCGCACCGAACAGGCGTGAGGTCAGATACGCGGGCCCGCCGGCGTGGAAATCGTACCTCAGGCCGACCAACGGACTACTCTTGGGGCCTACGCCGGCGGGATCATGGCCAGTGACCAGATATCCCGCCTCGATGCCCAGGCGCTGGCCGCCACGCAGGTCCTCATACGGGCTCTTCTCGGGCAGCGCCCCGACGGCCTGCGCCGCAAGCGGCGCGGCCTGGCTCGCCAGACACACCGCAGTCATCAGGAACTGTTTCAAGCGGGCACTCCAGTGATGCGAAGGTCGCTGCCTGTCATTTCCCCGGGTTGTGGTACACCGAGCATACCGAGGATGGTCGGGCCCACGTCGGACAGCGCCCCATCCGTGCGCAACGCCGTGGAGCCACCGGGCTCGACGAGCAGAAACGGAACAGGGCTCGTCGTGTGCGCGGTGTGCGGTCCGCCAGTCGCCGGATCGATCATGAGCTCGCAATTGCCATGATCGGCCGTGACAACGAGTCGTGTACCCGCACTCGCGGCGCCCGCCACGACGCGTGTCAGGCACTGGTCCACCACTTCACACGCCTTGATGGTTGCGGCCAGGTTGCCACTATGGCCGACCATGTCGCCATTCGCGTAGTTGACGAGAATGAAGTCGTGCTCGCGCGACTCGATGCTCTTGCACAACACGTCCGTGATGCCAGGCGCGCTCATCTCCGGCATGAGGTCGTAAGTGGCCACGTGCTGGCTCGGAACGAGAATCCGCTCCTCTCCCTTGTACGGAAGCTCCACACCGCCGTTGAAGAAATAGGTGACGTGAGGATATTTCTCCGTCTCGGCAGTTCGAAGCGTTGTCATGCCCGCATCGCACAAGACCTCGGCTACGATCTTCTCCATCACGAAGGGCTCGAACGCAATGGGGAGGCCGAACGTCAGGTCGTATTGGGTCATCGTCGTGACGTGGAGGGCCGGACGCCGGGACACCGCGAACCCGTCGAAGCCGGCGATGGCGATTGCGCGGACGATTTGACGCATCCTGTCGGACCGGAAGTTCCAGCAGATCAGCGCGTCTCCCTGATGCATCGGTGCCACGCTGGTGCCGTCGCGCACGACAACCGCAGGTTTGATGAACTCGTCGGTCTCACCACTCGCATACGCGTCCCTGACAAATTGCAGTGGATCGGGCGTGGTTGGGCCGACGCCGTCAACGGCCGCGCGATACCAGAGCTCGGTCCGCGGCCAGCGATTGTCGCGGTCCATCCCGTAGTAGCGCCCGCCAATGCTCGCGATGGTCGCGCGCCCCTCCACCTTCGCCCTGAGCTGTTCAAGAAAACGGAGCCCCGACGTCGGCATCGTATCACGCCCGTCGAGGAGGACATGGATGGCAATCCGCGGAACCTTCTCCCGCGCGGCGAGCGCGACAAGGGCCAGCAGGTGATCCTGATGCGCGTGGACGCCGCCGTCGCCCAGCAGGCCCATGAGGTGCAGCGTGCCGCCCGTGTGAGTGGCGCGGGCACAGGCGGCCCTGAGCGCCGCGTTATGGAAGAACTCTCCTGATTCGATGGACTTTGATATGCGCACGAGGTCCTGAAGCACCACTCGGCCGGCGCCGAGATTCAGGTGCCCGACCTCGCTGTTTCCCATCTGTCCTTTGGGCAGCCCCACGGAAACGCCGGACGCGCCAAGTAGCGTACGAGGCGACCGCGACCATAGCCGGTCCCACGTCGGCACGTTCGCGAGCGCGATTGCGTTGCCATCACGTGCCGGGCGGTAACCCCAGCCGTCGAGCACGACAAGCACCACGGGACTTTTTTCGCCTCGCGTCACGACGGGAATGTAGTTCGCGGCGACGCGCCCTACCAGCAATGGCGCCGCATTATTGGTCTTCAGTTGAGTATCTTGCATGCAGGTTCGTTCCGGTGTGGCTGACTCATGGTTTCGCCCATTGCAGAGTGATGTACGCCGTTCGCCCACGTATCGCGTTGGTCTCCGTCGCGGCAGGTGCCGGCCTCGCAGCGGTTGGAGCGCTGGGGGCGTGGACAGACACGCCGCGCAGTGCTGCCGTGACGGTGAATGCGCTCGCGCCGCAACGCGCCGCGGTCCCAGCGCCGTCGGCCCCGCAAAATCAACCGGGCGCGATGTCGGCGAGCCGCTCAGCGAAGCTTTTCACGGCGCCCTTCGGGGTCCCGCTCGGCGAAGTTGCCCAAGGCGCGATCGTGCAGCAGATGGCGCGCGAGCGCGGGTGGATGCGCGTTCGCATTGAAGGGTGGGTGCAGGAACGCGATTTTTCACCAGCCGACAGTTCGTTCGCGGGAGGCCTGAGTGCGGCGGATCTTCGCGCGAACCCGGATGGCGTCCGGGGCAAGGTCGTGCGCTGGGAGGTGCAGGTCCTGTCGTTGCAAGTGGCGGATCCATTGCGCCGCAATCTGGGACGCGACGAGCAATACCTGCTCGCGAAGGGACCCGGGGCTGAGAACGCGTTGTTGTACCTCACCATTCCGCCGCCGCTGCTCGCCGAAGCCAAGTTGATAGCGCCACTGACGATCGTGACCGTCACCGCCCGCGTGCGCACCGGCCGCAGCGAGCCAGTGGGCACGCCGATTCTGGAGCTCATATCGATCTCGAGACGGTGACGGTGCCACGAGCGTCGTTTCTCTCGAGACTACGCGCCCTGTCCGGAGCCTATCCATGGACGACGCGTCTCTTGTGGGGCATCACGGTGTTGATCCTCGGGGCCGACGCCTGGCTTTTTGCCAAGCGCGTCAGCTATGTGCGCGAGACGGCGCGGCTCCGCGAGGGCCTGTCGGCAGTGGAGCGCGCTCGAATCGACGCGGCGCTCGCATCGGACTCGAACCGCCTCCAGGTCATGATCGAACTCGCTCGCCGGCAGGCGAGAGCGGACGCCGGGCTGCATCTCTCCGTGGCCGTGGACAGTGGCGTTCTCTACCTCGAACAGGAGGGCGCGATGCTGCGCGCCACGCACGTCGAGATCGGAGGCGACGTCTGGGTCCACACCGGGCGGCGCGACTCGCTCCGCGTCACGGCGCCCCGCGGAACGCGAACGATCGATCACCTCGAGGCTGACACCGCGGTGGTACTCAGCGGCGGGACGATCATCTACGCACGCTCTTCGCCTGACACCGCCATGGCGGTCCAGCCGGGGAGCGTGCGTCTCCAGCTTGCCGATTTCCAAGTGCTTCGGCCGAACTTGAAGCCCGGCCAGCGCGTGTATTTCTATTGATGCGATGACCGACCGCACGACCAGCAGGGTGAATGGTGGATTCTTCGCGACCGGCGGCCGCGCGGCCTGGGCGACCGTTCTGGTCATACCGGCGCTTCTCGGCCTCAGCGTGTGGATCGCCACCGATGTGGCGGGGGCGCGGTTCCGGCGAGACGTGACGCGCATGGGGTTCAATGACAACCTCGAACTGCTCGAGAGCATCAAGAGGGAAGTGGGCGCCTCACGGGACACCCTCGCCCGCGTGCTCTCGGTTGCGCCCGACACCGCGGGCGACCGCCCATATATCGTCGTCAGCATTGCCGACAACCGTCTCTGGTACAAGCGCGGCGCAGAGGTGCTCTTTACGACGCGCGTCGCCACGGGAACCGGAAAGTACCTGGAGCAGACGGGCGGTCAGCACTGGAAGTTCGAGACGCCGCGAGGGCGCCTGGTCGTCGAGCGCAAGGATGTGGAGCCCGCGTGGGTACCTCCGGACTGGCATTACCTCGAGGCCGCCAAGCGAAAGGGACTGAAAGTGGTGCACCTCGATCGTGGGAAGAGGCTGAGCGCCCCGAATGGCGCGGTCGTCCTGGTTTCGGGAAATGATGTCGTCACACGGTATGCCGACGGACGAGAAGTGCCGTTCGAGGTGAGGGAGGGCGCCGAGATCCGGTTGGGACGAGCACTCGTCATTCCGCCCTATGGCACAAATCAGCGGAAGTACGTTGGAACGCTGGGAAGTAACCGGCTGTATCTCGGCGATGGGTATGGCATTCATGGCACGGATGAACCAGCGTCGATCGGGCGCGCAGCGTCGCACGGATGTGTGCGGGTAAGAAACGAGGATGCGGAACTGCTCTACCGGATTGTTCCAGTGGGGACGCCCGTGTTCATCTATTGAATTCCCGTCTTCGGGGTATGATCTGGGCTGAATGACCTCGAGCCCTTTATCCCGGCGGAATTACCGGCCCACGGACGGCTGGCCCCTCGGCCGTGTCGCCGTGATCGGCGTGCTCGCTGTCGGCGCCGCGCTCGCATTCGTTTCCCATCCACCCAACGACTTGCTGGCCTCTCCGTTCGAGCGGGGATCTGCACCCGACTCTGCGACCTCCGTCACGCCCCTGGCAAGCGCGTTCGGGTTTAGTGGCGAAGTACAGTTGCAGCTTCGAACGCCGGGCGAACGTTTCGACTTTCCCATGCGGCTCTCTGGCCCGAGCGAGCACATGGCGTATCAGTGGATAAGGGCCCAGGACTCGACCCCGGTCTTGCCGCTCAGGACTCTGGTCGGCACCTCTGTCTTGGCCCCGGAGCGGCCAGGTTTCTACCACCTGAGCCTTTCACGTCCTGACGGACCCCGCATTGTGGACTCGGTCCTCCTAGGCGTGATACTGCCCTTCTCGGCCAAGCTGGGTTCGTCGCTCAACGGATACCGAATAGGCAACTATCGGTGGGAGGGTTCTCCGAGCGAGGCTGCGCCCCCGAAGGGATTCATCGAGGTGTTTCCGCAGGACTCCGCGCTTCCTGTGAGTGCGCATCTTCGTCTCGCCGACTTCCTGTCGCATGACGGACAGGAGCGGTGGCCCCGGTATCTCGCGCTCGATCCGCGGATTCTCGACAAGGTGGAGCTGGTGTTGCGTTATCTGGGATCGCACGACCATGAGATCCCGATGGACGTCCACTCCGGATTCCGCACGCCATTCTACAACCTGCGCGTCCCGCGCGCGGCGAGCGACAGCCGGCACCAATACGGCGACGCGGCGGATCTCGCGATCGACGCCGATGGCGATGGTCGAGTGTCATATCTCGATGGAATTGCCGTGGCGCACGCGGTAGATGCAGTGGAGCGCGACCACCCGCAACTGACGGGTGGTCTCGGCATCTACGGAAGCCGCGGAGGCGCCGCGTACGTTCATATTGATGTGCGAGGGGCCAGAAAGCGGTGGCGTGACTGAGACCGGAGGAGCCGTGAATGAGTTCATGAAGGACCGATTGCTCCGCCGCCTGGAAACACTTTCCGACGAGCGGCTCTATCAGGTGCTGGATTACATCGAGTTTATCGAGTCCAGGTATGCGGAGCGAAAACCAGCGTCACCGGACGTTTTTCAGCGATTCGCGGAAGGAGTCGAGGACACGCTTCGCGCGGGCAGGGTGTCGGCGGCGGCCGTGTCGCAGACCATGGGACTCCTCAGCAAGGCGATGAGTGTGCTGGGTGGCGTCGCCGCCGCCGGAAAATCCGTTGCAAACGATCTGGTAAATGCCGCGACGACGAAGCCGGGAGACGGACAGAGTTCAAGTCAGAGGGATAAGGGCCAGCTGAAGAGGGGTCCCGAGGAGTGAGCTGATAGACGTCGTTGCCCGCAGTTGAAGTTGAATGGGTCCCTCCATTACATTTCGCCATGGGACCCTCAACTCGCCCCAAGCCTTCAAGGACCGCCGCAGTCTCAGCCGCTGGCGGTCCTTCGCGCATTGCGGCCGAATCTGCCGAGACGCGCATTCGTCTGCACACTGCACTGACGTTCGACGATGTTCTGCTCGTGCCGCGGCATTCGCGCACGCACCCGGCGGACGTCAGTACTGTCTCGCGTTTTACGCGCGGCATTGTGCTGAACGTGCCCCTCGTCGCGGCGGCGATGGATACGGTGACCGAGAGCGAGATGGCAATCGCAATGGCACGCGCCGGCGGAATCGGGGTGCTCCACAAGAACATGTCCATCGATCGGCAGGCGGCTGAAGTGGATCGGGTGAAACGCTCCGAGAGCGGAATGATCCTGAAGCCCTACACGCTTCCCGAGGCGGCCTCAATCCGCGAGGCGGCCGCGCTCATGGCGAAGTTTCACATTTCCGGCGTGCCGATCGTGGACGCCGACGAACGGCTCGTGGGCATCATCACCAACCGGGACCTGCAGTTTGAGCGTAATCTCGACCGGCCGGTCGGGGTTGCGATGACCGGCGATGGGCTCATCACGGCGCCGGCAGGCACGACGCTCGATGAGGCCGAGCGGATCATGGGGAAGCACCGAATCGAAAAGCTTCCGGTGGTCGACCGGGAGGGGCGCCTCATCGGACTGATGACGGTAAAGGACATCCTCAAACGGCGGCAGTTTCCGCTGGCCGCAAAGGACCAGCACGGGCGCCTGCGCGTCGCTGCGGCAATTGGGGCAGGCGGCGACTATCTCGAGCGCGCCCGGGCGCTCGTCGAGGGCGGTGTCGACGCGCTGGTAGTGGACACTGCGCACGGACACAACGAGGCCGTGCTCCGCGCGACGGCCGCGGTTCGCGAGGCGTTCCCCGACGTGCAGCTTGTCGCCGGCAATGTCGCGACGCGCGAGGCGGCGGCCGCGCTGGTCGAGCGCGGCGCGGACGCGGTGAAGGTCGGTGTCGGTCCCGGATCGATCTGTACCACGCGCGTCGTCACAGGCGTCGGTGTCCCGCAGCTCACCGCCGTGCTCGATGCCGTCGAGGGAGCAGGCGACGTTCCCGTGATTGCCGACGGCGGCATCAAGTACTCGGGCGATATCGTCAAGGCGATTGCCGCAGGGGCGAGCGCCGTGATGATGGGCTCGATGCTCGCCGGCACCGAAGAGAGTCCTGGCGAGTCTCTGCTGATGGAGGGGCGGCGCTTCAAGGTGATTCGGGGGATGGGTTCACTCTCTGCCATGCAGGACGGCAGCGCCGACCGGTACTTTCAGGACGGCGAGATGAGCGCAAGGAAGTTCGTGCCGGAGGGCATTGAAGGGCGCGTGCCGTACAAGGGTCCCGTCTCTGATGTGCTGTATCAGATGGTCGGCGGCCTGCGGAGCGGCATGGGCTATGTCGGCTGCGCGAGCATCGAAGCCCTGCGCACGGAGGCGCAATTCGTCCGCGTCACGGCTGCCGGGCTGCGCGAGTCGCATCCGCACGACGTGACCATTACGCGCGAGGCCCCCAACTACAGCGTCTGAGCAGCCCCGCGCAACGCCGTCACGGCGGCGATGCCGCCGCCTCACGGCAGCATTGACAAGTCCGGCGTCAGGTGCGCACTTTTTGGCCGGCAACTGCACTGCGATCGACGACGGGGCCAACGCAAGAACTGCCGCTCCGCCGCCCTTTTTTTGTGGAGATCCCGACATGTCGCTCTGGACCAAGAAGCCGATGTCGATTTTGCAGGCTGAGGCGAGCGAAACCGGCGTGCACACTCTCAAACGAAGCCTCGGTGCGTTGAACCTCACACTGCTCGGCATCGGCGCCATTATCGGTGCAGGCATCTTCGTCCTGACGGGCGTGGCCGCGGCGAAGTACGCGGGGCCGGCCATTGTCCTTTCGTTTGTCCTCGCCGGCTTTGGTTGCCTGTTTGCCGGGCTGTGCTATGCCGAGTTCGCCTCGATGATCCCCATCGCCGGTTCCGCCTATACTTATGGGTACGCAACACTCGGCGAGTTCTTCGCCTGGATTATTGGCTGGGATCTGATCCTCGAGTACCTCTTTGCCGCGTCAACGGTGTCTGTGGGCTGGTCGGGGTACTTTCGCGAACTGGTCGGGCAACTCGGGCTCCATATACCTGCGCGATATTCCCTCGCTCCACTCGACGTGGTCGAGGGGACGAACCATATAGTCCGCGCCACCATGTGCGTGGACCCGACAACCGGGTCGTCGGCGGTCGACGCCGCGGGCAAGGTCATCACTGCGGCCGCGTGTCAGGCACCGAATCAGGTGGTGGAGGGGCTCGTCAATCTCCCCGCGATGGGGCTTGTCGCGTTCCTGACGTTGATTCTTGTGGTTGGCATCAAGGAATCCGCCACATTCAACAACGTCATCGTTTTCGTCAAGATGGCGATCGTTGTGCTCGTGATCGGGTTCGGGTTCATGTACGTCAACACGGACAACTGGCATCCCTTCATTCCGGCCAATACCGGGCCTGGGACGTACGGCTGGTCGGGCATTCTACGCGGCGCCGGCGTAGTGTTCTTCGCCTATATCGGATTCGACGCCGTGTCCACCGCCGCTCAAGAAGCCAAGAATCCGCAGCGTGACCTGCCCATCGGCATTCTCGCGTCGCTCGCGGTCTGCACGGTGCTTTATATCCTGATGGCACTCGTGATGACCGGTCTTGTTCACTATCCGGACCTCGACAC
>DASZZO010000153.1:0-14666 GCA_035544915.1 Gemmatimonadaceae bacterium | reverse complement strand
CGGCACCTCACATTTTCGGTGCGCGACCAGAATGCCACTGCGGGTCCGTCTGCGACGGCCGGCCATTGGCAGCTTCTGGGACGCGAACTGATCGCCCAGTCCGACATCCCGCTTCTGGGTGCACACAACTCCGCCAATGTGCTGGCTGCGGCGCTCGCCGTGGCCGCCGCCGTCCCGATCAAGTCCGAGGGGGAGCGCGCGGCGCTCGCGGCGGGCATCCGCAGCTTTCGTGGCCTTCCACACCGCCTGGAGGTCGTGGCGGACACCAGCGGCGTGCTGTGGATCAACGACTCCAAGGCGACCAACATCAGCTCCGCTCGCGTGGCGATCGACGGGATGACGCGGCCCACCGTCGTCCTGCTCGGCGGCCGCCACAAGGGCGAGCCCTATACGTCGCTACTTCCCGTGCTCCGGAAGCGCGCGAAGCTCGTGATCGCCTATGGAGAAGCCGCGCCCCGCATCGAGGCGGATCTGGCGTCGCACGTGCCGCTCGCGCGGCTCGGGTCGTCATTCGAGGATGTGATGGCACGCGCGCTCGCGGCAGCCGAGCCGGGCGACGCGGTGTTGTTGTCCCCGGCCTGCTCGAGCTACGACATGTTTGTGAACTTCGAGGACCGGGGCGCAGCGTTCCGCCGCTTCGCCGAGCAGCTGTGAGCGCGGCCGCTCCGCGGATGTCGAACGAGCGCGAGCGCTGGCGAATGGGAATAGAGGCGCGTGCGCTCGTGCTGGCCACCGCGCTGCTCGTGGCCTTCGGGCTTGCCACGCTCTACAGCGCGAGCGCGTTCGAAGCGGTCGCGCACGGCAAGGCGAGCGCGTACTTCCTGCTCAAGCAGCTCGCGGGCTTCGCCGTGGGTGTGACGCTCTTCGCGATTGCAGCCAAGATCGATGCCGAACTGTGGCGCCGCCATGCCTGGCCATTGATGGGGCTGGCGCTGTTCCTGATGGTCCTCACCGTTCTGCCATTCACAAGATGGCTCGCACCGCCGATTCTCGGGTCGCGACGCTATCTGTATCACGGCTCCATCCAGCCGTCGGAGTTCGCGAAGCTTGCCGTCGTGGTGTGGACGGCGATGCTGGTCGTGAAAAAGGGCGATGCATTGCGGCGCCTGAGCAAGGGGCTGGCGCCCATTCTCCTCGTGATCGGCGCACTGGATGTCATGGCCCTGCTCGAGCCCGACTTCTCAACGGTTCTGTTCTTCTCACTCCAGATGGCGGTCATCGTATTCGCTGCCGGCGCGCGCATTGGTCATTTCGTCTTCCTCGGCGCCGTGCTCGTGCCGGTGATGTGGAAGGAGATGCAGCGTCTGCAGTATGTGATGCAGCGGCTGCTCGGCTTTGGTGAGATGGCAAATGCGGCGCACGCGACGGTGAACTATCAGCTGAAGCAGTCCCTCATTGCGGTCGGCTCGGGCGGGTGGTTCGGCGCCGGCTTTGGCGAGGGCCGCCAGCAGAACGGGTTTTTGCCGCTCTCATACGACGACTTCATCGGGGGGACGATCGGTGAAGAGTGGGGCTTTGCCGGGATGGTGGTGCTGGTTGCCCTTTTCGCCCTCTGGGGCTGGCTGGGATTCCGCATCGCGCGGCAGGCACGAACGCCATTCCAGCAACTCGCGGCGATCGGAATTACGGTAACGGTGATCGTCACCGCGTATCTGCACATTGGCGTGGTGATCGGACTGCTGCCGACGACCGGCCTGACGCTGCCGTTCATCTCCTACGGCAGGTCGAACCTGATTCTCTCGATGCTGATGACGGGTCTCCTGGTCAACATCGGCAGCTCGCGTGAACGAGTGAGGGGCGAGGGCGCGACAAACCCGATGCTGGTTCCCGCCCGGTGAATGTGCTCTTCGCCGGGGGAGGCACCGGCGGACATCTGTACCCTGGGCTGGCCATCGCGCGCGCACTCGTCCGGCTCGACCCGCGCGTGCAGCCGTACTTCGTGGGCGCACAGCGCGGCGTCGAACGGGATGTGCTGCCCTCAGGGGGATTTCGGTACACACTGCTCGACCTCCACCCACTTTATCGGTCGCGTCCGTGGCGGAACTGGCGCACGCTCCTTGGAGCCGCCAGGGCCTGGCGCGAGCTCTCGCGCATTGCGCACGAATTCCCTCCGGCTCTGGTCGTTGGCACCGGCGGATACGCCAGCGGCGTTGCGCTCGCCTGGGCGTGGCGACACGGCCTTCCGGTGGTCCAGCACATTGGCGACAGCCACCCCGGCCTGACGGCCCGAATCCTCGCTCGAGTCTCGCGTGAGATGTACCTCGGATTCCCCGAGGCACGGCTCGAACTTCCGCAGCGCGGGCACGTGTACCGTGACACCGGAAACCCGATCGACCCGCCGCCAGATATCCGGCCCGACCCGGTCGCGGCCCGCGCGAACTGGGGCTTTCCGGGAAGTGCGCGCGTATTGCTCCTGTTCGGCGGCAGCCAGGGCGCGCGGCCCATGAACCAGGCGGTGGCAGCGTGGGTGCAGCGGGGACTTCCGGCGTCGCTCTGCGTAATCTGGGCGACCGGCCGGGCGCACTACGACTCGTACAAGCAGCTCGATCGCGCCGACGTGCGCGTTGTGCCGTATCTCGCACCCATCGCCGGCGCGTATGCAGCCGCCGACCTTGCGTTCGTGCGGGGCGGGATGATGGGAACGTCAGAGCTTTGCGCGTGGGGCCTGCCGATGGTGATTTGCCCGCTGCCCAGTGCCGCGCGAGATCATCAGACCGAGAACGCGCGCGCTCTGGAGAGGGCAGGGGCGGCCCTGCTCCTCCCGCAACACGAGCTGACCGCGGAGCGCCTCGACGCGGTTGTCCGGGCTCTGCTTGATGATCCCGCGCGGCTTGAGGCGTTGAGGCGGGGGGCGGCAGCGCGCGCAAGGCCGCAGGCGGCAAAGGAAATTGCCGAGTCGATCCTGAAACTGGTGCCAGTGCAGGGGTGAGCGCCGGCGACCGTCTGGTCGGCGACCTCGGAGCACCAACTCCATCGTGAAGGCGATATTGAACTGATGCCCCTTCTCACGTCATCCGACCCCCGCCCGATTCACTTCATGGGCATCGCCGGCGCCGGCATGAGCGCGTTGGCGGAACTGTGCGCGCGGCGCGGGGCCGTAGTGACGGGCTGCGATCAGAATCCGGAGGGCGACGTCGACCTCGCGCAGCGGGGAGTCACCGTGACAACCGGACACGGCGCCGCGCACGTCCAGGGCCATCGGGCGCTCGTCGTGTCATCGGCCATTCCCAAGGACCATCCCGAGGTTGCGCGAGCGAGGGAGCTCGGCATCCCCGTCATCCGCCGCGCGGAAGCACTCGCCGAGGCGACCGCGAGCGGCCGGCTCGTGGCCGTGGCCGGAACGCACGGCAAATCCACGACGACGGTGATGACGACAGCGGCCCTCCAATCAGCCGGGGTCCACGCGACCGGCGTGGTTGGAGCGCGCGTCGCTGCCTGGCATGGCAATCTGAGTGAGGGCGGGGATGATGTCTTCGTCGTGGAGGCGGATGAGTACGACCGCTCGTTCCTTGCTCTTGCCCCAGATGTTGCCGTCGTCACTAACGTCGAGGCCGACCACCTCGACATCTATCGGGACCTGGCCGACATCAAGGGTGCGTTCGCACGCTTCGTGCGCGGCGCGCGCTGGATCGTCCTGTGCGCCGACGATCCAAACGCCAACGCGCTCTTTACTCCGCCGTCGGCCGAAGTCGTGCGGTACGGCATCGGGAGCTCCGAATGCCGGCTCGTTGCGCGACACATCGAAATGAAGAATGGCAGGTCGTCGTTTGACGTGCGCTACGATGGGCAGGCGGTGGGCCACGTGACGCTCGGCGTGCCGGGCGAGCACAACGTTCGCAACGCGCTCGCGGCGCTGGCCGTGGGCCTCACGACATGGGGCCTGAGGGTTGAGCAGATGGCGCCCGGGCTCGAACACTTCGTGGGCGTTGAACGGAGATTTCAGCGGCTGGGCGACGCCGGGGGCGTGACAGTGGTTGACGATTACGCGCACCACCCCACGGAGATCAGGGCCACGCTAGCCGCTGCGCGCCTGGCCTTCCCGGGGCGCCGGATTGTGGCGGCGTTCCAGCCGCACCTCTACACGCGAACGCGCGACTTCGCCGCTGAATTCGGTGCGGCGCTGGCCAAGGCCGACCAGCTCTTTCTCGCAGACATCTACCCGGCGCGTGAGCACCCGATTGCCGGCGTCACGAGCGGGCTGATCGCAGATGCCATGGGTCCGACGGCCCGGGCTCCAGCGTGGCAGGGACCGCGCAAGGATCTCGCCGCCGCCGTGGCTGCCAGTGTTCGCGAAGGCGACGTGGTGCTCATCATGGGGGCCGGCGACATCACGAAATCCGGGCCGGCGCTCCTCGCACTTCTGGCGCAGGCCCGGTGACGGACGAGGCGAGGCCGCTGCGGCGCTGGCTGCGCCTGTCGCTGGCCGGCGTGGCTGCGCTCGCGCTCATGTCGAGCCCGTGGTGGGGTCCGGTTGCGCTGCGTCCGCTCGATTTCTTCAGGGTGCGGCGCGTGGAGATCGATGGCACCCGTTACGTGAGCCCCGATGAGATCGTTTCGCGATTGAGGATCGATACCACGGCGTCCATCTGGGATAACGTGGCAGCGTTGGAGCGGCGGGTTCGGCAGCATCCGTCGGTGCGCGACGTGCACATCGAGCGAAGACTGCCCGGCACGCTGCTCGTTCGGGTGACGGAAAACCTGCCGGTCGCGCTCGTGCAGGCGGCCACGGGACTGGTGCCGGTAGATGAAAGGGGGAAATCCCTGCCCATCAATCCGGCAACCGCGGACGTGGATCTCCCGGTGCTCGCGGAGCGCGACACGCTCGCGCTGCGCTTGCTCGGCGAGATACGGGCGAAGGCGCCCGCGCTCTTTGCCCGGATCGGCGAAGTGCGGCGACTCTCGCGGGGTGACCGGTTGCTTCGTCTCGCCGACCCCTCGTCGAAACAGTTCCACGATGTGCTTGTCTCCTCCGGTGTCACGGTGGAGCGGCTCGCCGATGTCATGTTCGTTGAGCAGGACCTCGCGCGGCGCAACGTGCGCGTCGCCGAGCTCGACCTTCGTTTTCGCGACCAGATCATCGCCCGCCTGGCGAGACCAGAGAACAAACCATGAATCTCGACCGCCTCGTAGCAGGACTCGATATCGGCTCCGCAAAGACCACGGCGGTCATCGCCGAAGTGGTCGGCGACCTCCCCAAACATCCCACCGTCAATATTCTCGGCGTGGGTCAGGCGCGCACCACGGGGCTTCGCCGTGGCGTCGTTGCCGACATCGATGAGAGCACGCGCTGCATCAAGAAGGCACTCGAAGACGCGGAGCGCATGGCGGGCGCAAAGGTCCAGGCGGTGTACGCGGGCATTGCCGGCGAGCACGTGCAGGCGATGACGTCGAAGGGGATCGCGTCGGTCAACGGAGCGGAGATCTCCAAGGCCGACGTGGACCGCGCGAACGCAGTGGCCCGTGCCCAGGCGATTCCGCAGGACCGCGAACTGATCCACGCGATTCCGCAGGAATACATGGTCGATCGCAACGTGGGCGTACGGGACCCGCTCGGGATGATCGGCACGCGCCTCGAAACGGAGATGTACCTGGTGACCATCGGATCGAGCCCGGCGATGAACCTGCGGAAGGCCGTCGAAAAATCGGGTTACCGCGTAGGGGAACTCGTACTGGAGCCGCTTGCCAGCGCCCTCAGCGTGCTCACGGAGGATGAAAAGGAGCTCGGCGTGTGCCTCGTGGAAATGGGTGCGGGTACGACGGACATCGCCGTGTTTCACGAGGGGAAAATCCGGCACCTGGGCACGGTCAATTACGGGGGCAACAACGTCACGAGCGACATCGTACACGGGCTCGGTGTCACGCAAGTGGATGCGGAGCGGTTGAAGGACGCCTACGGCTGCGCCTTCGAACCGATGGCGGACCACTCGGCGATGATCAAGCTCCCGAGCACCGTGGCGCAGGGCGACCGGCACATTCCGCGTGAACTCCTGGCCCACATCATCCATCAGCGCACTGGTGAGATCTTCGAGCTGGTCTTGCGCGATGTGGAGGACGCGGGGTTCTTCAAGCGCCTGGCCGCTGGCGTCGTGATCACGGGTGGCGCCGCCGCACAACCCGGTACGGCCGAACTGGCAAGCCACGTGTTCGGAACTGGTGCCCGAGTGGGTGAACCGGGGCAGCTACTCGGCGGCCTCGCGGATTCGGTGCAGGCGCCGCGCTACTCGACGGTGGTCGGGCTGGTGCAGTATGGCGCGCACCGCATGGCCCTTGGTGCCCAGGGCCCAAAGGGGCGTCGGCTGAGCGTGAGTGCGGCCGCCCCGTCGATGGATAAACTGGCGCAGCGGTTCAAGACCTGGCTGCAGGACTTTTTTTAGCGGTGGCCAGCAGGTGGTCACAGACCTTTCGCGGTCGCGCCGTTGTGGATAACTCCGCGCCCCTTCGCCTCGTTCTTTTTTTGCGGGCCAATCGTCTGTTTCACGTGGTGAGAAATCAACGCGCGCGTATATTAACACGCCCCCGACAAGACCGAATACCGCGAGCATTCGCCCCGGAGCCGCACGCGACATGAGCATTTTCGAGTTCGAAGAGACCCCGACGCAAACCGCCCGTATGAAGGTCGT
The DNA here is from genome assembly GCA_035544915.1 of Gemmatimonadaceae bacterium. Classification (GTDB taxonomy): domain Bacteria; phylum Gemmatimonadota; class Gemmatimonadetes; order Gemmatimonadales; family Gemmatimonadaceae; genus Fen-1231. Next base: position 8,046 of record DASZZO010000153.1, on the reverse strand, counting down.
GGGCGTCGGAGGCGGTGGCGGCAACGCGGTAAACCGCATGATCGAGGAGAACCTTGGCGGCGTCGAGTTCGTGTCCGTGAACACGGACGCCCAGGCGCTCCTGAACTCGAAATCCGACATCAAGATTCAGATTGGCAAGAAGCTCACGCGCGGCCTGGGGGCCGGCGCGCGGCCTGAAATCGGCCGGCAGGCCATCGAAGAGAACCGGGACGAGGTGCTTCGCGTACTGGGAAGCGCCGATCTCGTGTTCGTGACCTGCGGCATGGGCGGCGGAACGGGCACTGGCGCGGCGCCGATCGTCTGCGAACTGGCGCGCGAGACGGGCGCCCTGACCATCGGCATCGTCACAAAGCCGTTCCTGTTCGAAGGCCGCAAGCGCATGCGCCAGGCGGAGGAAGGCATTGCCGAGATGGCCAAGCATGTCGACACGATGATCGTCGTGCCCAACGAGCGCCTCCTTGCGGTTGTCGGGAAGGGGATTCCGTTCCAGGATGCGCTCAAGAAGGCCGACGAGGTATTGCTCCACGCGACCAGTGGCATCTCCACCATCATCAGCGGCGTGGGCATGATCAACGTCGACTACGCGGACGTGCGGACGGTGATGAAGGACGGCGGCGCCGCCCTCATGGGCACCGGAATCGGCCGCGGCGAGAACCGTGCGATGGAGGCCGCGCAGCAGGCCATATCCAGTCCGCTGCTCGACAACGTGTCCATTTCGGGCGCGACAGGGGTGCTGCTCAACGTCACGGGCGGCCAGGATCTCACCCTGGGCGAAGTTACCGCGATAGCGGACATCATTCACGACGCTGCGGGCGACGACGCAAACATCATTTTTGGCGCCGTGCACGAACCGGCTATGCAGGGCGAGATTCGGGTTACGGTTGTCGCCACAGGATTTGGCAAGGCGTCCGCTGTTGCACCGCACGCTCTCCAGCGCGGCATCGGCGGCACGCCGGTCATCCCCATAGACGGGGGCCGAGCGAGGCCCGCGATCGGAAGCGCCTTTCCGTCAGCCGGATCTGCCGGAGGGGCCGCGCCTGCTCGCCGAGTGGCTCCGCACGCTCCGCCGGAACGGCGGCCGGTCACCGACCTTGACGATCTCGAGATTCCGACCTTTATCAGGCGGCAGATGGACTGAGGCTGACCGATTTTTTCGGTTGGCGCTGGCTCTCAACGCGGCGGTGGCCCCCACGGTCCCGCCGCGTAGTTTACTCCGATGCTCATCTGGCTTCTGGCCGTGGCACTTGGCGCTGCGCTGGCCGTGCTGCAGTACCATCTGGGCGGCGAGCTCCGAACACCGCTGCTCATCGCTCTTCGCGCGATCGCCCTCGCCATCATTCTTGCGCTCGTCCTCGACGCCGCAAGTGGTCCGGCGCGCTCGGTACGCCCATACGCCGCACTCGATGCCTCCGAGAGCTGGCTCGCAACGGGCGACAGCGCGCTCTGGCGGCGCGCGGTCCGGAGCGCCGATTCAGTCGGGGCCGATACAGTACTCCTCGTGGGTGACTCGGTGCGTACGGGGCCAATGCCGGGCCTGCCGCGCGACGGCGCCTCGCGCGTGGCGCCGCTGGTGGAGCGTGCGCTCGGCGCCGGTCGGCCCGTCACGTTCGTGACTGACGGGCGACTGGACGACCCCGACCGGCTTGCCGACCTGCCAGCCGGATCGCACGTGGTGACACTCGAGGGCGCCGCCCGCCCGGATGCCGCGATTGTGTCGCTCGATGGGCCGGCCGCAGTTGTCACGGGTGACACAGTGCAGTTCATGGCGGTAGTGTCTGCGGGTGCAGCGGGTGCCAGGGCCGGGCGGCTCGACCTCTCACTCGGGGGGACATCGCTGGTGGCGAGCCCCGTTGACTCGATGGCCCCATTTGCGGAGCGCGAGGTTCGCTTGCGATCGGCGATTGGCGGTGTTCCCGGCATGCGGCTGCTTCGCGCGGTGCTCACCACGCCGGGTGACGAGGTTCCCAGCAACGACACGCTTCTGGCGGTAATCGAGGTGGCGCAGGGCGCGTCGGCGGTCTTCGTGTCCACCGTGCCGGACTACGACGCGCGCTACGCGCTGGACGTGCTCCGCGGGACGCTCGCGATACCAACGCGCGGATACTTTCGCGTCGCCCCTGGACAATGGCGCGTGGATGGCGCGCTGAGTCCCGTGAGCGAAGACGAAGTGCGGCGCAGCGTATCTGCCGCGCCCCTGGCCGTGCTCCATGGCGACACGGCACTCTTTGGCCCGCCGCGCGCACTCACGAAGGGGGCGCTCGCGCTGATCGCTCCTCCGGCGCAGCATGGCGACGACTATTACGCCGTAGGGGCGCCGCTCTCGCCGCTGACCGCAGCGCTCGGTGGGCTTCCCTGGGACTCGCTCCCACCGGTCGAGCTTGGCGAGGCGGGCCGCGATGCGGAGTGGGTGGCGATCAGTGCCCGGCGCGGGCGGCGGTTCGACGAGCGACCTCTTGTGTCGGGTTCATCGCACCCGCGGCGGATTGTCGTCGTGCCAGCCACGGGTCTCTGGCGATGGAAGTTTCGCGGAGGGCGCAGCGCTGATGCCTTCACCGCGATCTGGGGCTCGGTCTTCGACTGGATGACGGGCGACGCCACGGACGTGCGAGCGGCGCATCCCGCCGTCCCATGGATTCGCGCAGGCGAGCCGGTGCGGTGGCGCCGCGGCAGCGCGCACGACTCGACGGCCACGGTTGTCATTCGCGCTCGTGGGGGCACGCGTTCCGACACGCTCCACTTGCGGTTCGCCGGAGAAACGGGCGTAGCCGAGTCGCCGCCTCTTCCCCGTGGCATATACGACACACACGCGCAGGGTGGCGACGGCCTGCTGGCCGTCAACGTCAGCGCCGAATGGCTGCCGCGCCGCCAGACGGTTCGCGCCGGCGCCGTCGGGACGGCGCCGAGCGCCGATCGCGCTCCGCGGGCACGCACCGCTTGGTGGCTCTACGCCCTCGCACTCGCCGCGCTCTGCACCGAATGGGTGCGTCGGCGCAAAATCGGCCTTCGCTAGCGGCGAACGGTCGCGCAGATTCCAGGGCGCCCTCACGAGTCTCCAGCAACCCCGCTCGCCTCTTGTCTCGCCGTTCCCTCTGGCAGCGCATCAAGGACGTCGCCCTCACCGACGTGGCCGTGCTTGCGCGCGGCGGCGTCGACGCCGGCTCGCTCCAGCGCCTGGAAACTGCCCTGCTCGAAGCTGACTTCGGCGTTGCCGTCAGCGCCCGTCTGGTGGGCGACATCGAGCGTCGGGCGAAGCGTGGCGAGATCAGGACCGAGCGCGACTTCCAGGGCGCCCTCCGCGAGGCCCTCGTGGCAGCACTGATGTCGGGGCGAAGCGATCCATCGCTTGTCGTCGCGGCTATCGCGCCTACCATCGTTCTCGTGCTCGGGGTGAACGGTGCGGGCAAGACGACCTTCATCGGCAAGCTCTCGGCGAGCATGCATGCGGACGGCAGAAGAGTGCTGCTTGCGGCCGCCGATACCTTCCGTGCGGGCGCGGTGAACCAGCTGAAGGCGTGGGCCGATCGGACGGGGGCCGACTTCGTCTCCGGAGCGCCGGGAGCCGACCCGGCCGCGGTGGCTTTTCACGCGATAGATGCCGGCGTCACGCGCGGTGCCGATGTGATCGTGGTAGACACGGCCGGCCGGCTGCACACAAGCGACGACCTCATGGACGAACTGCGCAAGGTCGCCCGGGTGATCGGCAGACGGCTGCCCGGCGCCCCGCACGAATCGTTGCTGGTACTCGACGGCACGATCGGGCAGAACGCCGTGGCGCAGGCCAGGACGTTCGCCGCCGCTGTCCCCGTGACGGGGCTCGTCGTAACGAAGCTCGATGGCACGGCCAAGGGCGGAGTGGTGCTGGCCGTGCATGAAGCGCTCGATGTGCCGGTGAAATTCGTTGGCACCGGCGAATCGGCGAACGACCTCGCGCCGTTCGATGCGTCAAGGTACGCCAGCGGGTTGCTCGAGGCTTGACCGCCCGTCGCGACGCAGCGCCCCGCCGTTCGCTCGACACCGCGGTCACGTATCTGCCCGGCGTAGGGCCCGGCCGCGCAGACGCGCTCCGCCGCCTGGGAATCTTCTCCGTGCGGGACCTCTTCTTCCACATCCCGCATCGGTATGAGGACGCGAGTACCATCACGCCGATCGCGCGGCTCCACGTAGGCAGCGACGCCACGGTCATAGGGACCGTCGTGTCGAAGGGCATCATCCCGACGCGAAAGGGACTGCGCGTGTTCCAGGCCGTGTTGCAGGACGAGAGCGGTCTGATCGAGGCGTCGTGGCCGGGCCAACCATTCCTCGACCGCACCATCAGGAAGGACGACGTGCTTCTGCTGACCGGTCCGGTGCGGTTCTTCCACGGCCGTCAGCTGGTCCCGCGCGAGTTCGTGAACCTTGGGGCGGCGGATGCCGCGAGCGGCACGAGCGGCGGGCGCGTGCTCTCGGTATATCCGGCGACCGAGGGACTCTCCTTCAAGGTGATCCGCGGACTGATCGAGAAGAACCTCGATCTGTACCTGCCGCTATTCGAGGAATACATCCCGAACGAGCTCCTGACAGCCGCGAAGGTGCCGACCATCGGCGAAGCACTCCGGGCCGTTCATCGGCCGGGCTCGCTGGCCGAGGCGCAGCGGGGACGCGCCCGGCTTGCATACGAGGAACTGCTATTCGTGCAGTTGCTGCAACTGCGCGCCAAGTCGCTCGCGCGCGAGGCCCGAGGTGCGATTCGGTTCTCCAACAAGCGCGACCTCACCACGCGGCTCAAGTTGCATCTGCCATTTGAGCTCACCACCGCACAAGTGCGCGCCACGCGTGAGATCGTGAAGGACATGTGCAGCGGCCGCCGCATGCACCGGCTGCTTCAGGGCGACGTGGGAAGCGGCAAGACCATCGTCGCCCTGTTCGCGGCGCTTCTGGCCATGGAGAACGGGTGGCAGGCGGCGATCATGGCACCTACTGAACTGCTTGCCGAGCAGCACACGCAAACGTTGGAGACCCTCCTCGCGCCGCTCGGCCTCTCTCCCGTGCTCATTACCGGATCGCTTTCGGCCAAGGCGCGCAAGGCGGCGGCCGTCCGCCTGTCGAGCGATGACCCCGTGCTCGTGGTCGGCACGCACGCCCTCGTCCAGGGGGGAACACAATTCGCCAGACTGGGACTCGCCATCGTGGACGAGCAGCACCGCTTTGGCGTCCAACAGCGCAATGCGCTGGGGAAAAAGGGCCAGCGTCCCGACATTCTGCTCATGAGTGCCACGCCCATCCCGCGCTCGCTCGCGCTGACGCTCTACGGGGACCTCGACGTCAGCGTCCTCGACGAGCGCCCGCCCGGCAGGAAGCGCGTGATGACGGCGCGACGGCCGGAAGAGGCGAGAGCCAGGGTACTCGATTTCGTCGACCAGCAGCTCGACCTCGGGCGCCAGGCGTACGTTGTGCTGCCACTCATCGAGGAGAGCGACAAGTCCCAACTGCGGGCTGCAACCAGGGCGTTCGACGAGCTGCGCAGCGGGCGCTTCTCGCACCGCCGGGTGGCGCTGCTGCATGGCCGGCAGGAGTCGGCAGAGAAGGATGCCACAATGCGCCGCTTTCGCGACGGCGAGCTTGACGTCCTCGTTTCCACCACGGTGATCGAGGTGGGGATTGATGTGGCGAATGCTTCAGTCATGCTCATCGAGCATCCGGAACGTTTCGGTCTCTCACAGCTCCACCAGATGCGCGGCCGCGTGGGCCGCGGTGCAGAAGAGTCGTTTTGCATCCTCCTCGGCGATGTCAGCCCCGACGCCGCGGATCGTCTCGACCTTCTGGTGCGCTCCGACGACGGATTCGAGATTGCGAGCGCGGACCTTCGCCTGAGGGGCATGGGTGACCTCTTCGGCGAGCGCCAACACGGAGAGCAGATGTTCAAGGTAGCCGATCCGTTGCGGGACCAGGCGCTGAGCGCGCTGGCACGCGAAGGCGCCGCACTGTTGCTGAAGAAGGACCCGGATCTGGCCAGCAGCAAGAACAAGCCCATGCACGACGTGCTGCGGAAGAGATATGCGCGCGCGCTGGAGTTATTCGGGGTGGGATGAGTTTACCCCGGCGCGCGAGGCGGCGCCAAGTGCAGTTCGCCCCACGACCGTTTGCAACGTGGGGTGTATATTGCACGCCGCAGCGCCCGCCACGTGTGCATCACCTTCAATTGCGACAGAGGATTCCATGCTCAGCCCTTCGATGCGTCGTACCTCTACGCTCGGCGCCACTGTTGTCCTCCTCGCCATCATCGCCGCGGCGGCGCCTGCCGGCCGCGCCTCTGTGCCCTGTGATCCCGACAATGCCGGGCTCACGCTTCCTCCGGGATTCTGCGCCACGCGCTTCGCGGAGAACCTTGGCGCGCCCCGGCACATGGTGGTCGCGCCGAATGGCGATGTCCTCGTCATCAGCAATCCGTACAACACCGCCGCCGAGGCAGGGGGTGCGCGCGAGGGTGGCGCACTGACGCTCCTGCGCGACGCAAACGGTGATGGGAAGGCCGAGGTCGTGAAGAGGCTGGCACCCGGCAGCGGCTCCGGCATCGCGCTTGCCAACGGTTTCCTCTATTCGAGCTCGGGCACCAACATCCTGCGTTACAAGTACACGACCGGGCAGATGGAGCTCGGCGCACCCGATACGATTCTCACGGCGCTCGCGACCGGCGGACACTCGGCCTACAACTTTGTGATTGTGGGCGCGACACTGTACATGAACGTCGGGTCGCGCACCAACTCGTGCCAGGCCACCGACCGGCAGATGCACGGTCCCGGCGTGGACCCGTGTGCGGAGCTCGAGACGCGGGCCGGCATTTGGGCGTTTGATGCCAACAAGATCGGGCAAAAGCCTTCCGACGGCACGCGGTTCGCTACGGGAATCCGCAACTCGGTATCCCTCACGGTGGATCCGCGCGACCGCACGCTCTGGGCGACCATGCATGGGCGCGACCAGCTTGGCGGTGGTCAGGACGCGCGGGCCGCGTGGGATTTCTCCGCCGAATACAACGCCGAGAACCCCGCCGAGCAGACCAATCATATCATGCAGGGCGACGACTTCGGCTGGCCGTACTGTTATTTCTCCAATGAAGTGCACAGGCTCGTGACGGCGCCCGAGTATGGCGGCGACGGCAAGAAGAGCGACCGTTGTGTGGGAAAGAAGGCGCCCGCATACGCCTTCCCCGGGCATTGGGCGCCCAACGACATGCTGTTCTACATGGGCACGCAATATCCGGCGGAGTACAGATCCGGCGCATTCGTTGCATTCCATGGTTCGTGGAACCGGGCCCCGCTTCCGCAGCAGGGGTTCCGTGTTGTGTTCCTGCCGATCACCGGTGGCAAGGCCGGTCCGCACAAGGATTTCGCGACGGACTTCTCGAACGCCGGGGGTCCGGGGAAGGACGGCAAGATCCACCGTCCCACGGGGCTGGCGCAGGGGGGCGACGGGTCGGTGTACGTTGCCGACGACGTGGGCGGCACGATTTACAAGATCAGCTACAAAGGCAAGTAGTGCTCGACGCGGTACGCATTGCCGAGCTTGCCGCGCACGCCGGCAACTCCGTCACTGTCTTTGGCTGGGTAACGCACCTCCGTTCCTCGGGAAAAGTCGCGTTCATCGTATTGCGCGACGGCACCGGAACCTTGCAGACGGTGCTGGTGAAGAGCTCAGTGACGCCTGACGTCTGGGAGCGCTTTGCCGCCCTGACCCAGGAAACGTGCGTGAGGGTCGCGGGTGAGGTGAAGGCCGACGCGCGCGCCCCAGGCGGGTTCGAACTTGGGCTCTCCGACATCATCACGATCGGTCCGAGTCCCTTGGACTATCCCATCCAGCCGAAGGAACACGGTGTTGACTTCCTGCTCGACAACCGCCACTTCTGGCTGCGCAGCCCCCGGCAGGTGGCGATCGCGCGCATTCGCAGCGAAGTGGAGCAGGCCATTCACGATTTTTTTCACGCGCGCGGATTCCTGCGCGTGGACACGCCGATTCTCACGTCTGCCATAGGCGAGCGGAGCGGCCTCTTCAGCACGGAGTATTTCGACGAAG
>DASZZO010000152.1:0-20904 GCA_035544915.1 Gemmatimonadaceae bacterium | reverse complement strand
AAGGTGGTGACCGCGGTGGCAAACGGCGACTTGAAGCGCAAACTGATTCTCGAAACTAAAGGCGAAATCGCGGAACTCGCCGACACCATCAACGGCATGATCGATACCCTGGCGACGTTCGCCGACCAGGTGACCACCGTGGCGCGCGAGGTGGGAGTGGAGGGCCGGCTCGGCGGCCAGGCGGCCGTGCCGGGAGCGGCTGGCACGTGGAAGGACCTCACCGGCAACGTGAACCTGCTGGCGGCAAACCTCACGTCTCAGGTGCGGGCCATTGCCGAAGTGGCAACCGCCGTCACCCAGGGGGACCTGACCCGCTCCATTCAGGTCGACGCGCGCGGCGAAGTAGCGGAACTGAAGGACAACATCAACACGATGATCGACAACCTCCGCCTTACCACGGACCGCAATACCGAGCAGGACTGGCTCAAGACGAACCTGGCCAGGTTCACAGGCATGTTGCAGGGCCAGCGTGATCTCTCCACGGTAGGCCGGATGCTCCTCTCCGAGCTGACCCCGCTCGTGAACGCGCACCAGGGTGTGATTTATCGCGTGGAAGGGCCCGAGTCGCTGGAGTTGAAGCTCGTGGCGTCGTTTGCCGACGATGGGCAGAATGGCCACCGCCAGTTCCTGCGCATCGGCGAGGGGCTGCTCGGCCAGTGCGCCGCCGAAAAACGCCGTATGGTGCTCAACGACCTCCCCGCGCAGACCGTGCCGATCACCTCCGGCCTCTTCCAGGCAACGCCGCGGAACGTGATCGTGTTGCCGGTGCTGTTCGAAGGCGAGGTCAAGGCCGTGATCGAGCTGGCCTCGCTCAGCTCCTTCACGGCGTCGCACCTGGCGTTTCTCGAACAGCTTACGGCGAGCATCGGGATCGTACTGAACAGCATCGAGGCCACAATGCAGACGGAGGGCTTGCTCAAGCAATCGCAGCAGCTCGCCGCCGAGCTGCAGACCCAGAAGCGGGAGCTGCAGCAGACCAACGAACAGCTCGCCCAGAAGGCGCAACAACTCGCGGAGCAGAACGCGGAGGTGGAGCGCAAGAACCGGGAGATCGAACAAGCCCGCCGCGCGGTGGAGGAGAAAGCCACCGAACTGGCGCTGACCTCGAAATACAAGTCGGACTTCATGGCGAACATGTCACACGAGCTTCGCACCCCGCTCAACAGCATACTCATCCTGGGCCAGCAACTCGGCGAGAACTCCGAAGGCAACCTGTCGCCCAAGCAGGTCGAGTTCGCACGCACGATTCATGGCGCGGGGAGCGATCTGCTCAACCTGATCACGGACATTCTCGACCTGTCGAAGATCGAGTCTGGAACGGTGACCGTGGTGGCCGAGGAGGTCTCGCTCAACGCTGTGCTCGATGCGGTGGCCCGTCCGTTCCGGCACGAGGCCGAGAACAGGAACCTCTCACTGGAAGTACAGGTAGATCCCGCCCTCGACAGCACGATCGTCACGGACTCGAAGCGGCTTCAGCAGGTGCTCAAGAACCTGCTCTCGAACGCTTTCAAGTTCACCGAGCAGGGCGGGGTGAGACTCCGGATCGCGCCGGCATTGGGCGGCTGGAGCTCCGACCACCCAGTTCTCCAGCGGGCCGGCAGCGTTCTGGCCCTCGAGGTATCAGACACCGGCATAGGCATTCCGCAGGACAAGCAGCGCATCATTTTCGAGGCCTTCCAGCAGGCCGATGCGGGCACGAGCCGCAAGTACGGAGGCACCGGATTGGGGCTGGCGATCAGCCGGGAACTCGCGAGCCTGCTGGGTGGCGAGATACAGCTGCATAGCACGCCAGGACGTGGGAGTACCTTCACGCTGTATCTGCCGGTGACGTACATGGGTCCGGCGACGGCCGGGGCGCCGGCCACCGACGCTGAGCGGGCCCTTGTGCGCGCAAAGGTATCCTTCCCCGCGGTCCGGGTGGCGGACAACCCGGTGCTGCGGATTCCCGACGACAGAGATGATCTCGTGCCCGGCGACGCGATCATTCTGATTGTCGAGGATGATCCGCACTACGCCCGCATCCTACTGGATCAGGCGCATGCACAAGGTTTCAAAGTGCTCGTGGCACTGCGCGGCGCAGACGCGCTGCCCCTCGCCCGGCAGTTCCATCCCACGGCGATCTCGCTGGACGTTTTCCTGCCGGACATGCTGGGCTGGACGGTGCTCAATCAGCTCAAACAGGATCCCGCCTTGCGGCACATCCCGGTGCAGATCGTGACGCTCGACGAAGACCGGCAGCACGGGCTCTCTCGCGGTGCCTTCAGTTTCCTCCCGAAGCCGACAACCACCGAAGGGCTCGAGGCAGCACTCACGAGAATCAAGGTCTTTGCGGAGCCCCGGGCGAAGCGGTTGCTCGTTGTGGAAGACAACGAAGCCGAACGGATGAGCATCGCTGAGCTGCTCGGTCATACGGACGTGCGGATCGAGGTGGCGGGAACCGGGCAAGAGGCCCTGGCCCGATTGGGGGATCAATCGTACGACTGCGTCGTGCTCGACCTGCGGCTTCCCGACATGTCGGGATTCGACGTGCTCGAACGGATCCGCGACACCGCAGCGCTCCGTGATTTGCCTATTGTGGTGTTCACCGGCAAGGAGCTTTCACCCGAAGAAGACGCCCGCCTGCACATGCTTGCCCGTAGTGTGGTGGTAAAGGGTGTGGAATCGCCGGAACGGCTGCTCGACGAGACGGCGCTCTTCCTCCACCGTGTGGTATCCGATCTTCCACCCGAAAAGCAGCAGATGCTCGAACGGTTGCATCGTTCCGACGATGACCTGATTGGAAAGAAGGTGCTGGTGGTTGACGACGACGTCCGGAATATCTTCGCCCTGAGCAGCGTGCTGGAGCGCCGCGGAATGGAAGTGCTCACGGCGGGCACCGGGTTTGAGGCGATTGACAGGCTGGAGACCACGCCAGACGTGGCGATGGTGCTGATGGACATCATGATGCCCGAGATGGATGGCTACCAGACGATGCATGCGATTCGGCAAAAGCCTTCATTCCGCCGGCTGCCGATCGTGGCACTCACCGCGAAGGCGATGAAGGGGGACCGCGAGAAATGCCTCGAAGCGGGCGCGTCCGACTATCTGGCCAAACCTGTCAATACTGAACAGTTGCTGTCCGCGCTACGATTGTGGTTGCATCGGTAACCCGGAATCAAGTCCATGAGCGCGAACGACAAACTCAATATCCTGCTGGTCGACGACCAGCCGGGCAAGCTGCTGACTTACGAGGCGATCCTCAGCAGCCTGGGCGAGAATCTCGTCAAGGCGAACTCCGGCAAGGAGGCACTCGAGCAGCTCTTGAGGAGTGAGTTCACAGTGGTGCTCATGGATGTGAGCATGCCCGAACTGGACGGCTACGAGCTGGCGGAGATCATTCGCCAGCATCCGCGGCACCAGAGGACGGCGATCATTTTCGTCTCCGCAGTGCACCTCACGGACTTGGATCGGCTCAAGGGATACGAGTCGGGCGCCGTTGACTATGTGTCGGTACCCGTCATTCCTGAGCTTTTACGGGCGAAAGTAAGCGTCTTTACGGAGCTGTATCGCAAGCGCCGCGACTCGGAGCGGCTCAATCGTGAGCTGGAAGAGCGAGTGGCGGAACGGACGGCCGAGCTCGAAGCGTCCACCGCGAGATTGGTCGAGCTCACGGACCGGCTTCGCGAAGCCGATCGGCGCAAGGACGAGTTCCTGGCGCTGCTCGCGCACGAGCTGCGCAACCCGCTCGCTCCCGTGCGCAATGCAGTCGACATCATGCGCCTGAAGGATTATCAGGATCCAGACCTGATCTGGTGTCGCAACGTGATCGAGCGGCAGGCGAACCATCTGACGAGACTCGTGGACGACCTCCTCGACATTTCCCGAATCACGCAGGGGAAGATCAAGCTCCGGGTGGAGCCCACGCGGATCGACGCCGTCGTGAACGGCGCAGTGGAGACGAGCCGGCCGCTGATCGACTCGCTGAAACACGAGCTCGTCATCGCCTTGCCGGAGAGTCCGGTCTGGGTCCGTGGGGACGAAGTGCGGCTGACCCAGGTCATAGCGAACCTGCTGGTCAATGCCGCCAAGTACCAGGCGGAGCGGGGGCGTATCGAGTTGACGGTTGCGTGCGAGCCGGAGTGGGTCGCGATCACTGTCAGAGACCGCGGTATCGGCATCGAGCCGGAGCTGCTGACCGAGGTGTTTGACCTGTTCTCGCAGGGGGAGCGGACGGCGGACCGGCGCCAGGGTGGGCTTGGCATCGGCCTCTCCGTAGTCAAGAACCTCGTGGAGATGCACGGCGGCAACGTGCATGTGGCGAGCGAGGGCCGGGGTCGTGGCAGCGAATTCGTCGTGCGGCTGCCGCGCATTACGGAGGCGACCAACGGCACACGCACGCACGCCGCGGACGTCGCCTCGGCACCCACGGGTCCGCCTCGTCGCATTCTGGTCGTTGATGACAACCGTGACGCGGCCGAGGGGCTCGCCGCGCTGCTCAGGCTCCGGGGCCACGAGGTCCTCGTTGCGCACGATGGACCGATGGCACTCGACATCACAGCGACCGAACAGCCGTCCGTCGTGCTGCTCGATATTGGGCTGCCGGAAATGGACGGGTATGAAGTCTGCCGGCGCCTCCGGCAGCAGGGGCTGGCAGATGCGCAAATCATCGCCATGACGGGTTACGGACAGGACAGGGACCGGCAGCGCTCCAAGGAGGCAGGGTTCAATACGCACATGGTGAAGCCGGTGGATATCGGCGAGATCATCACGCTGCTGGCGGCCCCCTGAGGTTGCCTGCGGGCGCTCCGGCCCGCCTTGCGCTGTGCGCGGCTTGCATCACCCTCACGCGCGCCCACGCACAGCAGCCGATAGCCTTTACGCACGTAACCGTGATCGACGGCAGGGATTCCGTCCCGCTGCTCGATCGCACGGTAGTCGTGCGCGGTACCCATATCGTGGCGGTAGGACCGACCCCGACCACGCGCGCCCCCATCGACGCACGAATCATTGACGGGCGCGGCAAGTTCCTCGTGCCGGGGTTCTGGGACATGCACGTCCACACCGTGGCGCCGGGCGGCCGTGACGTGCTCCCGCTCTATGTGGCCAACGGCGTCACCGGCGTGCGCGACATGGGGAGTGATTGGGCGGAAATCGTGGCGATGCGTCGCGACGTCGCGCGGGGGGCGCTCGTCGGCCCGCGAATCGTCGCTTCGGGACCATACCTGGAAGGGGGCGACGTTCCGATTGCGCACTTGCTCGTGCGCACGGCGGGCGAGGCGCGCACCGCCGTGGATTCACTCGTCCGGCTCGGCGTTGATTTCGTGAAGGTGCACGGGCAGCTCACGCGCGAGACCTACTTCGCCGCCGCTCGAGCCGCACGCGACCGGGGACTGCCCTTCGCCGGCCACGTGCCGAGAGCGGTCGGTGCGAGCGACGCGTCGGACTCCGGCCAGAAAAGCATCGAACACCTGCTGACCATCCCGTCGGTCTGCACCCGCGCCGAGTCACTCGCGCTGCAGCCCAGGTTCGTGGTACAGGCCGCGATGGGGCGATGCTCATCGGAAGATCTCGCGCCACTCTTCGCGCGCTTCGTGCGGAACGGCACGTGGGTTACACCGACATTCACCGCCCAGTACGAGGTTGCGCTGTGGCCGACGCGTGCCCTCCCCGGCGACTCACTCGCGCACTATCTGCCCGACACGCTGCGACGGTTCGTGGCCGGGATATTCCCGATGCCGGCGGACGTGCCTCCCGGTGCCGACAGTGTTGGCAGGGCGACGTTCGCCAAACGGCTCGCGCTCGTCGGCATGATGCACCGTGCGGGGGTTGGAATCCTCGCTGGCACGGACGCGCCGTTGCGCAACAGCCCTCCTGGATTCGGCCTGCACGAGGAGCTGGCATTCCTGTCCGGGGCCGGCTTGACGCCGTTCGAGGTCCTCCGGGTTGCCACCATGGAACCGGCACGGTTCCTCGGCATGCTCGATTCGCTGGGTACAGTCGAGGTCGGCAAGGGGGCCGACCTGGTGCTGCTCGACGCGGATCCACTGGCGGACGTGCGAAATACCCGCCGGGTCAGCGCCGTGGTGGCAAATGGCCGACTGGTGGATTCCGTCGCGAGACGGGCTCTGTTGCGTTCGCGCTGAGCCGGAGCGGGCGCACCTCAGGGTTGAACCTTGGGTGGAGCCTTGGCCTTCCGTGCGGCGAGCAGCTTGTCGAACTCACCCTGCTCGAGGTAAGTCACGTCCACCCACGCGTGTGCCATCTCGTCCACCGTGCGGTCGCCCCAGCCTACCCATTGGGTCGGATCAGGGTTGTGGCGGTTCGCAGCCGTATTGTCGTGCCATGCGGTGAACACAAGCACGGTGCCCTTGGGCAGCAGCGGTGCCACATGATCGGCGTAGACGTAGTTGACGTGCCAGTTCCACTGGAAATTGTTGACGGCACTCAGCAGTTCCTTGCGGCCATCGGGATATACTGCCTCCATCGACATTGCCTTGCCGCGCATGTGCATGTGCGGCTGGAAGTTCTCAATGCGCGCGGGGGCGGGCATCACGTAGAAATTCTGCGTAATGGTCTTTTCCCCAGGCGGGATGTCGAGCTCTGACCCGCGCGACACGTCGAACATCCTGAGCACGGTCCGGTGCGCAGGGACGACGCCCTTCGGATAGAAATAGACGGCGAGTTCAACCTGGCTGTCCCTGAACTCCTCGCCCACCGCATGCATGTGCACTTCCCAGCGGATGCGCGACCCCGGCAGCATCAACTTGCCGGCGTCGGGTGGAAAGATCTGTCCGGTCTTGCCGACGGCCCATTCCATGAAGAGACCGGCACTGGTCTGGTGGTCATGAGCCGTGCTGGCGAGTCCGGCAATCTCGCTCTCCTCCTGCAGCAGGTACGCGAGGACGTGATGCACGATCCTGCGATCCGCTGACCGGACCGGCTTGACCTCGATTGCGCGGACCCATCGTGGCTCGGTCAGCCCGGTCTCGACGACCGGCCGGAACCATTTGTCCTGCGTGCGGGCGGCGAGCGTGTATGGCGTGGAGCGAATGACGAGGTCGGGTTCGCCGAACTGCTCAGCGAGTTGCCACCGGTTGGGATCGGCAAACTTGACCGGGGGCGGAGCGTCCTTCGGGTCACCCAGCGGTGTGCCCGTGTCGACCCAGCGCACGATCGTCGCGATCTGTTGATCGTTCAGGCTGCGATCGTTCTTGAATTCGTGTATCCCGACCGTGTTGTCGATATGCCAGGGTGGCATCAGCCGGGCAGAAACCCTTGCCCGGATGCGGGCGGCGTTCTTGCGCGCGTCCTCGTACGTGAGAAGGGAGATCGGCGCGATGGAGTTGGGCTGGTGGCACACCTGGCATTTCTGCTGGAGAATCGGGGCCACGTCTCTGGTGAAGGTGATTTCCCCGTCGCCTTTCTGGGCGCTGACGGGTGCGCTCTGCGCCGCGAGCGGCGCGAACGAAATCGTGAGCGCCAGTGCTCCGGCTGCCGGGAACAGGCTCATCTGGAAACGGTGACCTTCACGAAGCCGTTTGTCCAGCAACACTGCGCGTGTCCGGCGCCCGCAACGGCCGAATCATTGGCGCGGACGCGCAGGACATAGTCGCCGGGTGTGCTGAACGTCACCGCCGTTGTGGCCGTGCCGCCCGTGGGCGTGAGCCTCGACGTCGGCGGCGCGAACGTCACATTGCCGGGGCCCTGGTGCTTGAACCACGTGAGCGTGACCGGCACGCCCGCGCGCGCACCGCTCGTAGCGATTGCCGCAGACTTGCCGTCGTCCGTCACCCAGACGCGAACCACGAGCGGTACTCCGACAGCCGCCGCTGACGGCCCCACGGTAATGCCGAGCGGACCCCTTCCCTCGGCGCCGAGGGTGTCGAACCGGACTGCTGGTGGAGTGTTGTCCGATCCGGCCTCGCCCTCGAGGGCGTCGATCTGCCAATCGCGATTGAGACTCCCCGAGATTGCGAATGTCTCACCGCGGACCTTGAGCGTCCACGTCAGTTTCCGCTCGCCAAAATCCGCTGGAACCTTGACGGCGAATACGCCCCAGTGCCTGCGCGGATGAAACCGGGCAGGCTGTCCCTGGTTGGGACCGCCCGGTTCGATGGCGTTGTCAGCGCCGACGGGAATCTCGAGCACTTCTTCCGAGTTCCGGTTGAAGTAGCCGAAGGAGATGCTGTACGTGCCGTCCGGATTGCCGTACCACCCCTCGAACACCGGCGTGACGGACCGACCCGAGGCGCTGACGGGCGTGAGTGGCAGCTGGGCACCTGCACAGACGGGCGCGCACGCTACCAGAATCGCCACACCGAGCTCGCTCGCAGCGCCGCAGTGCCCTCGCATCGATGCCCTCCCAATTCAGGCGAAGCTAGGCGTGGCCTCGTCTCCGCACAAGCCGCCAGGATGGAAAAGAGGGCTTTGCACAAGCCCGTGCCGGCGATCAAATGGGAACCAACTAGCCGCGGGTCCACGCGGGTGAACGCGGGTACTTCAAGCTGCCTAACCAAGAGGTGACTACGTGAGCCGGTTGGAAGCTTCAGCGCGATCCGTCGCTGTTGGCAGGTGTCCGAGACATCTGGTCGGGAAGACCCGCGACGACCCGCGACAATCCGTGGCAAAGACGATCGCGAGCAAGGCCGTGCCCGGCGCATGGTAATCCCACCGGCCGCACAAGAACAGAGTCCCCGGCGGGGCCTTGCCCGCCCTTACGGCAGACCACTCGGCCACGGGTCCACGCGGATCAACGCGGATACCTTGGCTGTTTCATAGAGTTGGAATAGATGAGACGTTTGAAGTCGGGTCTCGGGCCAAAGTTCAGGACCAAGCCGACTTCCATGGCCGTCGCGCGCAGATAGTGGAGTAGCTGCGCCTCGTGCTCGGGCAGAATCCGGCGAACCGCTTTGAGTTCACCCACCACGCGCGCCTCGACCACGAGATCGGCGTGGAAGCGGCCGATGACGATCTGCCGAAAGAACACGTCGATGGGCACTTCGCGATCGACGTGCAGCCCGTGGTCACGCAACGCGCGGGCGAGCGCCGCATGGTACACCACTTCCAAGAAACCATGCCCGAGTTCGTTGTAAACCTCGAAGAACGCGATGATAATGCGCCCCGTGAGCTTGCCATGAAGCAAGCTTGGAGAGAGCGACTTGGCCCACATCTCACCCGTCCTGTTCGCCCAGCCGCGTTTCTATCCGCCGGTCAGGCACGAGCCACATGAGCGCGACGAACAGATAAATCGCGACAGCCATCCACTGCCTGACGAACGCCAACGGGATCGCCACGAGGTACAGCACGATCGAGATCTTGCCCTTGAAGTCGTCTCCGACCGCCAGCGCGATCCCCGACCCCGGGCCCTGTGCCTGGATGATGGCGTGCGAAAGAATCCAGTAAGCGACGGCCGACAGCAGCAGAACCCCGCCGTAGACGGCAGTCGGCAATGGTGCAAGATAGTTCTCTCCTGCCCACCCCGTTACGAACGGCGTGAGGGACAGCCAGAACAGGAGGTGCAGGTTGGCCCAGAGAATCTTGCCGTTGATCCGGTGCGTGGCGTGGAGCAGGTGGTGATGATTGCTCCAGTAGATGCCGAGAAAAATGAAGCTCAGGACGTACGTGAGGAACACCGAAACGAGCGGACGGAGCGCATCGAGGTCCGTCCCATGAGGAACCTTCAGTTCCAGCACCATGATCGTGATGAGAATGGCAATCACGCCATCGCTGAATGCCTCAAGGCGACCCGTGGTCATTGGCTGGTTCCTTGACGTGGCTCAGCGAGAGGGCGCACCTTCTCCCTCGCTTGTTGAATGAATGCTGCCATGCCGGCACTGCGCCTTGACCAACATCGGAGCTCTCCATGACGGGCCTGACTGCGCTGTGGCTTCCTGTTCTGCTCTCGGCCGTGATCGTCTTCGTCGTGAGTTCCATCATTCACACGGTGTTGCCATGGCACAAGGGCGACTACCGGACGATGCCGGATCAGGACAAGGTCCAGGAGGCGCTGCGCCCGTTCGCGATCCCGCCCGGTGACTATATGGTTCCGCGCCCGGCCACCCGGCAGGACATGCGCGCGCCGGAGTTCCTCGAGAAAGCGAACAAGGGCCCGGTAATGGTTGTGACCGTCATGCCGAACGGGGTGATGGGGATCGGGAAGAGCCTCGCCGGCTGGTTTGTCTATACGGTCGTGGTCGGCATGTTCGCCGCGTTCGTTGCCGGAAGCGCGCTCCCGCCGGGTGCCACCTACCCCCAGGTGTTCCACTTCGCAGCGATCACCGCGTTCGTGGGATATTCCGTGGCGCTCTGGCAGATGTCCATCTGGTACCGCCGGTCCTTGAGCACGACGATCAAGGCGACCATCGACGGACTTCTCTATGCGCTCCTCACAGCCGGTGTTTTCGGATGGCTGTGGCCCCGGTAGGACCGCCACTCACGAGATGATCTTTCTGGGCGCCACGTAGACTGCCGGCAGGCCAAGCTCCTGCAGCGTTCTGTTGAACGCAGCAAGATCCGAATCTTCCAGCTGCTGCAGCCGCCGCAACTGCTCCCCCAGCTTTCCCGAGAGATCGTCGTAAATCTCGCCATGCTGTCTGGTCGGCGCGTAATCGCCGGTTTGCACCTGCGAGTTGAGCGTGAGAAGCATGTTGTACAGCCTGATGGGCTGGTCGAGGGTACACTGGTCCACATGACATCCCACTTCGTAGAGCGCAGCCCGAATCTCCTCGAATTTCTTGCGAAGAGGGCTGGCCGCGTCTGCAACGCGCTTGGCGGCCGGCTGGTCCTTGGTCTGCGAGGTGCGCTCGTCGAGTTGTGACTGGATGTCCTCCACGCGCGTGGCCGCGGCGACGAGTTCAGAAATGCGGTCGCGAACCCTGGTCACGCTTTGAAACTGCTTCGCGAACTCCGCTCCCGTCGTCTTCACCCGCGGATCAGCCATCAGCGTGAAGGAGCGCGCAAGCGTGTCAGCGCCGGCGATCAGCCGGACGGAGTACCTGCCTGGGGGAGCCAGCGGACCATCCAGTGTGCCCTCGTCGAGTACCGTGTGCTTGAGTTGCTTCGCGCCCGGGTATCGGAGGTTCCAGACAAAGCGGTTGGTGCCGGCCCGCGCGGATACGATCGAATCCGCCGGCTGGTAGAACAGGCTGTCACGCAACGACGCGCGCGCCGCCGCGGCAATGGAGTCGACCTTCGTCCGGAGCGTGTCGGTCGCGCGCTCGCTCGTGTAGGAGCGGATCACCTTGCCGGCTCCGTCGAGGAACTCGAGTGTCACCTTGTCGGTGGGCACATGCTTCAGGTAGAAGTCCACGTAGGCGCCGCCGGCGGGGTTTTCGCCCTCCGTGAAGCTGCGGCCCCGACCGCCGAACCAGCGTACGGCGGTCGCGGGCTGAAAGAGGAACGCGCTGCGGGACATCACGGAGTCGGCGAGTTGCCGAAGCAGCGATACGTCATCGAGAACCCAGAATGCGCGCCCATGTGTGGCGGCCACGACATCGTCGCCGTGGACGGCGATATCGCGCACGCTGGCCCTCGGCAGGTTCAGCTGCAACGGCTCCCACCGCGCGCCGTCATCAAACGAGACATAGATGCCGGTTTCCGTGCCCGCGTAGAGAAGGCCGCGCCGTACCGGGTCCTCACGAATCGTGCGCGTGTATGCGCCTCCGGGGATTCCCCTGGTGATGAGTGTCCAGTTCTTGCCAAAGTCCGTGGTTCGCCACAGGTACGGCCTGAAATCGTCCTGCTGGTACCGATTGGCGGCGACATACACCGTGCCCGCATCGTGATGCGACGCTTCGATCACGGCGGTTCGCGTGAATTTCCCAAACGCTCGGGGTGTGACGTCCTCCCAGTGCGCACCGGCATCCCGGGACACGTGAACCACTCCGTCGTCGCTGCCTGCCCAGAGCACGCCCTTGGCGACGGGAGATTCGGTGAATGCGTAGATGGTGCCGTACCACTCGGTGCCCGTCATGTCGCCGTGGATCGGGCCACCCGACCGCGCCAGCGTCGCCGGCTCATGCACCGTGAGATCCGGGGAGATTCTTTCCCAGCTCGCGCCTTCCGTCGTGGACCGGTGCACATACTGCGAGGTCACGTACAACGTTCCGGGGTCGTGTGGAGAGATCAGCACGGGGAACGTCCACTGGAAGCGATAGGGGACGTCCGCGGCAGCGAGGCCATCGTAGTTGCTGAGCCACACGGAGACGTCGCGGGCCTGGCGGTTGCGACGGTCGCTGCGGGTAAAGATGCCGGTGTAGCAGCCGCCGTACGTGACATTCGGATCGCGAGGGTCCACGGCAATGGTGGCATTCTCGCAGCCGGCGACGGGAAAATAGTCGCGCACGCCGATCGCCCCGTCATCGGACCGGCTCGCGATCGAGACCGTGCTGTTGTCCTGCTGGGCACCGTAGATGCGATACGGGAACTGATTGTCTGTGGTCACGTGATAGAACTGCGCCGTCGGCTGGTTGTAAATGCTCGACCACGTAACGCCCCCATCGAGCGAGATGGTCGCCCCGCCGTCGTTCGCGTTGATCATCCGCCGCGGATCCTTCGGATCAATCCACAGCTGGTGTGTGTCGCCGTGGGGAACGCGGACTATCGAGAAGGTCGTGCCCCCGTCCGTGGACCGCCACACCTGCAGGTTCATGACGTAGACGGTGTTCTCGTGCTGCGGATCCGCGGTGACTGCCGAGTAATAGAACGGCCGAACGGACCATTTCGGATCGCCGCTGGCGAGCGCCCAGGTGGCTCCGGCATCGTCGGAGCGAAAAATCCCGCCCGCGGAGTCCGGCGCTTCGATGCTCGCGAACAGGCGCTGGGGGTTCGCTGGCGAAACGGCGATCCCGATCTTCCCGATGGGCTTCTTCGGAATACCGGGGTTGAAGGTGATTTCCTTCCACGTATCGCCGCCATCGCTGCTCTTCCACAGGCCGCTGCGCCCGCCACCAGCGTTCATCCCCCACGGGGTGCGCTGGAACTTCCACATGGCGGCGAAAAGGATTCGCGGATTCGCCGGATCCATCGCGAGGTCGATCGCCCCGGTGGAGTCGTCGACAAACAGAACCTTGCGCCAGCTCTTGCCGCCGTCGGTGCTGCGAAAGACGCCACGTTCCGGATTCGGCCCGAATGCATGTCCCATGGCGGCGACGAACACGCGATCGGCGTCACGCGGATCCACAACGACGTGGGAGATCTGATGCGTCTCTGCGAGTCCAAGCGATTGCCAGGTGGTCCCGGCGTCGGTGGAGCGATACACCCCCGTGCCGTACGTCAGGTCCTCGCGAAGCTGTGCTTCGCCGGCGCCGGCGTAGATGACATTGGGATCGGATGGCGCAACGGCAATGGCACCCACCGACGAGAGGTCCGTCTTGCCATCGGTGACGTTGCGCCAGGTCTGTCCGGCGTTCGCGGTCTTCCACACGCCACCATTGACTGCGCCGAAATAGAAAACGAGGGGCTTCGACGGGTCACCGGCGACCGCCACCGAGCGGCCGCCACGGAACGGACCGACGAGGCGCCAGCGCAGCGCCTTGAATCGCGAGGACGTGGCCGATGGCTCGGAAAAAACCGCCGGGTCGTACGCCTCGTTCGCACCGTGCTCGTCGACAGGGCGCGCCGTTGGCGCACCGGGCGCACGCAGCGGGGGACGTTGCGCGCCGGAGACGGCAGCGATGGCACCAACGGCAAACAGCGGGAGCGCGAGGCGGTGGCGGTTCATCCAGCGAATGTAGGCGAATAGCGGGGTCGTGGGAATGCGCATTCGGCGCTTGCGCCGGGCGCAGAACGACGGTAGCATCGGCGAGCCCTTCATGAACACCCAGTACTCCATTATTCCCGGCTGTCCGAATAGCTGCACGCTCGTATTCGGGGCGTCGTTCCGGCTGAGCGGTCGCCGGTAGACGATTCGATGACCAGCCGTGCTGCGCGATCCGCTTCCGCCTGCGCGCTGCTCTTGACGTGCTCCTGTTTGGGCTCGATCATGGCGGCCAACCGTGCCCGCGAAGTGGCGGCCGTGGAGTGGGCACTGCGCAATTTCAATGTGGCGCTCACGCGCGGTGACACGACGGCGATGCGGTCGCTCGTGCGACCCGACTTCCGGCTGATCGAAGACAGCGTCGAATATGATCTGGCGAACGCAGTGACGGCCGTTGCGACCGCGCACGCCGCCGGGACTCTGACCCGCCAAGTGGCCGAGCTCAGGGTCGAGGCCAGGGGTTCGACGGCCTGGGCGACGTACCGGGTGCACGCGACCTTTGCGAGCGGGCGCGACACCTTGCGTTTCGCCCGCCTCGAATCTGCCGTACTCCAGAAGATCGAGTCGCGCTGGACGATTGCATTCATGACTTCGTCTCCGACAGCGCCGCAGCACTGACCGGCGCGGCGCTCACTCTTTCGGGGGGTTGACGTATGGAGGGTCAGGGTTCGACGGGCAACGTTGTCGCCGCGCTCGCGAGTTTCTTCATTCCCGGACTCGGCCAGCTCCTGCAGGGCCGGCTCGTCGCGGCAGTGATACAGTTCCTGCTCGCGGCGGTCCTGTGGATCGTGCTGCTGGGCTGGCTCGTCCATCTCTGGTCGATCATCGACGCGGCCACGTGGAAGCCGAAAGTGATGTGAGCGTTGTTGCCGATGACGGCCCTTCCGCCGCGCTCCGAAGAAGCACTCGACGACCAGCTGTCTGAGCCGAGGGCGGCGACCGTTGCGGCGCTCGCGCGCGCCCCCGGTGACATCGTGGTGCTTGGCGCGGGCGGAAAGATGGGACCGACACTCGCGCGAATGGCCGTGCGCGCACTGCAGGATGGCCGCGCGAGGCTAGCCAGCCGCGTGACTGCCGTCTCGCGCTTTGGCGGACGGACGAGCGGCGTGGAAGAGTCGCTGCACGAGGCGGGCGTAGAGACCATTCGGTGTGACCTGCTGGACCGCGCAGCGGTTGCCTCCCTCCCCGATGCGGCCAACGTCGTATTCATGGCGGGACAGAAGTTCGGAACGCGGGAGGCACCCTCGCGCACCTGGATGATGAACGTCGTGGTGCCCGCGCTGTGCGCCGAGCGATACGCGGGATCGCGGATCGTGGCGTTCTCCACGGGGAACGTCTACCCGCTCGTGCCCGTGGCCAGTGGCGGCGCGCGTGAGACGGATCCGGTGGGCCCCGTGGGTGAATACGCCGCATCGTGCGTCGGCCGCGAACGTGTGTTCGAGCACTACGCTGCGTCGAAGGGCACGCGCGTGGCAATCATGCGACTCAACTATGCGATTGACCTGCGGTACGGTGTCCTCACTGATCTCGCGGTGTCGATCATGGACGCCCATCCGATCCCTCTCACGATGGGCCATGTGAATGTGATCTGGCAGCGCGACGCGAACCGTGCCGCCCTCGAGCTCCTGCCCCATGCGTCGTCGCCGCCGCTCGTTGTCAACGTGACGGGCACGACAGCGCTGGGCGTGCGGGCCCTTGCGGAACGCCTGGGCCACCGCCTCGGACGTGAGCCGCGATTCGCGGGAGCGGAGAGCGGGGATGCGCTGCTGAGTGATACCTCCCGTATGAGATCGCTGCTCGCAACCCCCGAGATGGACATCGAGACCGCGATCGAGTGGGTTGCGGAGTGGGTGCGCGATGGGCGGCGGCTCCTCCACAAGCCGACGCACTTCGAAGCGCGCGACGGCACCTTCTGATGGCTGACGACGCGGGACGGGCAGCCACTGTGCGCGCCATCCTGTCCTCGGGCGTCGTCATTCCGGCGCACCCGCTGGCACTCACTGCCGCCCGCACGCTCGACGAGCGGCGACAGCGCGCACTTACGCGCTACTATGTCGATGCCGGCGCCGGCGGGCTCGCCGTGGGCGTGCATACCACGCAGTTCGCCATTCGCGACGCCGCGCACGGGTTGTACCGCCCCGTTCTCTCGCTCGCGCAGGACACGGTCCGCGCCCGGGCGGGCGGCGGGAAGTCGGCACCCCCAACAACGCTCGCCATGGTCGCGGGGATTTGCGGGCCGACACCGCAAGCCGTAGCGGAAGCGGAGACGGCGCGGACCCTCGGGTACGATGTGGGGCTGCTGAGCCTGGGCGCGCTGGCTCGCGCATCCGATCATGAGCTCATCGCCCACTGTCGCAGCGTGGCCGCCGTGATTCCCTTGTTCGGTTTCTACCTGCAACCCGCAGTCGGCGGCAGGGTCCTGAGCTACCCGTTCTGGTGCCGGGTTGCCGAAATCGAGAATGTGTGGGCCGTAAAAATCGCGCCATTCAACCGGTACCGGACCATCGACGTCGTGCGCGCCTTTGCCGACGCGGGGCGCGACGACGTGGCGCTGTACACAGGCAACGACGACGCTATCGTGCACGATCTCGTGACGCCCGTCCCCGTGTGCAACGGGAAGCCGGGCGATGCGCGGAGTGTGCGGTGGTTCGACGGCGGCCTGCTTGGACAATGGGCCACCTGGACGCGCTCCGCAGTAGACCTGCTTGCACGCGTGAAGACTGCTCGCGACGGCAGCGCGGTGCCGGTCGACCTGTTGCGCGAAGGCGCGGCTATCACAGACGCAAACAGCGCGATCTTCGACGCCGCACATGACTTCGCGGGATGCATTCCCGGCATACACGCCATTCTGCGTCGACAGGGATTGCTCGCAGGCACCTGGTGCCTCGATCCGCGCGAGACGCTGTCGCCGGGACAGTCGGACGAGATAGATCGAGTCTGTCGAGCATATCCCTTCCTGACAGACGACGATTTCGTGGCGGAACACCTGGATGCGTGGCTAAGGTGACACCTCGGTAGCACTCCATGCCAACGTTGCTCGGACAGCCACTCGGCCTCATGGCCGGCAATGCCACTTTCAGCTGGTTCCACCTCTCGCCGGTGGAACCCCTGCCGTCGGGGGCCGCTCCCACTGCCACCTTTCGGCCTTCGGGCGAGCGCTTTCATGATCGGGTCCTCGTCGAGTTGGCGCTCAACGCCGACGAGACCGTGCGCGCGCTCACGCTCTCGTTGCACCGCCGGTTCATCGACACGGTGGCCGACAATCCGTTCGCACGCGACATCGCCAGCAGTCTGCTGCAAGCCGCCGTGCCGGACGCCGATCGTAAGCGGGTCGCCGCCTTCCATTCGGCGCTGAATGACTTCCGTGCGAGCGGCGCCACCGTGCTTGCGCACGCGTCGGCTCCGCTCGGGGACGCCGTGACGCATGGGCATGACCCGGCGTACGAAGTGTTTCTCGGTGAGAGGCGAACCGCCCGCATTGATGGAGCGTTCTCGTCACTCTCAGTCGCCAACCACGGGAACGGCAGCGATTCCATCTGGACGATGACCGTCACGGCCAACGATGCCCACGCGCCTGAACGGGAAGGCGGACGTCCTCCGGAGAACCTTTTTGAGTTCCTGAGCCGGCGCGCACGGCGAGCCTCGGATGGCCGTCTTGTACTCGACGTCGCGCTCGGTTCGGCCGTGAGCGCTGCGTTGCTCATCCGGCGTCCACCCGGTTGGCGACTGTGGTTGAGCGTGGCGGTCGTTGTAGCAGCCTTTGGTGCCTGGGGAATGGCCGACCGGGAACTCGGGGAACGCCCGCATCCCGGCACAGGTTCTCTCCTCCTCCGTGGCGGTCGTGCGCTCGCTGGTGTGGTCGGATGGCTCGCGTTCATCGCCTTTGTTTTCGGCGCAATTCGACTGGCACTCGGGACGTGGATCAGCTAAGGCGCAGATCGCCTCCATCCACACCTTGGGTTCCATCGAGCATCGGTCAGAATGTGATAGTTTCAGCCTCGGCCGAAAGGCGTTTTCAGACTGGAAGGTGCGCTATTTGCACAATTGTGTCCGCTTCGGCTGCCTCGGTGCCCGTTTCTGGAACCAGAGAGCCCGCCGCTGGTCGATCGGCGGGCACTCTCGGAGCCTCTGCCGTCGATAATTGATCCGCCGCTACGATTCCGGGCACCCACGCGGAGACTTTCCAGGAATTCCGCTCGATCTGGGCTCCTTGAGCGCCGGTGACTGGCTCGTCCCCAGCTTTCCGGCCGCCACATCCGCCGCTCCTGGCGCCAAACTGGCAGCTCCCGGCGCCTCAGCTTCCGCTGCCCCTTCCTCGGACTATCACATTCCGAGCGGAGACCGCGCTTCCCGTGCCTCAGAGTCCATTTCGTGCATTGACAAAGCGCTTGACCAAAGCAAAGAAAGAACTTCGCGGACCACGATTGCAGTTATGCCCAGCGGAGAAAGAACTCACCGGAGCCCGATTGGCCGTGCGCGCGCCGGAATCGAAAGTCCGCGCACCCCGATTGGCTCTCCTCGCGGAATTGAAGACTCTGGGCGCTGCGCTGTTCGAACTCGCTACAGCGTCGTTGGCTCTCTGCCCACCGTCATTGGCTCTCCACCAACCATCGAGGACTCTCAGTCCGCCGTCGTGGGCCCTGCGCCGGCCATCGTTAGCCCTCGCTGCAGCGCAATGGTCAATCGCTCGAGCGGCGTACCGTCTCGTCGCGGGTCGATTCGGACTGCCTGGTCCAGAATCACCAGTCGCCGCGCTGCCACACCGCCGGTCCGTTGCGCCTACGCGGCCGGAGCAATCGCGAGCACTCGTAATGGGCTCCCACTTCCGTCCACAATCTTGAGCGGGGCCGCGATCACTACGGCGCCAATCGACGGCAGCTGATCGAGGTTCCGAAGACTGGCCAACCCGAACTTGCCGGCGCCGTGCATGATCGTGTGATTGGGGAAGGGTGGATCGAACGTGCCGGCCTGTCCGGCGTCCGTCCCCACCGTTTCGACGCCCACACCCAGCACATCGCGGTCGTGCGCCAGCAGGCGCGACGTGCTCGCGTGAAAACCAGGACTGTGCGGACCGTTGTCGCCCACGTTGAGGAACGACTTTGCATCGGTGCGGTTGCTCCAGCCGGTCCGGAGCAGAACCCACGCCCCCGCGGGGATCCGGCCGTTCGTGCCTTCCCACGCCACGACGTGTTCAGGCATCAGGAGAAAATCCTGATTCCCCGACACCTCCTTCGTCACGTCGATCACGCACGCGGGCCCCACGAACCGGCGCGGGGGAATCGTGTCGCAGCGGTTATCGGGCAGGTCCTTGCCCGTGATCCAGTGCACCGGGGCGTCGAAATGTGTGCCCGTATGCTCTCCCATCCGGATGACGTTCCAGTACCAGGCCGGCCCCTGCGCGTCGTATCGTGAAAGCACGTCCATCGAGACCCCCGGCGACGAGGCGAACTGTGGTGGCAGTCCGATCACGGGTGTCTCCGCTCCAAGCGGCTGGCTGAGGTCAACGATCCTCAGTCTGCCGGCATTGAGTTCGTCGATCAGCTGCGAGAGCACGGACATGTTCATTCCTTGTGCTGGAGGTTCCGCAAGTGGCGCTGAAACTGGTAGCGATTCTCGAGCAGGCTGAGATCGGTCACGAACGCGGCGGGACCAACGGCCTCGACCTTCGCGACCAGTGTGGTGAGATCGTCGGTTAGGAGCGCTGCGCCGAAAGCACTGCGAAACTCGTCGATGGTACTGACGGTGGCGGTGCGCGGCACGCCGGCGCCGCGAGCAATGGCGGCGAGGTCGCTCCCCGTGGATGTGGCCGTGGGAAAGCCGCCGACCGACAGCAGGCTCTCGTTGTCGAACACCACGTGGACGAGATTGCGTGGCCGGTAACGCGCGAGCGTGGTCAGCCCGCCGAGGTTCATGAGCACCGAACCGTCGCCGTCGAACACCACGACCTTGAGCTCCGGCCGGCTCAGCGCTATGCCCAGTCCCATGGACGACGCCAGCCCCATGGCGTGCTGCAAGTAGAAGAAGTTCGGACGGTGCCCGAGCGATTGCAGCTCGGCGGCCACCGCGCCCATGATCGTGACCACCACGCAGCCCTCGCGCTTCAAGTCCTCGTACACGGCCTGCATCGCGTCGAGCCGGCGCATCAGTTCTCCTCCCACATCAGGTCGCGGCCGAGCAGGACCGCCACGGGCCGGGCAGCGGAGTGCGCGAGCGTCTGGGCCTTGTCGATCTTGCGGGCCACCGCATCCGGGTGGTCGAGCCGGTCATAGGGGATGCGCAGGGCCTGCAGCACGTGCTCAGTCACACCACCGCCCTCGGTCTGCCATGGATCGCGCTCGCCAAATGAGCCACGGTCGCTGATGAGCATCAACAGGGGAATGCGATACAGTTGCGCACAGGACACGATTCCATTGATGGAGGCGAGAAATCCGTGATTCTGCATCAGCATCGCGGACTTGACCCCCGCCAGGTGCGCGCCCGCCGAGATGCCGACTCCCTCTTCCTCCTTCGCGAGCCGCACCAGCATCATGTCGGCGTCGTCCTCCGCCATCCGGATCAGGTGCACGAGCCAGGTCTCCGGGAGCGCAGAGACAATGCGCACACCGGAGCTCTTGAGCACATCGTAGATCAGCTTCGAGCTGGTGAGGGAGACGGGCATGATGTAACAGTCGAGAGTCTGGAGTCGAAGGTTGAGGGTTTTGGACTCAAGAGTCGAGAGGTGTGAGTTGCGCGCCCGGTCTCTCAACCCACGTCTCGCGCCTCAAGTCTCCACAACTCTCGACCCTCGACGCCAGACTCTCGGCTGTTTCATCCTAGCCCGCCCTGAACGTGCCGAAGACTTCGCTCAGCAGCCAGTAGACGCCCACCATGAGAATGACGGCGGGGATGCCGAAGCGAATCCAGTAAAAGAGCCATGGGGCCACGGGGTGCTCGGCATCGCGCGATAGTTCGCGAAGCGCGGCCGACCGTTTCACGCACCAGCCAATCGTGAGCACTGCGAGGAGCGAGCCGAGCGTCTGCATGCCGGAGCCGAAGGTGAGGTCCCACGGCACGAAGATCGCGTTGTTGATTGAGGGCGGGATCGCCAGCGCGAAGCACGCCGCCGACATGATCCAGACGGCTCGCCGTCGCCTGAGGCGGGTGTTGTCCGTAAGCCCGGCCACCAGCAC
>DASZZO010000151.1:0-34246 GCA_035544915.1 Gemmatimonadaceae bacterium | reverse complement strand
TTCATTACGCGCTACCGACTCGAGTGCTCGAGCGAGCGAGACGGCAAGCTCTGCGTACCGGTAAAGCCGATCGTGTATTACGTGGATCCCGCGACTCCCAGATGGCTCGTGCCGTGGGTGAAGAAAGCGATTACCGATTGGCAGCCCGCGTTCGAGGCGGCCGGATTCAAGAATGGCATCATCGCCAGGGAGGCGCCATCGCCCTCGGAAGATCCGGACTGGGCGGCCGAAGATGCACGCTACTCCGTCATCCGCTGGCTCCCCTCCACGACGGAGAACGCCGTGGGGCCGCACGTCCATGATCCGCGGTCGGGAGAGATTATCGAGGCCGATTTGCAGATCTATCACAACGTCATGAACCTCACGCGTGACTGGTACTGGACGCAGGCCGGCGCACTCGACGCGCGCGCGCGCAAGCTTCCCTTGCCGGACTCCTTGCAAGGACGACTGGTGGAATACGTCGTGGCCCACGAGATCGGCCATTCCATCGGGTTCCAGCACAACATGAAGTCCAGTGCGACGTATCCCGCCGACTCCATTCACAACAAGGATTTCGTGCATCGCATGGGGCACACCGCCACGCTGATGGACTACTCGCGCTTCAACTACGTGGCGCAACCTGAGGACGGCATTGCGCTCGAGGACCTCATTCCGCGCATCGGCCCCTACGACATCTGGGCCGTGAAATGGGGATATAGCCCCATTCCCGGTGCGAAGACACCGGATGACGAGCGCGGGACGCTCGATCAGTGGGCGCGCGAGCAGGACTCCAAGCCGTGGCTTCGCTTTTCGACCCACGACGCCCAGGGATCGGACCCGAGCGACAACACGGAAGCCGTCGGCGATGCGGACGCCGTGAAGTCCACCGGGTTCGGCATCAAGAACATCAAGCGGCTCGTGCCGATGCTGATGCCGGCTACCACGACCCCGCTGAAGGACGACGCGGACCTCGAAGAACTCTACGGCCGCCTGGTTGGGCAATGGGCGACGGAGCTGCGGCACGTGGCGGTCATCGTCGGCGGCGCCGAGACGCAGGAGAAGTACGGGAGCCAGCCCGGCGCGCGATTTACCGCCGTGAGCGCTGCGCGCCAGCGGGACGCCGTGCGTTTCCTGAACGAGAACGCCTTCACCACACCGGCCTTCTTCCTCAAGAAAGACATTCTCGACCGCATCGGCCCGGACGGGGCCATTGCCCGCATCAGCAACGCGCAGCGCGGAATCCTCAGCCTGCTGCTGAACGATGCGCGCATGGCCCGCCTCGTGGAGTTCGAGGCGGAAGCCGGGAATCCGGCAGCCGCGTACTCGCTTCCAGTGTTCCTCGCCGACGTACGCGCCGGCATCTGGGGCGAGCTTGGCGCGGCAACCGTGAAGGTCGATGCGTTCCGGAGGGCATTGCAACACGACTACATCGACATCGTCAGGACCAAGGTCAACCCGCCGGCGGCCAAAGCGGCAGCGACCGCTCCTGGGGGTGGTGGGGGGCGCGGGAGCGCCGCACCGCTGACATCGCCGGATTCGCGCGCGCTGATTCGCGCCGAGCTCAAGACGCTCGACGGGCAGCTCGCCGCAGCCGCTGGTAAGGCGTCCGACGCGATGACGCGCGCACACATTGCCGATATCCGGCACGAGATCGACGACGCACTGAATCCGCGGAAATGAACACCGCGCGTGCAACGGCACTCCGCTGCCCGGCAATGAGTCAGCGCCGGCAAACAGGACTGGGGCGGGCGTCCTGTCTATTCGCGCTCGCCGTGGGTTTCGCCGCAGCCGGCCCTGCCGCCGCGCAGAGCGTGACGCCGGCCGTGCGCGCCTGGCGCCAGCAACACGAGGGGGAGATCGTGCGCGAGCTCTCCGCGCTCGTAGCCATTCCCAATGTCGCGAGCGACGCGCCCAACATTCGGCGGAACGCCGAGTTCATCAAGGCGATGCTGAACCGGCGAGGAATCGCCTCGCGCATCCTGGAGAACGGCGCGAATCCGCCGGCGGTATATGGAGAGCTCGCCGCGCCGGGTGCGACGCGCACGCTGGTCTTCTACGCGCACTACGACGGCCAGCCCGTGAAGCCGGCCGAGTGGGCGACTCCGCCCTGGCAACCCGTCCTGCGAACCGCACCGGCGGACAATGGCGCGCTCGGTGCCGTGCTCCCGGTTCCCGAGCACGGCCGCGTGGATCCGGAATCGCGCGTGTACGCGCGCTCAGCGTCAGACGACAAGGCCCCGATCGTGGCGATGCTCGCCGCCTTCGACGCCCTCAAGGCCGCCGGAATCGCGCGAACGATCAACCTCAAGTTCTTCTTTGAAGGAGAGGAGGAAGCCGGATCGGGACACCTGCGAGAGCTCCTCGAGCGCAATCGCGCCCTCCTCAAGTCCGACGCATGGCTCGTGTTCGACGGGCCGGTGCACCAGAGCCGGAAGCAACTCCTTTCATTCGGCGTGCGCGGCGTGACGGGATTGGAGATGACGACGTACGGTCCCGTCAGCGCGCTGCACAGTGGCCATTACGGGAACTGGGCGCCGAACCCTGGCATGCTGATGGTCGAGCTGCTGGCCTCGCTTCGCGATTCCGAAGGGCGTATTCTGATCGACCATTACATGGACGATGTGGCGCCGCCGACGCCGACCGAGCTCGCGGCCGTCCGGGCGCTTCCGCCGGTGGACGACGCCCTGCGCCGCCGCCTGCTGATCGCGCGCTCCGAGGCGGACAACGCACTGCTCGACGAACGGATCCTGCTCCCGGCGGTCAACCTGCGCGGTATCAGTGCAGGTGGCGTCGCGCCGGTCGCGGCGAACGCGATTCCTCCAGAGGCGCGCGCGTCGATCGATTTCCGCCTCGTGCCGAACCAGACACCGGCGCACGTTCACACGCTGGTCGAAACCCATCTCCAGAAGCGCGGCTGGTGGGTGACACACGATTCCGTCACGGCGGCCATGCGCCTTGCCCATGCGCGCGTGGTCCGTCTCCAATGGGATGAGGGCTACCCGGCCACGCGCACCTCCATGGACCTGCCGCTGTCGCAGGCCGTGCGCCGCGTCGTTTCCGACGCGATCGGTTACCCGGTGCTCGTGTCACCCTCCTCCGGAGGCAGCCTCGGCCAGAACATCTTCACCGAGGCGTTACGCGTGCCGATCTTCAGCGTTCCGATTGTCAATCACGACAACAACCAGCACGCCAAGGACGAGAATCTCCGCGTCCAGAATCTCTGGGACGGTATCGAGGTCATCGCGTCGCTGATGGCGCGACTCGGTCCCGCGTGGACCGGCGTCGTGCCCTGACAGCCGGCAAGGCACTCACTTCGCGAGCTGGAACTCTACTGGCTGGCCCACGAGCGCAAGCTTGAGCATCCGGTGCGCTCCGCCCTTCTCGATCCACACTGTGATTGGCGCAGGGCCACCGGTGACGTCGGCCTTCCACGCGTCGAAGGTGCCGGCGGGAACCTTCACCGACTCCTCTCCCGCGACGGCGATGGAGAGCGTCAGCGCGGAGCCCTTGCCCGACTGAAACACGACAACGCTGAACTTCGCGCCACTCGCCCACTTGAGCGCGGGCAGAATGACAGTGACGAGGTTGTCGTCGATCGCACCGGCGGGAACCTCCGCATCAACGGCGATCGTCTTGGCGCCGCCCTGGGCAGGCGTGGTAGCAGACCCCTTCGCGCGGCCCGCGGCGTACGTGACGTCGATCTTGCCGTCCTGACCGCCCTGCTTGCCCGTCTGGTGCACCGACTGCATCTCCAGCTTGTCGGTAAAATGCACGTCGGTGCTCTGCTGCACGAATGAAGCGATCTGCATGCGTTCCGAGTATGTCCAC
Source organism: Gemmatimonadaceae bacterium (assembly GCA_035544915.1). Taxonomy (GTDB): domain Bacteria; phylum Gemmatimonadota; class Gemmatimonadetes; order Gemmatimonadales; family Gemmatimonadaceae; genus Fen-1231. The sequence continues at coordinate 30,439 of DASZZO010000151.1, read as the reverse complement.
CCGCCGGCGTCCTTCTCGAGTTTCGCGACCTGCCATCCGATCGGATTGCCCTGCACCATGATCGCGAAGCTATCTGTGTGCGCGATGAGGCGGTCCATGGCGAGATCGAGGGCTGCGGCTTTCACGGTCAGATCCGCCGCCGTCAGTGGCGACCCATCGGCAGCGATTATCTTCACCGGCGCGATGCCCTTGATCTTCTCATAGAACTTCGCGCCGTCGCCAACCACGACTATCAGCGCCTGGTTGGGACGCACTGCCGCCCGGGCGGCGGCCTGCGCGGCAGGCACCGTTACGGCAGCGAGCTTCTGCCGGTATGTCGCCACGTAGTCCGACGGTAGTCCCAGCAGACTGGCGGACGACACCTGCGCGGCGACCTGGCTCGCGGACTCGATTGTCAGCGGGAAAGCGCCGGTGAGCGAGTTCTTTGCGTCAGCGAATTCTTTCGCGGGAATCGGCTCGTCACCGATGCGCCTCAGTTGCGCCAGGAGCTCCACCAGTGCCGAATCGGTCACCTCCGTGCGCACCTCGGTGTTGGCTTCGAAGCTGCCGCCGTCCTTGTGCCGCTCGAGCGTGGAATACGCGCCGTAGGTCCAGCTCTTCTGCTCCCGCAGGATGAGAAACAGCCGCGCTCCGGCTCCGCCGCCGAGCACCTTGCTCACCACCGCGGCGGCGTAGCTGCGAGGATCAGTCGGTTTCCACGTGAGGTTGCCGACGAGGATGTTCGACTGCACGGCGCCCGGCTTGTGCACGAGCACGATTTCGGTCGCCGTGCGCACCGGTGGTGCCTTGGGCGCACGCACCGCAACCGGCGCCCCGGTCCAGCCGCCGAACGCTGCAGTTGCGAGACGCTGTGCCTCGGCGAGCGAGAGACTGCCCGCTACCACGAGCAGCGCGCCCGATGGGCGCAGCCGGGCCTTGTGGAAGTCGATGATATCCGCACGCGTGATGGCCTTCACGCTCGTCGGATCCGCCTTTCGGCCGTATGGATGGTCGCCGTAGAGGCCCTTCGCGAGCGCCCTCGAGGCAAGGCTCGCGGGTTGCGCGAGTTCAAGTTGGAGCGCCGAGAGGAACTGGGTGCGCAGCAGTTCGACTTCCTTCTCGGGAAAGGTGGGCCTGATAGCCGCATCCGCCACGAGTTCGAATGCGAGCTTCGCGTCGTGGTCGAGCACGTCGGCGCCGAGGCGCAGGAAATCCTCGCCGGCGTCCGCGGCGATCGACCCGCCCACTCCCTCGATGGCGGCCGAGATCTCATCGGCCGACCGCTTGCCTGCACCCTTCGTGAGGAGGCTTGCGACCATGCTGGCCAGGCCACTCTTGCCCGCGGGCTCAGCGGCCGATCCCGCCGCGAACGAGAGCGAGATCGCGACCACCGGTTGCTTCCTGTTCTGCACGACGAGGAGGCGCATCCGATTGGGCAGCGTGGCTTCCTGAAACGGCGGAAAGACCGCGGGTTTGATGGGCGCAGGCGGCGGAGCCGTGGTGGGGAACTGCGCCTGCACCGATGGCGCGAGCACGAGTGCCGCCGCAAGACCGGCCATGCGAACGCTGCGAGCGATCTGCATCACTTTGCCTCCGGAACAATGACGAGAGACAGCATGTTGTCTGTGCGCAGGTAGGTAGCCGCCACCCGTTTGATGTCGGCGACCGTCACGGCATCGTAGCGGAGGATGTCGGTGTTGATCTTGTCGGGCCCACCCAGGAACATGGTGGCGAACTGAACCGCCTCGGCGACGTTGAGCGCGCGCTGCCGGCCGGTGATCGTGTTGGCGCGGTAGCTATTCTTCGCCTTCGTGAGTTCTGCCTCGCTGACGCCCGCCGACACCAGGCTGGCGATCTGCGCATCGAGCAGCTTCGAGAGCGAATCGGTGGGCACCCCCTGATTGGCGATCACCAGTGCGCCAAACAGCCCGGGCCCGCGCACGGGGCCCACGGGATTGATGGCGGTCTGCACGCCGGCCGCCGCCTTCGTCTCGCGGGCCAGGACCCGGTTCAGGCGTGAACTCTCGCCCACCCCGAGTATCGTGCTCAGCAGGTCGAGGGCGGGATAGTCGGCGTGCGACACCGCCGGCGCGCGGTAGAACTGGAGGAGCGCCGGCAGGGTGGCGTTCTTGTCGGTGACACGCCGCCGAACGGCTCCAGTGTTGTACGCCTGGTTGCATGTGACGGGCGGGGGCGTCGGCACGCGAGGGATATCGCCGAAATACTGGCTAACGAGCTTGCGCGCCTCGGCGGGCTGAAAATCGCCGACGATCACGAGCGAGGCATTGTTCGGCGCGTAGTACTGCTTGAAAAAGGCCAGCACGTCCTCGACCTTGGCCGCATTCAGGTCGGCCATCGAGCCGATGAGAGAGTGTCCATAGGCGAAGCAGTTGGCCTGGTCATAGACGAGGCTCAGTGAGTCCACGAAGGTGCCGACGTACGGCTGGTTGTCGAAGCGGAGCCGCCGCTCTTCCTTTACGGCCTCCCGCTGGTTGTCGAGATTCGCCTGCGTGACGGCGAGCGACCGCATGCGATCTGCCTCGAGCCAGAGCCCCAGGTTGAGCCGGTTCGACGGAAGCAAATCCCAGTAGTTCGTGCGGTCCGCCTGTGTGGACCCGTTCAGCTGCCCGCCCGCGTGCTCCACATATTGAAAGTGCTCGGCCTTCTTCACATTGTCCGAGCCCTGGAACATCATGTGCTCGAACAGGTGTGCGAATCCCGTGCGGCCGGGCCGCTCATTGCGCGAGCCCACGTCATACCACAGATCGACGGCAACGACCTGCGACGAGTGGTCCTCCACCAGATGGACGGAGAGTCCATTCGGTAGTGAGAAGGATTCGATGCCGACTTTGCCTGGCGCCTGGGCCCTGCCGGCGGCAGGGACCAGGAGGAGCAACGGAGACAAAACGTGCAGCAGGCGGTACGTGGTGAGCTTCATTGATGGTCTCAGCGAAGATGAGCACCCGAGATCGATCGATCCATTGAATAGTAGTAGCCCGACCCCCGATCGGCCGCGAGCTGTCATAAGGCGGCTCACCGCTCAACTCTCAACTGCCCCAGTCGCATCCTTCGCGGCGAATCGGAGTATTATGAATTCATGATGTTCTCGCGGCTGCCGACCTTTTTGCTCGCCTGTCTGCCCTGCACAGCAGCAGCCCAGATCATCCGCGACCATGGTACATCATCGTCATCCGCCGATTCCACGTCGCCGATTGCCGTCGGCCGGTTCGCACAGGCCGATTTCGAGCGCTTTCGTGTCGAACACCTCCCGCGTGCGTCGAGCCCGAGGCCCAGCAACTGCGATGAGACCGTCGGGCGTTTCTGCTACTGGTACGCCGAGACGCGCCTGCCGAAGGAGCCGCAGAGCATCACCGAGCGCCGGGACCGGCTGGTGGCGCTGTTCGATTCGCTGGCCAAGGCCGCACCCGATGACCGCTGGATCAGTGGCCAGCGTGTGCGTTATCTGGCGGAGTCCGAGAAGTACGGCGCCGCCCTGCGGGCCGCGCACGAGTGCGGGGTCGGTGGCTGGTGGTGCGATATTCTGGTCGGGTTCTCCCTTCACCTGCTCGGGGAGTATTCGGCAGCCGACAGCGTGTACGATCGCGCGATCTCGCAGATGCTCCCCCGGGACCAATGCGAATGGCGCAGCATCGAGCTCCTGCTCGACGAGGACGCGCGCCAGCAGTACCGGCGCTATCCATGCGGAGATCCGCAGCGGACCGCGTATGAGAATGAGGCGTGGTTTCTCGCCCGGACTCTGTATTCGATGCGCGGGAACGACTCGCGCACCGAGCATTATGCGCGCATGACCATGACGCTCATCCTGAAGGATGCGCCGAGTGCTTACCAGTACGGTCTTGACGACGATGAGCGAGAGCTGCTGCTCCGCTTCGGCTGGAACCGCGCATGGGCCAGCGAGGGGACTGACCGCCGTACCGGCGTGCAGCAGATCGTCGGCATGGAAGCCGTGCCCGCCTACCGGTACATCCCGCCTGCCTTCGTTCTCAACAATCCGCCGCTCTCCGACTCCGCAAACTGGCGCCTGCAGCTGCCGCCGGTGATTGGCCGCTATGCCCCGCCCTATGCCCTTCATCTCAAACCGCTCGAGCACCAGAAAGCCATGTTCAAGCGTGGCGACAGCGCGCTCGTCGTCCTGGCCTATGACTCGCGCACGATGAAGGAAATGGCGGGATTGAGCATCGATGCCGCGCTCGTCATCGCCGCCGGTGACAAGCCGCGGGCGTGGATGAAGACTCTGCACAACGCGCCGCCGGAGGGTGTGCTCGTTGCTACGGCCCCTTGGGGACCGCTGCTCATGAGCGCCGAAGTGACTGCGCGCGACAAGCACGCCGTCGCGCGCGCACGGTATGGCGTGCAGCCGCCCTATGCGATTGGCACGCGCGTGACGCTGAGCGACCTCCTGTTCTACAAGCCCTATGGCGCGTTTCCCCAAAGCGTCGAGGAGGCAGCACCCCACGCCCACTCCACCGAGCGCCTGAGGTCAGATGCGAAGCTGGGTGTGTATTGGGAGGCGTACGGCACCGATCCGAGCGGCGAGACGATGAAGGTGTCGCTCACCGTGGAACAGGAAGTGGAGGAGGCGGGCTTTCTGCGCCGGCAGGCCAAGGCGCTGAAACTCATACGCAAGGCCACGCCGGTGAGCATATCGGTAACGGACATCTCCGCCCGCGACGCAAAGGTCTCGCCACGGGCGCTCGAACTCGATATCTCGACCCTGACGAAGGGCTCCTACATCGTGCAGCTGGAAATCGAGGTCGCGGGCCAGTACGTGGTTCGCGCGGATCATCGCATCGAGATCATCGGCCCGTGACACTCTCCGCGCGCGCGTCGTCTTCGCGCGTGACGATTGCATCCGCCATTGCGGTGCTCGCGATGACCATTTCATTCGCGCCGCTGGCTGGCGCGCAGGTTGCGGCGGACTCCACGCGAACCAAGACGCGTCTCGCTCATCGCAAAGCGGCGACGCGCCGGCCTGCGGCCACGAAAAAGCCGCCGCGCCCACCAAACGCAGACAGTCTCGCGCTCGCACGGGAAGATTCAATTCTTGATTCGCACTGGCCCGTTGCTGGACCAACCCCGTTGCCCGGCTCAATCCTGCCCGGCAAGCGCATCGTGGCCTACTACGGCAACCCCCTGAGCAAGCGCATGGGCGTGCTCGGCGAATACGATCCGGAGGAGATGCTTCGCCGGCTCGACGCGGAGGTCGCTGCCTGGACGCGCGCCGACCCGTCCACGCCGGTGCAGCCCGCCCTGCACCTCATTGCAGTGGTCGCGCAGGCCGCCCCTGGCAAGGACGGCAAATATCGGCTGCGCATGGACTCATCCCTTATTGAGAAGGTGGCGGGGTGGGCCGCCCGGCGGAACGCCCTTGTCTTCCTCGACGTGCAGGTAGGCCATTCGACGCTGCGCGAGGAGCTGCCCCGGCTTACGCCCTTCCTGAGCCGTCCACATTTCCATCTCGGGATCGACCCCGAGTTCTCGATGAAGGACGGCACCGCGCCTGGCAAGAAGATCGGCACCTTCGACGCCGCCGACGTCAATTATGCGGCGGGATTCCTTGCAGAACTCGTCACGCAGCGATCACTGCCCCCCAAGGTGCTCGTGGTTCACCGCTTCACGCAGCGCGGAGTGACCAACTCGAAGCGCATCCAGCTGGACCCGCGCGTGCAGATCGTGATGGACATGGACGGCTTCGGCCCGCCGCACCTCAAGAAGAACACGTTCCGAAAGTGGATCAAGGCCGAACCCGTGCAGTTCGTGGGTTGGAAGCAGTTCTACAAGCCGAGGAACGACAGTCCGCGCACGACAATCGCGCAGATACTCGGTCTGCACCCGCGGCCCAACTACATTCAGTATCAGTAGAAGCGAACGTCCCGTCCGGCGAATCGCTTCTTCATGACGCGAATGGCGCGCGGGTTGCTATCCACCAGGGTCACGTCGCGCCCATGTCGGTCTGCCGCGTCGCCGAACGAGCCGCTCCCCGCAAAGAAGTCGAGCAGCCTGTCGCCCGGCCGGGAGTGCACCTTCACGATGCGCTCGAGAATCGCGAGCGGCTTCTGCGTGGGATAGCCCGTCTTCTCCTTGCCGGTGGGACTCACAATGGTATGCCACCACGTGTCCGTGGGGAGCTTGCCGCGAGCGCGCTTCTCGGCTGTGACCAGCCCCGGCGCCATGTAGGGCAGCCGGTCAGATTCGGCGAGCTGGAACGTGTAGTCGGCGGGGTTCTTCACGTACCAGAGGATGGTGTCGTGCTTGGCAGACCACTTCCTGGTGCTTCTCGCCCCGTAGTCGTACGCCCAGATGATCTCGTTCATGAAGCAAGCGCGCCCGAATAGCCCGTCGAGCACCACCTTCACGTAGTGGACCTCCCGCGCATCGAGGTGGACGAAGAAGCTACCGGTAGAGGAGAGGACGCGGCGCGCCTCTGACAGCCGCGGCCCCAGAAACCCCAGATAATCGTCAAAAGAGTCGCTGAACGCCTGCGAGCCGACCTTGGTAGTGCTGAACCTCCGCCCCCCAAATCCGGTCCTGTCGCCAACCGAACCAGGAGGTGTTAGTTTGGTCCGCATCTGGTTGCGCCGCTGCTTGCGCCCGGTGTTGAACGGCGGATCAATGTAAATGAGATCGACCGCGGCGTCCGGTAACGTCGCCAGGACCTTCAAGTTATCGGCGTGATGGACAGTGATCACACACTCAAAATACGATGCAGATCACAGACCGGCTCCGCGCGCCGGGATACGTTGTGGCCTGACTGTGCGTCATACGACACCGAGGTCACCCCCGACATGAAGTGGCTGCCGACTGCGATGCTCCTAGTGCTGGCCGCTCCTGCCGTCGCGCAGGCACCGCTCGCACCCAGAAACAACTCGCCTGCGACATCGCCCGTTGCGCCCAAACCGGCGACCGCCATGGCGACGAAGTCGGCCAAAATGTCTGCGGCTGCGCGCACCGCAGTTGGCGCCCCCGGCTACCGGACCTTCACGATGTACAACGGCATGAAGGTCACGCTCATCCACGCCGGCGTGGACAAAAAGGCAGTGGTCGACCTCGAGCTGAACACGGGCCAGATTGACGAACCCGCATTCGCTCCCGGCCTGGCAGCGCTGACGGCCGGACTCCTGCTGGAGGGTACGATCGCCCGCACCTCGGCGCAGATCTTGAGTGAGGCCGCGAGCTTTGGCGGCGCCATCAACACCAGCGTGGGACCGGTCTCCACATCATTGAGTGGAGAAGTGGGGACGGAGCATATCGCGCGATTCATTTCCCTGTTGAGCGACGTCGTGCGGCATCCGCGCCTCGACACGGCCGGCTTCGAGCGCGTGCGCCGGAACACGCAGCGCGCGCTGGACAGCACGTTGCAGAACGCCGGCCACCGTGCCCGCCAGCAGTGGCGCGCCATGGTCTTCCCCGACCATCCTTTCGGACGTCCCTACAGCTACACCGCCACGCTGGCCGCGCTGCAACTCGGACACGCGCGCAACGACTACGACGACAACTTTGGGGCGGCGCGCGCGCACATCTATGTGAGCGGCGTATTCGACGATAACCTGATCGAGCACGCCGTACGCGACGCCTTCAGTGACTGGAAAGCTGGGTCCGCCGCGGCACCGCGCCCGACGGCGGCCGTCGCCCGCCGGCAGTTCATGCTGGTGGATTCGCCGGGCGCCGCAAAGAGCACCATCTGGCTCGGGCTTCCCGTGATCGACCCGTCCAGCTCGGATTTCGTGAAACTCGAAGTCGCGAACGGCCTGCTCAGTGGGGCATTTGGTTCAAGTGCGACAATGAACTTCGGCGACGATCAGGGGCTGACGGGTTCGACGGGGTCGAATATCTGGATGCGGAAGGGTGCCTCCTATTGGGCTGGTGTTGCGCAGGTGAATGGCGATTCCACCGGTTTCGCGCTTGAATCGATGCTCAACCAGATCGAACACCTTCGACGAGAAGTGCCGGCCGACAGCGAGGTCGAACGCGTCAAGCAGGACGTCATCGGCCGGTTCAATGCGCTGCGCCTGTCGCGCCAGGGCATCGTGAGCCAGCTCGCATACGTCGATGAGTTTGGCCTGGGCGAAATCTGGCTTGCCGAGTACGTCAAGCGTGTGATGGCCGTAAGCGCCGAGGATATTCGGCAGATGGCGGCATCGCAGCTCGATCCTGAGCGCATGACGATCACCGTAGTGGGCGATCGCGCAACGGTCGAGCCGCAGGTCGGACGGTTTCGGCCCCAAGCTCCGTAGCGACAGTCGAGAGGCGGGGGTCCAGGGTCGAGAGTTGGGCGGACTTGAGTATTGAGACACAGGACGCGGACTCATAGCTTCAATCACGCGTCAACCCATTGATTCCAGTCTTACGACCATAGTCTCGCAACGCTGGATTCTCGACGCTCGACGGGGGTTGATGCGGAGGACTTCCGTGCCCCGCACCGCGCACCGCGTCGTCGCGTTCCTCGCATTCACATGGGCATGCGACGCGGCTGACGCGCAGCCCGCCGGGCGCGCGGTGTTCCGGGGACTCGTCACGACCGAGCTTGGGCAGACGCCGGTAGCTGACGTGGAGGTCTCATTCAAGGAACCGGCGCGCAGCGTGCGATCGGGCAAGGACGGTCAGTTCATCGTTGCAGGCCTTTCGGCCGGTACTTTCAAGGTTTCGCTTCGACATCCCGGATACCGGCCGATAGACGGCACGGTCACGCTCGCCGACGCTGATACCATCGACTGGCACTTCGACATGGTCATCGCGGGAGCGGAGCTTGCACCGGTGGAAGTGCGGGTCAACGCCGATTCGGCACGCCCGGGTCTCCGTGAGTTCGAACGCCGGCGCCATACGACCAGTGGGCGCTTCCTCACCGAGAGCGACATCAAGCGTATCGCGGGGACGAACCTGGCCAACATCATCCGGACGAAGGTCCCCGGCTTCGACCTCGTCCGCCACCCGTCCGGCAGTGGAACGGCGCTCGCCGCGCGCCGGACGGGCACGCCAAGCCGCGGAATGAACGAGTGCTACACCGCAGTCTGGATGAACGGTCAGCTTTTCTTTGAGCCGAACAAATACGACCAGCCTCCACGACTCGAGGACATCAACTTGCAGGATTTGGCCGGCGCGGAGTTCTACAAGGTGTCCGAGGTTCCACCGGAGTTGGGCTTTCGCAGCGGCAACTGTGGGGCGATGGTTATCTGGAACATGGTCGCTCGGCGAAAATATCCCCCGCCCCACTAGCGCGCGAGCTCACGCGGTCACGCTGGTCACGCGGTCACGCGGTCACGCGGTCACGCGCAGCGTCGCCTGCATGCCCTGAGACCCGTGATAGCGGCAGCGATAGCCGATGGTCCCGACGCGATCGGCCACCCACATGAAATTCTCGCCGCGCCTGAGGTCTGGTGAATCTCCCCACGGACCGCCTGTGATGGAGTGGACCATGGTGCCGATGTTGTACCAGCACAGCTTCACACCCAACTTGACGACCGTCTCGCCATTCTCAGGGCCGAAGGGCTGGGCCTGGAAGAAAGTGTCGCCAGCGTAGATCTGGATCTCACTGCTATCGTCCGGCCCGCGTTCGGCGTGCAGACGCACCGTCGTGATCTGACCGGGAACGACCTTGAACGCCACCGGGACCTCTTCCAGCATGTGGGCCGCTCCCGGCGCATCGAATCGCACCTGGTAGTTGCCCGCCAAAAGGCGAGTGAACCGGAAATGGCCCGTCGCGTCGGTATCGGCGGACAATCCCGTGCGGTACACACTCTCATACATCAGCGTCAGCCGGCCCAGTGATGCCTGCAGCGCACCCTGGGCGTCTACTACTTCGCCCAGCACCTCACCCCGACCGCCCATCGTTGTGGGGCCTGCCGCGAGGGAACCGCACGAGAGGACAGAACCGCCGACGGCGGCAACGGTGACTCCCGTTGCCGCCGTCCGCAAGAACTCTCTGCGCGACAGGGCGCGCGCCGTTCCATCCATGCCTACCTGGGGATGGCGGTCCTGGGAACGTCCTGCTTCAGCTGATCTTCGGGCACGTCTGCTGGCCCAGTGTCATGCTAGGGTTGTTTATGATTTCGCTCAGCGTGAGCTGATACTTCGTCGCGCGTCCCGCCCCAAGGATCTTGGTCACCAGGTTGAATCGATTGAGGTCGGTCATTCTGTGGCCCTCGACGAACAACTCGGCGAATCGCTCTGACAGCAGGCGCTGAAAGACATCGTCCGCAGTCAGCGGCATCGCGAACGCGGGCAGGCCGGCCGCCGTACGGTTGATGTTGAGGGTCGCAACGGCATTGGTCAGGTCGCCTTTCCTCCAATAGACCTCCGCCTGAATGAGATTCATCTCGCGTTTCGATGTCATCGTGATCGGCGCCGTGTAATCCTTGTACTTCTGGATTCCGTAGTAGAGCGCCTGGTTGCTGACACCGCGCAACCCCTTGGTGTGGAGCACGGCCATGCGGGGGTCGTTGGTGTTCGTCCACGGATCCTTGACGAACTGGTCCGGAGCGGGGTCCTGCGCGGCGTTCGACGTGTCGACCATGGGCCACCATATGCGCCGCAGGGTGCCTGAACGGTTATGTTTCTGGTTCAGCTGGCTGCCCGCAAAACTTGGAGAGCTACTCGTTGAAAAGAGCGCCTGCTTTGCGAAGCCGGCCGGTACCGCCGCCGCGTCTGCGGCCGCCGCATCGTAGTTGCCAAGGAAGAGATTCGTGCGCGCCCGACCAGCGAGCGCCCAATTCTTGATCTCTGGCGGGGCGTTGGCTGCGGTGGCCGTCGTGATTGCGTCGTTGAACTTTGCGAGGGCTTGTCTGTAGACGGCGCTGTCCGGCGCGCTTGGTCCACTCGCCACGAGTGGCGACTCGCAGAACTCCATCGCGAGATAGAGGTCGTTCCAGGCATCGGCCGTCTTCACCTGGGCCATGAGCGGACTCTTGGCCGCCGCGTCGGCCCCCAGCACGCGCGTGATGCGGGTGATCGCATTTTGCGCGGCAAAGCGATTTCGAAGGAGCGCGCCCTGGTTTCCCTGATCGTCCGTGGCGCCCGGGCCGAACCGACCGAGCGACATGTTCGCCCAGTTAATCCACGTGGACGAATCCTCCAGCTCGTCACTCATCAGGCCGGTGTAAGCGACAAACGATCCGAAAATCTGCTGCAGGGTGCCGTCTACACCGTCAACCACACTCTGCAGGATCTTCGGGTCGTCGAGCGCCTCTGTTGTGAAACTTTGCGGATTGGTGACCTTGAGCGTGTTTTCGCATGCGGCGACGCCGGCGAGCACGAGCGCACCGGAGGCGGTCCATGCCGCGTAGCGGCGTATCCGTCCTGCTTTCGCGATTCGCGTCATGTGATCTTCGCTCCTCCGGGGAAGCCGCAGCGTGCGTAACGGCGGCAGTTTTGTCTTCTGCATTGCGGGGCCCTAGTACCGCGACCTGATGGCCAGCCGGAACTGACGCGGCGCCGGCTGCGCAAGGAAGCCAGACGTGATGGCAAACGATTCGCCGCCCTGGTACGCCATGTTCGGATCGACGCAGTGGCAGTGGTCCCACCACATGAGATTCTGGCCGCTCGCCGTGATGGTCATGGTGCCGAGACCGCGGCTGACCGTGAACCGCGGTGGGACCGCGTAGGTAAGCGATAGTTCACGAACCCGCACGTTGTCGCGCGAGTCGATGGTATTGATGATGCGCATGTACTGCAGGACGGAATCGGCCTTGAATGTCGTCGACCCATCCGGGTTGAGCCACTTGAGATATTCGTCCGAGCCACCCTGACGCACGCGGTAGGGCCGGTCGCCGTTACTGAAGACCGCCCCGCGTTCCATCGTCAGATTGGCATAGAGGCTCAATGGTCCCATCCGCACCGTGTTCGACCACGAAAGGTTGAACGTCGGCAAGGGCGGGCCAAAGAACACATCGACGGGACCTCTCACAGTCACCGGCTTGCCCGCCACAACGCTGAAGCCTATCGGCGGGCGATCCCAGACACCGCGGACGGGATAGCCGACGCGTTGGCTCCCAGTCTGCGGAATCCCGTCGAGGTCGACGATTTTGTTGTGGTTCCCGTCCGCCCGGACGGTTGTCGTCCAGTCGAACGCAGGGCGCGAGATTGCGAGGAAGTTGAGGCTGGCCTCCCAGCCCGTGTTCTGGATCGCACCAATGTTGACCTTTTGCGCCTGCGTGTATCCCGCACTGGGCGGGTTATTCCGGTCCACGATCGCGTCTTTCGTTATCGCGTGGTAATACGTTGCCTCGACCCCGAGCCGATCGCTGAAGAAGCCGGATTCGATACCCGCTTCGAACTCCGTGGTTGTCTCTGGCCGGATGTCCTGATTGCCCGGATTGAGCGGCACGACAGCCGGCGTGCCGGTGTAGACGGAAACGGGCGAGAACGTCGTGAACTTGTCGAACGCACCAGGAGCCTTGCCCGCCTGACCAATCGCGGAGCGCAGCTTCAGGCTACTCACGAATGAGGGAAGGAAGCCGTACTGGGAGAGCAGCCAGGAGAAGTCGGCCTTGGGATACCTCTTGAAGCCGTAGTTGTTGCCGAAGGCGCTGTTTCCGTCAATCCGCATGCCGAGCGTCACAAACAGCCGATCCTGAAACGACAGGCGTTCCTGAGCGAGCCCGCCCATGTTGATGGACTCGGAGAAGCCCTCGCCGCCGTTCGTCACGCTAGCTGCGGCCACCGTATTGACGCCGGGCCCCGCGAACACATTTCCGACCGCAAGGTTCAGATCAATCTTCTCCCAATAACCCTGGCCACCGAACGAGAAGTCGGATGCGATCGTATTGCTGAGCTGGGAGTGCCACTGCGAGAGATAGTCCACGGTCAAGTTCGAATACTTGCGGTATCCCTCGTTCTTCTGGCCATTCGTCACGCCGGCCGGGCCATAGTCGCCTGACCAAGGGAAGAAGCGCGATTTCTCTTCGTTCACAGCGTCGAGTCCGAACGTGAGCCGGTGGGTCAAGTTGCTGAACTGGGAGTAGTTCAGGGTCACGCCTCCGGTCCAGCGATTGGCATCCGAAAACGTGTCGATCTTCTTGATGTCGGACACCGAGACCCACGCCTCTCCGAATGGCCTGTCTGCCGTCGCCTGCCGTGGATTGCCATTCATTGCGTTTCCGAGCAGCGTCGTCCAGTTGTTGCCAGCCTGAAGTTCCGCAATGCGATTCTTTGTGAACATCGAGCGGGCCTCGATGGTCCACTTGTCTGAAGGCAGGAACGACAGGTTCATCCGCAGGTTGTTCCGCCGCTCCCAGTTCGGCTGAATCGAGCCTTCCTGGTCCATGTAGCTCGTGGACAGGAAGTAGGTGTTGCGAAGACCGCCTCCCTGCACGCTGACATCGATATTCGAGTATGGGCCGCTCTCGATCAACGTATTCGAATCACGCGCACGCGTGCCGTCGGGGCCGACGAAATTCGGGTAGAGCTTGGTGGGAAGGTTAGCGCGCAGCCGGTCGAATCCACCGGTTACCGAGACGTTCCACGACGGCGCACTGTCGCTCTTACCATGCTTGGTGAAGATCTGTATCACGCCATTCGTCGCGTCGGAGCCATACAGCGTGGCCGCTGCTGCCCCCTTGAGCACCTCCACACGTTCGATGTCATCCGGGCTGATGTCATTCAGGCGATCCACGGCGTTGCCGCCGGCAAAGCTGCAGCATGCGACACCGCCCGCCCCGATCCTGTCCGTCCACTCAGATCGTTGCTTGTCCACCCGAACGCCGTCTATGTAGATCACCGGCCGTTGATCGAGACTGAAGCTCGCCATGCCGCGGATGCGAACGTCACTCTGGCCGCCGGCTCCGCCGCCGGTCGAAATGGACCGAAGGCCGGTCACCTTGGCTGACAGCGAGCTGGAGAGATCGCCTACCGGCACCTGATCGCGGAGCGCAGTGAAGTCGACCACGCCCATCGACGAGCCGAGCCGCTGCTTTTCCACCGCGCCGCCCGTGCCCGTTGTCACGACGGCGGACAGCTCCACCGCACTGGGAGCAAGCTCGAAGCTCGCTTTCACGCTGTCATTGACGACGACGGCGATCGTTTTCGTTGCGGGACGGTACCCTATCCGGCTGGCACGGACGATTTGCGCGCCCGTGGGTACGCTGCGAATCACGAAGTGCCCTTTCTGGTCGCTCGTTCCGGCGAGCTGGCTGCCCGTGATCTGCACCCGCACCGCTTCCAGCGGCGCCTTCGACTGGGCGTCCGTCACCGTACCGGTGACTATACCGCCCTGGGCCTGCACTGTCCGTGCTGGAAGGAGCGTGGCCGCGGCCACCGCCACCGCCAGGACACCCCCGAGCGTACCTCGGCGATCATACATCATCCGCATTGAGCCCCCCCATTGCGTCTGGTTTCTTGCGATACCTGCACGCCTCCTCTATATCATCGCGGAGAAAGAGTGTCAAGAATTCCCGAGCTGCCGTGCGAGGCGCGCTGCGCACCTCGCACGGTCGGTCCATCGCCGGAGGAGAACTCTCATGCGGTCAGTCTTCCGATTCCTGTGTGCCATGATGCTGGCTCCGACGCTCGCCCTCGCGCAGGTGCCGGGTAGTACTCCCGCCTCGTCCAACATGCTCGAGCGGTACACGCGTGCCGAGCAGATGCTTCCATGGAATACGAGCCGCAGCGCGTTCGGTGGCGTCGTAGCGCCGCAGTGGTACAAAGACGGAACGCGTTTCTGGTTCAGAAACACCACCAGGTCCGGCGCAGACTTCATCTACGTGGATCCGACGGTCAACGTGCAGCGTCCCCTGTTCGACAACGCGCGCCTCGCCGCGGCGATTACATCGGCCGCCGACACGAGCGTCGATCCCAACAAGCTCCCGTTCCAGACATTCAAGTTCGCCAAGGACAACGAGGACGAACGGAACATCGAGTTTCGCGCGGGCCGCAAGCGCCTCACATGCGACATCGTGGCCTACAGCTGTACGGCAGGCGATACCCTGCCGAGCGAGGTGCCATTCGTGCTCTCGCCCGACAAGAAGTGGGAGGCGTTTGTTATGAAGTACAACGTCTACGTTCGCTCGCGCGGCGGCAGCGACACGACCCAGCTCACCACGGACGGCGTGCAGTGGTGGTCGTACGGACTCGGCGAGCAGACGCCGCAGCAGCTCCTCGCGACACGGCCGGCGCCGCGCCGTCCCACTATCCGGTGGGCGCCGGACTCACGACATCTGCTCGTCTCCCGGCAGGACGAGCGGGGTGTGCTCCACATGCCCTACATCAGCTACACGTCGCAGCGGCCACGCATCTTTACGCAGCCCTACGCGCTTCCAGGCGACACCATCGTCCCCGTACCTGGCGCGCACATCCTCGACCGCGTCTCGAAGACCAACGTGAAAATCGAGCTCCCGGTAAAGGTCGCGCAACTCGCTCTCACCGGTTCGTTGCGCGACTCCGTCTGGAGTGCCAACTCCGCCACGCTCAAGATCACGGGGATCACCCGCGCATCGAAGAGCGCCTATTTGTGGTCCGTCAACGCGGATAACGGCAAGCCGACCCTGCTCGCCCGCGACACAACGAAGACATTCGTCGAGATCTCGCCGCCCACGGACCCGTCGAGCTGGTACGTCACCTCTGACGGGCAGGATGTGATCTGGTGGTCGGAGCGCGACGGCTGGGGCCACCTCTGGCGGTACGGCCCCGACGGCAAGGTGAAGAACCAGATTACCAGCGGACCGTGGCAGGTTGGAAAGGTCGTGAACGTGGACGAAAAGCTGAAGCAGATCTGGTTCACCGGGCGCGGACACGAACCCGATCACTTCATCTATTATCAGGCGCTCTACCGGGTGAACTTCGATGGCACGGGGCTCACACTGCTCACGCCCGAAGACCAGAACCACAACGTCGACGTGAGCCCGAGCGGCAAGTTCCTCGTCGATCGCATGTCGCGCATCGAGAAACCCACGGAAGTTGTGCTCCGCGAGGTGACGACGGGTCGCCTGGTGCGCTCGCTTACGAAGACCGATGTGTCGCAGCTCGGCGCAATCGGCTGGAAGCCAGCGCAGATGTTCAGTGCCAAGGCGCGTGATGGCATCACGGACGTTTATGGGGTGATTTATCTGCCGCCGCACCTTGATACCACGAAAAAATATCCGATCATTTCCCACATCTATCCGGGTCCCCAAGTGGGCAGCGTCGGAACGTGGGACTTCAAGGCCGGCGGCGAGCCCTTCTCGCTCGCCGAGATCGGCTTTGTCGTGGTCCAGATCGACCACATCGGGACGCCGATGCGTTCGAAGGCCTTCCACGACCAGTACTACGGAAACTTCCACGACAACGGACTTCCCGATCACGTGGCCGTGCTCAAGCAGCTCGCGGCGCGATATCCCTATATCGATATCGAAAGGGTCGGCATCTTCGGCCACTCCGGCGGCGGCTTTGCCAGCACCGATGCGATGCTGACCTTTCCCGACTTCTTCAAGGTGGCCGTTTCGGGGGCAGGCAACCACGACAATCGCAGCTACAACATCTACTGGGCGGAGAAATACCAGGGCGTGCTCAGGCGAGACACCGTCGCGAAGACTGACAACTTCACCAGTGCCGCCAACAAGACCTACGCCGCCAACCTTAAAGGCCATCTTCTTCTGATGCACGGCGACGTGGACGACAACGTGCACCCGGCCAACACGATCCAGCTCGTCGACGAGCTTACCAAGGCGAACAGGAACTACGACCTGATCATCGCGCCGAACCGTGGCCACGGACTCAACGAACCTTATTTCATCCGGCGTCGCTGGGACTATTTCGTCACGTGGCTCGCCGGACAGACCCCACCGGAGAACTTCAAGATCACGCCGCCGGAAGGAGCGCTGGGGCCGGACGGCCAGTTCGTACCGGACGACGAGAACAACAGGTTCATGCGAGACGACGAGAGCGCCGCCTCAATCCCGTGAACCTGCACGCGGCCGTCCTCGCCGCGTTGGTAATCGTAGCCCGTGATCCCTGCGCCGCGCCTGCGGCGCGGGGTGTCCTGGCGCCGCGCGACTCGGTCGTGATCACCGACACGCTCCGCCTCTATTACATGGGGCACGCGATCGGCCGGGAGCGATACGAACTCGCGGCCGGCGTCCGGGGCTATCGTCTCACCGCGGACTTCGACTACCTCGACCGCGGCCGGCGGACGCACATCGCCGGATCCGCGCGCACTGCGCCTGATTTCACGCCCGAACTGCTCGAGATACGCCGTCTCTCCGATACGAGTTCACGCGTTGAAACCCGCGTAGAGGTCCAGGGCGGCCGCGCGACTGTGCTCGCCTCGGGGAAGACCACCGAGGTCGTATTGCCGAGCGTCGCCTTCGCGATTGCCGCACACGCGCCGGTCACGCAGCACCTCCTCTTGCTGCGCTACTGGCTCGCCCACGGACGGCCGCGGACACTTGCCGTTGTGCCGGGGGGGCCGACCAATGTGGTAAGCATCGAATGGCGCGGGCGCGATACTCTCCAGCGTGGCGCATCGCTCATGGTGCTCGACCGCTACGCAGTGGATGGCGTGGTGTGGGGTCTCGAGTCGGTATGGCTCGACGGCGCAGGCCGGCTCGCCGCGATCACAACGCGCGCGGGCCATCTCACGCTCGAAGCAGTGCGCGAAGAGCTCGCGCCGCTCTACCCGCGCCTCATGGCGATCAGCACGCGTGACCGCATGGCCGACCTCGCGAGGCTCTCGCGCAAGGTCGTGCCCATCGCGAGCGGCGGCGTCGCGCATGTGGGCGCCGCGAGCCCTGGTCCGACAGGTACGATCGCACTTCTGGGTGCGACTCTTATAGACGGCGGCGGAGGCCCGCCCGTCGCCGATGCCGCCGTCGTGGTCGCCGGCGGTCGCATCGTGGCGGCGGGCCCGCGCTCGTCCGTGACGGTCCCGCGCGGTGCTCGCAACATCGACGTTCACGGCAAGACGATCATCCCCGGGCTGTGGGACATGCACACACACCTGACGCAGATGGAGCTCGCTCCGCTCTATCTCGCCGCCGGCATCACCACCGTGCGCGACATGGGCAACGAGCTCGATCTCATTGTCCCGCTGCGCGCCGCCGTCGATTCGGGCGGTGCACTCGGGCCGCACATGCTGCTCGCCGGCCTGGTGGACGGCGGCGGTCCGGACGCCTTCGGTGCGGTCAACGCCACGACAGCCGAGGAAGCGCGCGCCGTCGTGCGCATGTACCACGACCTCCGGTTCGAGCAGATGAAGCTCTACACGCTGCTCACCCCCACCGTGGTGGGCGCTACGGTTCGCGAGGCGCACCGCCTCGGCATGACAGTCACCGGCCACGTGCCCGCCTCACTTACGCTACTCGCCGCCGTGGACTCCGGAATGGATCATATCGCGCATCAACCCGTCCGCGGCGATGCGGCCTCCGACAGCGTGCGGCACGTCATCGAGCTGCTCCACGCGCACGGCACGGTGATCGATCCCACCGCATCGTGGGGCGAGTTGCTCGGCCGCCCGATAGCCGACCCGCTGGAGCGACTCATTCCGGGCGTGCCGAGGCTGCCACCCGTACTCGAGCAGTGGGCGCGCACGATGGGCTCCGCCGCCGTCGACTCGGCCACGGCGGAAGCCCGAATGCGCAGAACGCTCGCCACGCTGCGCGCGCTCCACCAGGGCGGGGTGCCACTGGTGGCCGGCACCGACGGAGGCGTGCCCGGGCTCAGTCTCTATCGCGAGGTGGAGCTCTATGCGCTCGCCGGCATGTCGCCGATGGACGCGATTCGCGCCGCCACCGCGGTGTCGGCGCACGCCATGCGCCTCGAGCGCGAGACCGGCACGATCGAGCAGGGAAAGCGCGCCGACCTCATCGTGCTCGACGCCAATCCCCTCGAGGCGATTGGGAACATCCGGACCGTGCGCTACGTGATGAAGGGCGGCGTCATGTACTCCAGTGCGGAACTCTGGCGTTCACTCGGCGGCCGCTGAATGAGCCGCCGTTGCTGCTGGCCGCTTCGCCCATGGCTTGTGTAGCCGCGGATCCGCGCGGGTCAACGCGGGGACGGCAACTCGGCAGCTATTTGGAGCCTCCCAGAGTGGCAAGCCGGCTCATGGACAGAGCGCCGTTGTAACGACGCAGGGCAATGCTGTAATCGCGCTAAACCTCGCCGCAGCATCGTTTTGCCGCGTTGCAGATCGATTTATCCCCGTCGCAGGGGGACGGTGCCCCGCCGCAACGGAACCGGTGCTCGTCGCCGTGGGACGGCGTACCCGTTGCGGAGCCCCATGACCGCGCGGCTCGCACATTAGTGGCGGTTGCGCGGGAGTGTCCCCCCAGTCGCGGGGGCGGCGTTCCCCTGCGCCGGCTCGCAGGTCCGTGCCGACTTCGCAGCATGGCACGCCGTAAAGGGGCAGTGTACTGCCGGCATCTCGCTCTGGCGCGCTGAGGTCGCTCGAAACCGCGCGGCGCGACTGCTATCACCTGAAGCAAACGACCACAACCCTCACTGAAACGTCGACCTTGCAAGTCGCGTCGCCTACCTCGGCGGGCGCACGGCCGGCAGGGCGCTAGAAAACCGCTGCCGCCATCAGCCAGGCGGCAATCACGCAACCCGCTCCGGCTTTGAGGCCCATTGCCATCGCTCTTCCAATGGCCGCGCCGGAAGCGGCGCGTGCGGCAACGTCGTGTGTCGCCCCGCGAGAGTATTCGCCGACGAGCGCCCCGGCAAAGCTGCCGATGAACGCGCCAATCACCGATCCGATGACCGGGACGGGCACACCCACAATGGCACCGATCATCCCCCCGATGATGGCACCCCAGACTCCACGGCGAGAGCCGCCGTACTTGCGCGTGTAGCGCCCCGACATGGCGATGTCGAGCAACTCCGCCACAAACGCAATCACGACGCAGCCGATGATTGCGACGGCGCCGATTCCTGTGTGCGGCACCGCGTAGCTGTAGATGAGCCCGCAGATCACCATCAGCCACGTGCCGGGGAGTCCAAGCGGGATCAAGAGGAGCGAAAGGAACAGTGCGAGGGCAAGCAGCAGGATGGACATGGTGTCTTGGAGTCGGACATGGTGTGTCTGGTTCAACGGGACTCGGCATCACTACGTCAACAGGAGGCAAATAGTGCCATACCAACCATTCGCCGCCTGATGGCATCCAACGAGGGATGAAACTCCGCCCCCTCCCGGCGCTCGCGGTCGCGTTGCTCGTCGTGCCCCTCTTCGCTCCGCGTTCGACTGCCGCGCAACGAAGCAACGTGGATGTCATCCGCGGCCGTCTCGTGGCCGCAGACTCCGCGCCCGTCGCCGGTGCCATCGTGACGGTTAGCTCCTATATCACGCAGGCCGTTCGGCAGGTCCGCACCGACGACCGCGGACGCTTCTCCCTGGTGTTCCAGAACGGGGGCGGAGATTACATCCTGTCGGTGATCGCCATCGGGATCGCTCCTTCGGAGGTGCGCGTCCGGCGCGAGGGTGACGAGGATGTACTGCTCGTGAATCTCGTGCTTAACCGGATCCGCATGCTCGACGCAGTGACGGTCACTGAACGGCAGCGACCTGCCGCCGAGCGTGTGCCAACCGAGGTGGGCGCGGCCGGCGGCACGCTCGGTGGTACGGTGCTGTCGCCCGAGCAGCAGGGGAACCTCAACGCGCTTGCCGCCGCGCTCGCGGGCTTTGCCGTCGTCACGAGCGCCGACGGCACCATCACGGGGTTCTCCGCGCTGGGCCTGGACGCATCGCAGAACACCGTGACCCTGAATGGCATGCAGGTGGGGTCCACGAGCATGCCGCGCGATGCGCAGCTCGTGACCAGGGCGAACACCTCGTCATTCGATGCTTCGAACGGGCGCTTCAGCGGGGCCCAGGTCTCGATGTTCGCGATGGGGGGCGGACCGATTCAGCAGCACTCCATGCGCATCACGCTCGACAATCCGTCGCTGCAATGGTACGACCGCTCCGCTACGTCGCTCAATAATCAGCTGCGCAACATCGCCGCCAGCGGCAACTCCTCTGGCGAACTGGTGCACGACAAGCTGAACTACAACATGTCGTGGCAACTCGGGCGGCGGACGACGCCGCTGAACACCCTGCTCGACGCCGATTCATCGGGCTTGGCGCGCCTCGGACTTTCACCCGATTCCGTGCAGCGTTTCGAGTCCATCATTCGCGAGTTCGGCCTCCCTTTCACGGTGGGTGCCGTACCGCCTGACCGGCGCAGCGAAAACGGGTCGCTCTTCGGCCACTTTGAGTTCAACCCCACGAATGGCGGCGCGCTCAACGGCACCATCAATGGGAGCTTCAACCGCAACTCCGCCCAGGCGCTCTCGCCCCGTGCGCTGCCGAGCTATGGCGGGAGCAGCGAAGGGTGGAATGCGAACGTGCAGGGTGAGTGGTCGCACAACGTCGGGAGCATGTTCCTCAACCAGCTCAGCGTGTCCACGGACGTGAACGGCAACAACGGAAACCCGTTCGTTCCGCTTCCGGCGGGCTCCGTGCTGGTGAGCGCGTTGGCGCCTGACGGCGGCACGAGCCTCTCCAGTCTCAACTTCGGCAGCGGAAGCGGGCTGAACAGCGCGAGCCACGGCGGTTCATTCGACGTCAGCAATACAATCTCCTGGTTCAACAAGAGCAGCCGTCACCGCCTGAAGCTCGAGATTGACGCGCGCACTGAGTGGTATCAGCAGCTCGAGGCTGCCAATGAGCGCGGTACCTTCACCTACAACTCGCTGGCCGATCTCGAGGCGGGACGCGCCGCATCGTTCGTGCGCCGCATCGGCACGCAGCAGCGCTCGGGAAGCGGGATCACTTCCGGTGCGTCGCTTACGGACACTTGGCGCAAGACCGATCGCTTGCAGTTCCAGCTCGGGTTGCGCGCCGACGGCGTGCATTTTCTCACGGCGCCAAACTACAACCCCGAGATTGACCGTCTCTTCGGGTTGCGCACGGACCAGACACCCAGGATCTTCGGCGTGAGTCCGCGTTTCGGCTTCAGCTACAACGTCGGCAAGGCGCCCGGCGGTGTGGGTGGGGTGTTCGGCCCGAACGTGCTCGGTACGATCCGCGGCGGGATCGGGCGCTTTATGAACACCCCCGGCCCGAATCTGATTTCCGGCGCGATAGACGCCACTGGCCTCCCAAGCGGCGCGCAGCAGCTCACGTGCATCGGCCCTGCGGTGCCGCAGGTGAACTGGCGCGAATACCTGCGCGACGAATCCGCCATCCCGACGACGTGCGCAGACGGCACGGGAGCGGCGCCGTTCACCATCGGTACTCCACGCGTGCAGACGTTCGGTCCGGGCTTCGCGACGCCGTCGTCATGGCGCGCAAACCTTGGTTGGAACAGCTATCTCACCCCGCGGTTCCGCGTGAACGTGGATGCCACATACTCGGTAAACCAGCATCAATCGGCCCAGCTCGACCGGAACTTCGATCCGACGGTTCGCTTCACGCTCCCCGCCGAGGGGGGTCGCCCGGTGTTCGTCGATCCCTCGGCGATCTTCGCATCAACTGGTGCTGTGTCGCTGCTCAACTCGCGCCGCTACGGGCAGTACGCGCAGGTAATGGAGAACTTGGGCGACGGCGAGTCGCGCACGGCGCAGCTCACCATCGGACTCTCCCCGGTGCCCAACCGTGTGATGGTCAATCCGACGAACTGGAACATCTCGTGGACGACCGTGCGGGTTCGCGATCGCGTGCGCGGCTACGGCGGGAATACGGCCACCAACCCGCTCGACTTCAGTTGGGGACGTGCCAGCGGCGATATCGTGAACCAGTTCAACGCCAGCATCAACAGGGGCTTTGGCCCGTCGTGGCAGGTGCGCATGAGCGCGCGGGCCCAGTCGGGCTCGCCGTTCACGCCGACCGTCGGCGGCGATGTGAACGGCGACGGACTTTCGAACGACCGCGCATTCGTGTTCGACCCCGCTGTTACTGCCGACTCTGCGGTTGCCGCGGGAATGCGTTCCATTCTGGCCGGCGCACCCGCGGGCATTCAGAGTTGTCTCAGGAGCCAGCTCGGCAAGGTTGCCGACCGCAACTCCTGCCGCGGGCCGTGGAGCGTCACCATGAGTGCCACGGTCAACTACACGCCGCGCGGCACGTCGCTCGGGGACCGTGCGAGTTTCACACTCAATCTGAGCAATCCTCTCGCCGGACTTGACGCGCTCGTCCATCATGGCGCCATGGAGGGGTGGGGGCAGCCCGGATTCGCGGATCCCACCTTGCTCTATGTTCGCGGGTTCGACCCGGCCACACACCGGTACAAGTACGAAGTGAATCAGCGATTTGGCGAAACGCGCGGCACTCGCTCGCTTCCCGCGCAGCCATTCCGCGTGACCCTCGAAATGCGCCTTTCGCTCGGTCCGCCAATGGAGCGCCAGCAGGCGAAGATCGAGTTGCGCGGATTCTTCCGCGCGGGGCAGCCCGCCCCAACGGTGCAGACCATCAAGCAGCGCGCGGTGAACGGCGCCGCGAGTTCACTCCGCCAGCTCGTCCAGCAGAAGGACTCGATTCCACTGCGGAAGGAACAGCTCGACTCCGTGGGCAGGATGATCGCATCACTCACGAAAGCCGCAGACTCGATCTGGACGCCGATGGCCCAGTACATCGTGAAGAACGGCGTCAAGGACGCTGCGGACGCCGAGGCGGTTCGGCGCCTGCGCGAGACGAAGCGTGCGGTAGAAGACGCCCAGTTCGCGAGTTACCGCGCGTTGCGCACGCTCCTGACGCCCGAACAGCGCAAACGCCTCAAGCCGCCGCTCGCATTCATGATCGAGGAGGACTACCAGAAGCAGGTTCGCCTGATGGGCGCCCGTACGATAAGATTCTGATCCTTCGTCCATGAGAATCGCGATGCCCCGCAGTTGCTTCTCCGCCGCCGCAGCGGCCGGCTTCATGTTCGGCGTTCCGTGTGCCGGAGCCGCCCAGTCACCGAGGGTGGCGGCGGCATCCCCCGAAGCCGCTGGGGAGTACCTCATGATCCTCGGCAGCTGTCACGACTGCCACACGCCGAACTGGACCGACTCCAAGGGAAAGGTCTCGAAGGATTCGCTGCTCACGGGCCGGGCCCTTGGCTTCAAGGGCTCCTGGGGTGTGGTCTATTCCAAGAACCTCCGGACCATCGCTGCGCGCCAGACCGAGGACCACTGGGTGCACGTGATGAAGACAACGGACGAGGGGGACGGGAACCCACCCATGCCCTGGCATAATACGGCACTCATGTCAGAGGATGATCTCCGGGCGATGTGGAAGTACGCTCATTCGCTTGGCAGCGCGACGGCCGAGCGCATTCCGAAAAACACCAAGCCCGGCATCGAACCGAAGGAAGGGACGTACATCGATTTCACCCCTCGCACGGTGGGGGCGCCCGACGCGCCTAAAAAGCCCTGACTAGCCCTTGCACAGCACCTTCATTGCATTGTCCACTGCCGAGCGCATCGTTCCGAACACCTGGCGCAGCTGATCGCTCGCGCTCCCTTCACCCACACCGCGCTCGAGCGCCGTCGATGAGGTAGTGAGCGCCAAATCGGCCCGCTTCGCCTCGGCACAGCCACGCGACCGGGACGCCAGGACGAGCTCGCTCCGCGCAAGCTGAAGTGTCGCCCCTGCGACGTAGCCTCGGCTGTCCTCGCGCGAATCGATGCTGTCGGCGAGCACCAGGAAAGACACGGCGAGCCGTTGCGCCGCGGGCTCGGAGTCAGCGGCCGCGCGAAGCAGCTGTCCGCCACGACCAATCGCGTAACTGCGCAGCATCTCGGCGCCGGTACCAGTGCGCGGCGCACGCGTCAGCGCCGCCAGCGCACTGTCGGGCCGTTGTTCCTCGAACCACAGCTCGGCGAGCTGGAGGAAGCCCTGCAGCAGCTGCGGGTCGCGTCGTACCGCCTGTTGCGTGGCGGCAATGGCCTCCATGCGCTTCCCCGCCCCGCGCGCCCGCTTGGCGGAGAGTACATAGAGCTCGCTCACCTCGGGAAAACGGACGAGCCCGCGTGGCAGAGCTGCCGTGTTCTCCGCCGTGAGCAGCTGAAGATACTGTGTGTAGATCCGCGAGTCGCCCGGATGACGCTTGACGGCGAGCACGCTCGATGCGAGAGCGCCGAGCGTATCGCCGCTCTGTTCGAGCGCCTGTACGAAGCGTACGGTGTAGTTGGAGTCTGCCTGGAACGTCGTGTCCGATCGCGACAGTGAGTCGCCGAGCGCCGCGGCGCTCTTCCAGTG
The DNA here is from genome assembly GCA_035544915.1 of Gemmatimonadaceae bacterium. Lineage (GTDB taxonomy): Bacteria > Gemmatimonadota > Gemmatimonadetes > Gemmatimonadales > Gemmatimonadaceae > Fen-1231. Next base: position 5,319 of record DASZZO010000151.1, on the reverse strand, counting down.
CGCCAGGGCAACATCGGCGCGGAACTGGAGTCGCTGCACTCGCAGTTCATTCGCATGTGCCGCACGCAGCGTGCGGGCCGCCTCGAGCGCGTCCGTAGCGCGCTGGAGCCGCATCAGTTCCTCCAAGGCCGTGAGGCCGAGGTCCAGGCTGTCTGGGCGCATGACTACCACGCGAACCCAGGCGACAGCGGCCTCCGCCGTCCGTTGCTCCGCATCGAGCGCCCGCGCTCGCACGACCGCCGCGAGGATATTGAGTGAATCGCGTGCGAGCACGTCTTCCGCTATCCGGCGGACGGAGTCCGCCCGCACGCCGGTCTCCACGAGTGTGACGAGCAGACAATTGCGAGCGAGCGTCGCCGGCGGGTACGCGCGTATGGCCTGTTCCGCCTCGCGCGCTGCGGTTGCCCAGTCTCCTACCCGGAGCGCGTTCTCGCAGCGGCGGAGTCCCGCCATCTGCGTACGCGCGCGGAGGACTTCCCGGGACAGCGCATCGGCTGCGAGCGCGGGCGTCGCACCCCGCACGGATGGAAGGGGCTGACGATGGCGCCAGTCGCGTACGAGCACGATCTGGGACGTGACCACCACGTCTCCTTTCGCGCCCGCTACGCTCCCGAGCACGACCTCGTCTGCGCGCATCTGCCTGGCGATCAGCCGCACTTCGCCCTCGCTCAACCACGCGCCAGGCGTGTAGTTGATGCCCGAGTACAGCATTGCCTTTTCGACGTCATATTCATCGAGCACGCCAAGTTCGCGCTTGATGCTTTGCTTGGCGATGCGTGACCGGAGGTCGTCGGCCACCCTCCGCGCAATGCCGGGGTCGCCAGCCGTATGGAACCCCGTGACCATGAGCGTCTGCTTGACGAACTCCTGGCCGTCCGCAGGGGCGGCCAGCATGCCCGCGGACAGAACACCCAGAGCCAGAACGGCGGGTATGGAGAACCTTGCACGTTCAGGACTGGACGCGGACATCGACATTAATGAGTTTGAACGTGCACAGGGCCGAATACGTTGAGGGGCACATCCCACTCTGCAACACTTTACCCAGCCCGTCGCTGCCGCGTCATTCATTGAGACTTCCCTTATAGAAACCGGGTGGATGGCTGAGCCTGTCACGCTGATCGTGTCCGTAGACACCGAAGAGGACAACTGGGAACCGGCCGCCACCGGCCTTACCGTTGAGAATATCCGCGAACTGCCACGGCTCGGCTTGTTTCTGGAGCGATTCGGCGTACGTCCGACGTATTTCACCACCTACCAGGTAGCCTCTACCGGCTGGGCTGCCGAAATCGTGTGCGGGATTGCCGGCACCAGTCAGGGCGAGGTCGGCGCGCACTTGCATCCTTGGAATACCCCGCCCATTGCGTTTGAGATGACCCCGGCTGTCACGATGGTTGGCAACCTGCCAATGGCCGTGCAGCGCGCGAAAATCCAGGTCCTCACGGTGATGCTCCAGACCGCCATGGGCAAACGACCGTCGTCCTTCCGCGCTGGCCGGTGGGGACTCAACGCCAGCACCGCCTCTGCGCTGATCGAATGCGGCTATCGCGCGGACAGTAGCGTGACGCCATTCAGGAGCTGGTCCGAGGACTTCGGTCCCAGCCACGTCGGGGCGCCCCTTGGTGTCTACCGGCTCGGCCTTCAATCGGATCATCGGCTGCATACGCGCAACGGACCACTCGTGGAAGTCCCGGTTTCGAGTGGTTACTCGCGGCGCGGCTGGCGCGTCGCACAAGCGATCAATCGCGCGCTTGATGCCGGAGTGTTACAACGGACGGGAATCCTGGTACTGGCGGAGCGGTTACATCTTTTTAACCATGTTGTGCTCAGCCCTGAGATCGAGGCGGTGCCGCACATGGTCACGCTCGTGCGACGCCTGCTCGCGCGAGGAGTAAGGCACCTCAATCTCACATTCCACAGCTCCAGCCTGCGTGCCGGACTCAACCCATTCAGCCGGACAGAGGCCGACGTGGACCGGTTCTACACACGGCTTGCCACGATGATCGAGAAGATTGGAGACATGACGGATCTGCGCTTCGCCACGGTGAGGGAGGCCGCCAGCCTGCTTGCGCCGCCCATCGAGCCCTCCACCGCCGACACGACGGGAGCGCGTGTGTCGAGCGAGAAGCGACTGCTAGTGGTCAGCTACCACTTTCCGCCCGACCCCGCCATCGGGTCGATGAGGTGGGCCGGCCTCACCAAATACCTCGCGGCGCACGGCTGGTCGAGCTGGGTCGTAACGGCGGCCGTGCAGCAGGAGCCGGCGCTCCCCGGCGTCACCGTGTTGACTCACCGCCGCCGGACCACACTCAACGATCTCTATCTGCGCTGGCGCTCGCGCGTGCGCCGCAACGCACCGCGGAGGGAACCAGATACAGGCATGGCGGCGCCGAAGGCGCCAGCGCGGGGATCGTGGTTCGCGCAGTTCCGCTACGAGGCCGGCGTGCTTTTGGGCCTTCCCGACGACGCTCGCGGCTGGGTGTTGACTGCCGCATGGGCGACGCGGCGCCTCATCGCGCGTGAGAACCCATCCGTGGTGGTGAGCAGCGGCCCCCCCCACTCAGCGCATCTTGCCACCTGGCTTGCCACGCGGTTCATGCGCGTCTCCTGGATGGTCGACCTGCGCGATCCATGGGCGGGACCGATCACGGATGGGTGGGCCGAGACAACCTTTGTGCGCAGCAAGCTGGCGCACTGGCTCACGACGCGTCTTGAAGGTCTGGTGCTTCGATCGGCAACGACGATCATCTGCAACACGCGCGAATTCACCGTTGCGCTCGCGACGCGCTATCCGAACGCCCGCATTGCGTTCGTCCCGAACGCCGTGGATCGAGCACTCCTTCCCGCGATTACCGCCCCGCCCTTTGCGGGGCTCGGCATCGTCCACGTCGGCACCATATATGGGGGCCGGGACCTGGGTCCCGTGCTTCTCGCGCTGCGGGAATTCCTGAGGCGCCACCCTGAGGCCGCCACGGATGGGACACGCGTGCGCCTCGCGGGAAGCTTGGAGGCGCCATTCGCGAGCGCCGTGCACAGGGAGGTCAGCGAACTCCAACTCGATCAAGTCGTCGATTTTCTCGGCGTGCTTCCCCGGCACGAGGCTCTCGAACTCGTCGGCAGATCGCGCCTTGCCGTCGTGCTCGCGCAAGACCAGGAGTTCCAGGTCCCCGCCAAACTCTATGAGATGGTGGCGATGGGCGTACCGACGGTCGTCATCGCGTCGCCGGAGAGTGCGGCCAGTTCAGAGGCCGAACGCCTTGGCGCGTCGGCGATCTCGCCGAAAGACATCGCCGGCCTGGTCCACCTCATGGAAGAAGTGTGGAGTCCGTCTGTCCAGAGTGCGCGGACTCCAGCGAGCGACGTCGACTACGAACAGCTCGCGCGCCGGGTGAGCATGTTTCTCGCCGCCCCGGAAACGGTTACCCCCGTGCTGCCGGGCCCGGTTCCGGCCCCCGCCCAGGAAATTATCTAGTTCAGCAAGAAGACTTCAGCGATGCGGCACTACGGTTGGCGTGACCGCCGGCGTGGACGTCATACCGGCCTCCTTCAGTAACTTCTGGCGCGTGAGATAGCTCTCCCCATTCGTGATCCAGTCGGCTGCAGGCTCACCCTTGAGATAGTGGGCAAACCACTCGAGCTGCCGCCTGTGATAATCCATCTGACTTTCGGGCCGCGCTACGCCGTGATTCTCGTCGTTGTACACGAGGTAGACGACGTTCTTGCCGAGCCGGCGGCCGAAGTTGTAAAGCTCCGTGCTCTGCCAGTAGTTCACATTGCCGTCCGCGTCGCCCTCTTCGAGCAGCAGGGGCGTGCGCAGCGAATCGACTGCCAGCACGGGCGAGTTGCGAATGTAGGCCTGCGGATCTTCCCAAAGGGAGACCTGCATGCGCTCCTGTCCGGTTTCGAAATGTCCCGTTTCCGGGAGTCCGCTGTTGAAGGAGGTGTAGCCGTAGAAGCTGATGAAATCGGTGAGCGGTGCGCCAGCAATCGTAGCGGCAAAGAGTCCGTGACCATGCACGGCGTAGAACGCCGACTGGTAGCCCCCCCACGAGTGCCCCATGTTGCCGACTCGCTTTGGATCGATGGCGGGAACCGCCGCCAGCACCGTTCGCACGGCTGACGCGACGCAGTCGAGGCCGGAGAAGCCGGCGTTACGAGGCTGAAAGACGATGTCGGGGCGCAGTACGAAATACCCGTTCTGGCTGAACACCGTGGTGTTGTATGTCGCGCGGTCACTGGGATTGATGTACTGATGGAATCCCTGCGAGAGTTTTTCGTAGTAATAGACGACCATCGGATATTTCCTGCCCGGTTGGTAGTCCGCCGGATACGTCAACATCATCTGAAGCTTGTCGCCCCGCTTGTTGGTGTAGGGCATCAGCACCTGCTTGCCCCAGGCGTAGTCGCCCTGGAACGGATTGATGCGCGAGACCTGGGTCGCACGTGCAAGGTCCGGGCCACTCACAAAAAAGTTGGGCGACTCTTCGTATGTCTGTTCCTCAAAAAGGTAGACATCAGCCTCCTTCGCCTTCTCGAGGCGGGAAACGCCCTTGTCCAGCCACAGCGAACGTTGCGCCGGGTGGCCGACAGTCAGCTGAGCGTAGCCGCTCTTCCTGGTGTACTCGCCCGTGGCGGAAAGGGTGATCGGCTTCGACGGATCAATCCAACGCTCGTCGGGATCGAGCGGTTCCGCGGGGCCAAAGCCGCCGCGGCCGCCTCCACCACGTCCACCCGTCAGATTCGCGACCCGATAGACTGTTGAATCTTCTCTGCCCCGCGTGAGACGCACAGGGGACGTACCATCAATGTTCACCTGCCACACGTCAAATCGGTCGTACAGGAGCACCGATCTCTCCCCAGTGGTGAATCCCGCAAGACCGTAGGGACGGCGGTCCGGCACTGGATGGTCGTCCTCCATGTTCACGAAAACGCTCTTGATCGCGGAAGTGAGGCTGGTTGCCTTCGCGCTCGCAAGATCGAGGGACCACCACTGCCCACCCTCCGCATACAGCAGATACCGGCCGTCGGGGCTCAGGGTCGGGGCGAAGGGCGTTTTCGTGACGACTTTTGCGCGCGCGCCCGTGGCGATGTCAATTCGATAGACATCGCGGTACGGACGGCCGGAAATCACTTCCTTGAAATAGGGAGCTTCATCTGACGCAATCGCGACTTTCCGGTTGTCGGAGAGTTGCACGCTCTCCAGCACATCGTCGGCAAGGCGCACGAGCGTGTTCGGCGCGAGGTGCCAGGCAACGAGATGCGTCTTCGTGCGGTCCTGCGCGGCTTGGCGATCCTGCTGGTGGTACTCGCGCAGGTCCTTCC
>DASZZO010000150.1:0-6709 GCA_035544915.1 Gemmatimonadaceae bacterium | reverse complement strand
GTGGTAAGCGCTATCCGTCAGCGGCTTGCGACGCTGGACCCGCGGATTCCGGTATATCGCGTCGAGACGCTCGACGCCCGGGTGACGAATTCCCTCGGCGGCGAGAAGCTCGCGGCGCTCATGCTCTCTGGGTTCGCGGCGATAGCGCTTGTTCTCTCGGTGGTCGGCATTCTTGGCGTGACGTCGTATTCGGTCTCGCAGCGTGTGAAAGAATTTGGATTGCGCCTGGCGTTGGGCGCTGGGCCTGCCCATATTATCTGGCTCGTCGTGGCAAACGCCACGAGACTCGCGCTCGCCGGCGCCGGGGTCGGATGCGTTGCAGCATATGCGATGACACGCGTGCTCGGAACGTTGCTCTACGGCGTGCGCCCAACCGATGCACTCACCATGGGTGGAGTAGGGACGGTGCTGATCGGCGTTGCAATCGCGGCGAGCCTCATCCCGGCGCGCCGCGCAATGCGAATGGACGCAAACGTCGCACTGCGGTCGGACTGACGTATCGCTCTGCCAGCTGCAGGAATCTGGGCCACCGAGTGGGCCGGCGCTCTGTGACGGCGCTAAGCCTCCAAGCGATCGAAGGTCTCTCGCGGAGGACTATCAGTTTTGTTCTATGGGGATGCGACGGGCGTTCCAGCTCACCCTGGCCGGATGTGGCGAAGTAGTGCTAGAGAGGAGGCATCAGAGTAATAGTCGCGTCACAAGACGAGCAGTTCCAAGTCGGTTGCGCGCCGCCGATCGCGCCCGGCGCTACCTCACGAGTGGGCGCACCTAACCTTGGTCGGACGCCCCCCCCCGCGCGCGGCGCGCGGGGGCATCGCGCTCCCTACTGACAGAGCGGAATACCTTCGTTCGTACTGGTGCCGAGCGTGATCGCGCACGTCTTGGTGGTTTGACTGTGCGACGCGGACGCCGCCCAGCCCGTGACACCGGACGAGTTGATCGTCACGGTGACGCCGGCGGACGCTTTGTACGTTGTCCCCAACGAGCCCGTGCTGTTGGCGTATGTGTTGTTGTTGAGCGCGAAATAGGACTCCTGGGCCGTACTCAGGTTGCGCAGATCGGTCTTCATCGACGCGACGTACGCCTTCTCCTTCGTGTTGGCGAACTTCGGGATCGCCACGGACGCGATGATCCCAATGATCACCACGACGATCAGAAGTTCGATGAGGGTGAACCCTCGCGTTCGCGAACGCATGCCAGGGCTCCGTCGCCTAAAGGGTGCGCTTACTGGCAGACCGGCTCACCGGGATTGGTTGCCGTGCCGCCGATGGAGATCGTGCAGGTCTTCGTCGTCTGTGCGTAGAGCGCGATCCGCTAGGGGCGACCGGTGCCGAGCGGGAACCACGTGACGCCGAGACGGAGGTCGGCGGAGATCGTTGCAGCACCTGCGTATTGTCGGGCGTCGCCGTCGAGCGTGAGGCGCGTGAGACGCCCCAGAGCGATGCGGAGGGCGGCGTCCGTCGAGAGCGCCGACGTGAGCGGCCAACGGACGCCGGCGCCGAGCGCACCGGACCATCCGGTGAACTCAATGCTCCGATGATCCCCAAAGAGCTGCGCGCCATTCACCGTGAGCGTACTGGTCAGTCGGACGACCTGGAGCGCACCTTCGATGTACGGCACGGCCGCGCTCGCCCACACATCGGGAAACGCGCGGTGCCCGCCGAGCTCGAGAACGATGGGACGATAGGAGCCATCCACGGCGGGATCCGTCGTGCCGAGCCGCCCTTCCGTGTAGCCGATGTGCGTCGCCCAGTTGGTGGCCGCAGTCCAGCCGAGGCGGATCTGCACGGCACCGCCCGAGAGCCGATCGCGAATCGTGAGATTGTCGGACCCCATGTTCTGGAGCGTGACACCGATCGGTGCAATAGCAATCCACGGGCCTTCGCCCACGCGTGGCGCGGGTTGCGCCGGCGCGTCGCTCGGTGCGATCGCGAGACTGACGAGGACCGCGCCGAGCGCGGCGCACGGAACGCGCATGATCAGATCCCCGTGGCAGAAAAGGTGACTGGTGCGACCGCCGCGCCGACGACCACCGCAGTCACGGTGTTCTGATCGGCGGTGGCGCCGAGCGTCCAGCGACCGGCCGTGGCAAACCCATTTGCGTCGGTCAAGGCAAGGCCGCCCGTGACCGTGCCGCCGCCGGCACTGACGGAAAACACCACGAGCGCCCCGACCACGGGATTGCCGAACTGATCCGTGATGAGGAGCGACGGCGATTGCGCGACCGCGCCCTTAGCCGCTCGCTGGCCATCGCCTGCGACGACGATCGCACGCGCGGGGGGTCCGACGACGCCGACTGCCGTCAGGGTTACGTTCGGTCCATTCGGAACGGCGATCACGAGCGTGTTCACGCCCGGAGACCGGCCCAGCGTCCACGCCCCGCAGGACGCAATGCCCCGCGCGTCTGTGGAGGCGACGCCTTGCGACACGAGCCCGGTGCCCGCGGTGACGTTGCACGTGACGAGTGTGCCGACGAGGGGATCGGCGTTCGCGTCCAGCAGTTGCACGACCGGCGCACTGCTGGTCGGTGTGCCCGCGGCCGCCGTTTGCGCGTTGCCACCCAAGACGGTCAGTGTGGTCGGCACGGGCGCAGGTGCGCGCACGCCAGTCGCATGAATGGTGATGGGCGCGACCGCGGTCCCAGGCACCGTCGCGAGCAACACCTGCGTGCCGATCGTGGGACCCATCGTCCAGAGCGCGGGTGATGCGGAGCCGGTGAGATCGGTGGTCGCGGCCGGCACCGCGACAGTGCCGCTGTTCGGCCCTGGCGCGAACGCGACCGAGGCGCCGGTCACGGGATTGCCGTTCGCATCGGTGACGCGAACGACGGGGGCGAGCGAGGTGGGCTGTCCGATGAAGCCGCTCTGCGACTCCCCGCTGACCACCGCCAAGGCCGCCGCCGGTCCGGCCGTGCCGCGCGCGACAATGCGCGCCGAGGGACCGCCGTCCACCCGTGCGGTCAGATACTGGAGTCCCGCTGTTCCGCCCAAGGTCCACGGTCCCGCGACGACGCGACCAGCGCCGTCCGATTGCGCGACCGGCGCCACCACGACGCCGGCGCCGGCGTCCGGGACAACCGTGACGCGTGCGCCGGCGACGGGGCGGCCGTCGACGTTGAGCACGTGAATGATGATGGGGAGCGGGAGGGCCGAGGTGACGGGCCCAAGCTGCGCATTCCCCGAGTCGACCACGACGGTCGTCGGGACTAAATCGCGCGCAGCGGCCGCGGTCAATGTTCCGCGGTCCGAAGCGCATCCGAGGGCCGCGAAGGCAAGTCCCACAGCGAACAGGGGACCGGCGCGACACGGCTCGACGATGCGTCGAGTCATGCTACTCTCCGTTGACGTACTACCTAATAACTGACCAAGAGCGTAAAGCCGACCGGTGAAAGGCGCAAGGCCGGGTGTCCTGAATCAGGCCGTGATGGCGAGCGGGACCGCGCCAAGCGCGCCCGACGGCAGCTGCTCCAGGATCAGATCCGGGCGGTGCTCCGCGCCGAGGAGTCGGGGGACGATGTAGCGGTCCGAATCGCAGCGCGAGGCTTGCAACGGCGGCAGGCCGGTCACGGTGAGGACGATGCGCGTATGCTCGGAGTGTTCCGTCAGGAGATCAAAGAATAGACCTGGATGCACGTCCGCCTTGCGCTGCGGCAGCAAGACGAGACTGAACGAGGCGATCGGCGGGACGTCCGGCAGTGCTTCGAGGTGCCCAAAGATCACGCGGATGTTGTTGCGCTCGAGCATCTCGACGACGGCGCACCAGAGCTCGGGGCGGTCGAGAATCAGCACGGAGCATCGCGGCGCCGACGTGTCGGCGACGGCGGCTCGGTCGAGTGTCAGGCTGGGCGTGGCGGACATAGGGACCTCGTCTGAAGGACCGATCCGACCGTAGAAGCGGGTATCGCGGCCGTGCCGTGGTGCGCCTTGAGGATCGGCAGCAGGCGTTAGGTGGCCGTTAGCTGTGCGCTTGCCTTCCGGCCGGGTCCGGTGCTAGCGTAGCCAGCATTACTTGGAGGACGACAAGAGATGCGGGCATCGACTCGCCCCGCCGTGCGCGGGAGCATGGATCGTCGCACCCCGACAGGCGTCGTCACTGGACGCCTGCTCGGCGCCGGCGAGTTTGTCTCCCCCTCAGGCGAGACCGCGTCGGCGGCCACGCACCCGAAGCAGTTCGCCTTCCTCTTCGCGCTGGCCTTGGCGCGCGGCACGTCGGTCAGCCGCGACCATTTGATTGAACTCCTCGACGGCACGTCGCCCGACCAGCAGGCGCGATCCCGCCAGCGGTTTCTCGTTCATACGCTGCGCCAGCGCGGGTTCCCGATCGATAGTCCGGACACCCGGCACGTCAGGCTGCCCCGCGAGCAGATCACGCTCGATATCGACAGCGCGACGGTACGCGAGCGCGCGCAAGCCAGCGGCATCGTGACCGGCCTCGCCGATCCGCCCTCGCGGGCGTTCGAAGAGTACGTCGACGCGGAGTGTCGGAAAATCACGCTGGGCGCGTTGGTGACACTCGTGCCCGAGCTCAAGGGCGCGATGACGTACGGCGATCGCAAGAAGGCGCGGGATCTCGCCGAGGCCATCCTGCAGATGGATGCATGGAATCATGACGCGCACCTCGCGTTGATCGAAGTGAAGGCGACGTTGGGATCGGTGCCCGACGCCCTCGCCCACATTGCCATGATCGAGGCGGAGCTCACGCCGGACGGCGCATTTGCGGCGCAACTTGGGCTCCTCAAGAAACGATTGCTGCGCCTGGGCTCGCAGGCCGCGGAGGAGCCGAAGGCGCGGGAGCGTGGGTTCGTCGGCCGAGAGGGCTATCAGGCGAAGGCCGCGACTGCCTGCGAGCGTGCGCGGCGCGGCGACGGCGGCGGGGCGCTCCTGTTCGTCGGTCCCATCGGCATCGGAAAGACGGCGCTCGCGCGGCGCGTGGCGGACAACGCCGTCGTCACCGGACTGAAGGACGTGCGGCTCGCGTTGCACGCCGGCGACCGCGATCGGGGCGCGGCGTTGCTGCTGGACATCGCGCCCATCGTCGCGAATCTGCCGGGGGCGGCCGGCGCGTCGGAACGCGCGCACGCCACGCTCACGCGGATCGTCACCGCAAGCGAGGTCGAGGGCATCGGACGGCTGGAACCCGCCGCGAGTCTGCAGGCGCAGTTGGCGGACGCGGTGCTCGAAACATTGCGGGCGGCGGCAGACGAGCGGCCGCTCGTCGTGCTCATCGATGACCTCCAGCACCTCGATGCCCGGTCGCTCGCGTTCCTGGAACAGGCCGTGCGCGCGCTGCACAGTGCGCCGATCGTGTGGATCGTGACCGCGCGGACCGGGAGCGGCGAGGCTGGACACCAGCATTGGCCGCCCGAAATGGAAGTCGTCCTGCTCGACACGTTGAGCGCCGACGAGGCGTTGCTCTTTGTCCAGCAGCGGCTGCGCATCCCCGTGAGCGACGATGAGCCCGCGGCGCTGGCACATCTCGCAAACGGACAGCCGCTGATACTGGAAGCGATGGTCGCCTTCGCGAACCGGAAGGGACGCGCGGACATTTCGCTGGCGGAAGCCGCGGAGGTCTTCCAGGCGCACGTCGTGCGGCTCCCGGGTCCGGCGCGCGAGGTCGCGGAGCGCATCGCCCTGCTCGGTCGCTTCGCGACAATGCGGCGTGTGGCGGATCTGACCCGCGACTCCCGCAGTTCGCTGCTGACGAACCTCCGCGTGCTCGAAGAGGCGGGGATGATTCAGCTGGACGACGCGCGTGACACGCTCGACATGCACGGGCGGTGGGCGGAAGCCGTGACGCGGAACATGGTGCCGATCGCGCAGCGCCTGGTCGCGCTCGACGTCGCCACGGCACTCGCGAAAGACGCTGGCGGCACGGACGCGCCATCCGCGCTCCTGTGGAGCGTGATGCGGCTCTACGCGGCCGCGAAGGAGCCGACGTTGGCGCTCGGGTTCGGCGAACGCCACGCGGCCCGGCTGCTCGCGACGGGCGCAGGGGCGGACGTGGCGCGCATGTACGGCGCCCTGCTTGTGGATGAAGGACTGCCGCCGGCGCTGCGCCGGCGGGTCGTGGATCTCTCGATCGATGCACTGCGCGACGCGCAGGCCTGGCCGGAGCTCCTCGCCGAGCTGCCCGCCGCGCGTGTTGCTGTTGTGCGGGCCGGCGGGGATCCGACGCGGCTCGATATTGTGGCGGTGGAAGCGGATTGGGTTGGGCACAATGTGGTGCGCCCGGAGGTGACGAAGCTCTTGGAGTGGGCGCAGAGCGACGCGCTGCCCACCGACGAGCGGCTGCGCGCCGTCAATGTGCTCGTGCGTATGGCGGGCTTCGGCGGCGGGGCGCTCGACGCCACGAATGTGCGCGGTCTGCTGGCGGTGATCCCCGAGGGCAGTTCGGTGGGCGAGTACTTCCGGTGGGAGACGCTCACGATCACGGAGACGCAGCGCCTCAACGTGCGCGATTTGCCCACCGTCCTCGACGCGTTCCACCGCGTGGCGTTCGGCGCGCGGGACATCGCGCCGTGGTCGTACACGCGGATGCTGCGGAGCGGGGTGCACGCGGCGCGACAGATCGGCGCGTATGCGGCTGCCTATCGCTTCGGCCAGCTCGCATACGCGCAAGCGACGCGCTCGGGGAATCCGGCGGACCAGGTCGGCTCCGCGGTGCTGTGCGGACAAATGGCGGTCGACGCGAATGCCGGTGACGACGCACA
>DASZZO010000149.1:0-14007 GCA_035544915.1 Gemmatimonadaceae bacterium | reverse complement strand
GCCCGCGCGCGGTGATGTTACCGCGAGAAAGGCACCTCCGAACTGGGGGTGCCTTTCTCGTCTTGTCTGTTCGGCGGCGTGTTTATCGTGGCGGCATCGCTCACCGCACCACGCTATCTCAGTCCCGCGAGCGTGTCGCCGCCTGATCCTGGTTCCCGCACTGCTCGTCGGGACCGCCGTGCGTGCCTACGCGGTTGCGCCCCTGCTGCTGTTGATTGTGATCACCTGAGTCACATAACGTCAGCTTGAAGGGACGTCCGCTGTTCGGGCCGGCTGCAAAAACATTGCCCACAATAATCCGCCCGGACCTGTCGATGCCGTTGAGCTGCGTGACCGGCGCCCCGGTCGGGAAATCGACGGTGATCGTCGGCTCCCCGTTCCCTCGCCGGAGAAAGCCGTGGTCCTTGCCGTCCATCGTGTGGTAGCGTCCCACGATGTCGCCCTGGTCGTTGATACCAAATGCCCTGGTGAGGGTGGCGTGAGCGGTTGCATCAAATGCGGTGAACGTGCCGTCGGAGTCCCGGATATACCCTTGGTCGCGTGCGCTTCCGCACAGCAACGGCAGCTGCGAGACGCGATAGAACCCCACGATAGTACCGTGCGAATTGATGGCGACGGCGCTTGAATTACACGCGCCAAACGAGTCCGGTAAGTCGAAGGAGGTGAACGCGCCGTCCGCGTATGTGAATCCATGATGGGCGCCGTCCGGCATAGTGTAACCGCCTACGACCGTGCCCGAGTTGTTTATGCCGTTGGCGCCAGTAGTCATCGAGCCAGGAAAAACAATCTCGCTGTACGCACCCTCATGGAACAGAAATGCATGCTGGGGATTACCCACCACCGCCGAATCGAAGTAAACCCCGACGACATCCCCGGCGTCATTGATAGCCTTCCCCCAAGTCGGGAACCCGGCCCGGTACACGTAAGACAGGTTCGCGGAATTGAAGCCCACCTCGTACGCCATGTCGGTGTAGGGAGGATGGCCAATCTGCGTCCACGTGACCCCCATAGTACTGTCACCGTTGGGACTGATGCCATGGACGTACGCATAGATGCTGCTGTCCGGCGTGGGGAGCAGGGTGAACGTCCCGAGCTCTGTCGTCCACTCCATCGCTGAGCGGGCGCCGGCGCGGGAATGGGCGCTGACGAGTGCCCGGCGATCGATCGCCGGCCGAGTGGGTGCGTCGCACGCGAGAGCACCGAGCAGCAGCGCAGTGCAGGTTGCAACCCACGCCAGTCGGTCCGTGATCGCTGTCGTAGCTGTGATCCGCCTGAGCCGCGTGCTCGTGCTCAGGTCATATCGGTCGTCCATGGTGCCCTCGAGTCAATAGGGTCTTCTGTGGGCCTCATTGGGATTAACAAGAAAGCGAGCGGAAACCCGACATCGGGATTGAGTGCCCAGCGTGTCCACAACGAACACCTCCGTAGCTGAACTGCCCCACACCGTGCCGACGCGCTGGCGCCCCTGCTGCTGTTGATTGTCGCCACCTGAGTCACATCGGAACAGCCGCAGAGGGATTGCTTCGGCCATTGCGCGGTTCCCGGTATCGCTGGGATGCCCGACAAAGCTGGTGCCGATGAGGTAGGCGGTGGCATCTGCCGCGGGCGGCTGGGGACTGTGCTGTTCGAGGGGATTTTCAAGGGGGGCAGCAGGCAGGGTGTCACGGATTTCGATATCTCCCCCGACGGCACGCAGTTCCTTCTCCTGAAAACGTTCGAAGATCCGCAGATCATCATCGTGCATGACTGGCGCGACGAGCTGCGGGCCCGGCTGGCGGCGAAGGTGCCGAAGTGAGTGGGGGCATCGCTCGCCGCACGACCCGCATCTCAGTCCCGGCGCGACCGACCAGCGGCGCCCTGTGGAAACCTCGTAGCCCCCGCGTCATGGAACCACGAGCACGGGCATGACCCTGTTTTCTGTGGTCCCGTCGCCGAGCTGGCCGTTGTTGTTGTAGCCCCAACAGTAGGCCGCGCGGTGGGGGGTGACGGCGCACGTGTGATACAATCCGAGGCTCACCGCGGTGAAGTTGAGGCCGCCCAGCACCGCCACCGGGCTCAGCCGATCGGTCGTGGTCCCGTCGCCAAGGCCGCCCAAGCCGTTCCAGCCCCAGCAGTGGGCCGCACCATCGGTGGTGACGCCGCAGCTGTGCTCGTAGCCCGCGATCACCGTAGCGAAGTTGAGCTCGCCCAGCACCGCCACCGGGCTCCTCCGATCGGTCGTGGTCCCGTCGCCAAGCCGCCCGTAGAAGTTGTCGCCCCAGCAGTACGCCACGCCCGCGGTGGTGACGCCGCAGCTGTGATAGGCCCCGGCACTCACGGCGGCGAAATCGAGCCCACCGGCGACGGCCACCGGGCTCGTGCGAGTAAAGATCATACTTCCGTCGCCGCCCTGGCCGGAGCCGTTGAAGCCCCAACAGTAGGCCGCGGCCTCGATCGTGACGCCGCACGTGTGAAACCACCCGGCGCTCACCGTGGCGAAGCTGAGCCCGCCTAGCACGGCCACCGGGCTCGTGCGAGTGGTCAAAGTTCCGTCGCCAAGCTCGCCAGTGGCATTGGATCCCCAGCAGTAGGCCGCACCGTCGGTGGTGACGCCGCAGCTGTGCTGGGAGCCGACTCCGACCGTAGCGAAGCTGAGCTCGCCCAGCACCGCCACCGGGCTCGTGCTCGCGGTCGTGGTTCCGTCGCCGAGCTGGCCAACCGTGTTGGAGCCCCAGCAGTAGGCGGCACCATTGGCGGTGACGCCGCAGGTGTGTGAGTCGCCAGCGCTCACGGCGGCGAAATTGAGCCCACCCACGACGGCCACCGGGCTCGTGCGAGTGGTCAAAGTTCCGTCGCCCAGCTGGCCAGCGCCATTGTTGCCCCAGCAGTAAGCCGTGCCCGCCGTTGTCACGCCGCAGCTGTGATACCACCCGGTGCTCACCACGGCGAACGCGAAGTCTGCCAGTCCCCGGCGATCGATCTCCGGCCAGGTGCGATGGTCCCATCCGCGAGCACCGAGAAGCAGCGCAGCGCAGATCACGACGGAGGTCGATCGGACGATGTTCGTCGTTCTTGTGCGGATGAAGTGTGTGAAGCGAGCGCGAGCGCTCAGCACCTTTCGATCTTCCATGGTGTCCTCGAAGCGAGTGGGGTCTGATAGTCCGTCACGTGAGATAACGAGAAAACGGCCGGGAACCCGACATCGGAGGCACTATTTGTTCGTTTCGCTCGCGACCGTGTGCTCCAGCGCGCCGGGTATCATAACCCGACATATGGGAACCGTCCGCTAATCGCGTGCTACCGACGCGTCGCGCGCGGACCAGGAAATGCAAGCAGCCGCTCATCGACGAACGGTGCTGTCGTCTCGCGGAACGTCTCACGGGCGTGCCGCGACCTGCTTTGTAGAGGGGCCGCCTGCCCGAGCGCGCTGCCCGCAGAGGAGGAGCCCGCGGTAAGCTGAGTCGTCCCAAATGTGGCGCCAATTCCGAACTGGGCGCCGTCGGTGGTGGGCTTGAAGAGATAGTCGCCGCCCGCCACGACGTAATACTGGGTGGGAGTTCCGGAGGCGAGCGCCCACGCCGATTGGAAGCCGGCGACGCCTGACAAGTCAGGCAGGTCGAGCGTCCACGTGGCTGGCATTCCGGCGGAGTACGCAGCTGTGGTGGTCACCCAGGCATACCGACCGATGGCTTGCGAGTATTGCACTTGCGCGAACCCGCCGTACTCGCGTTGTGACGGCAGGAGCACCCGCACCTGCACGGCGGGCACTCCGATCGTCGCGATCGTGGGGGTCCTCAACGGCGGGCCGAGCGCGAATGAATGATCGACGGGGTTGCTGTAGGATGCAAAGAGCCCGCCCCGCTGTTCGGTCGGGATGACATAGAAGTCAAAGCGGTCTCCCGTGGCGAGAGCCGACGCAGGGACCGCGGCATACGGCGTCGAACCATACGTGAAGTAGTAGCCAAATTCTATATTGCTTCCGGTCTGTGTCCTGAAGCGCACCGAAATGTCCGCGCCATCGCCCGCACCACTGAAAGAGAGCGTCGGGCGAGTGGTCGGAATCGCCTCGGCCGATGAGAAGTCGATGGGCGCTAGCGTGGTTCGGTCCGCCGGATCCAATCCACGCCGGATGACGACCTTTTTCGCGACAACCTCCTCGCTGGCGCCGTACACGGAGCTGTCGAACACGGTGGCGAGCAAGTCGAGCGGGCCGGTCGGAACCCTGGAGAGGGTGAACGGCAACGGCGCGGAGACGCCGATGACCGCTGATCCAAGCGCGACCTCGGCCATCTCACCCGCGCCGCGGCCAATCACCGACCCGTACACCGTTTTCGCGCCGCCGCATGTCGCCTTCCCGAAGAAGTTGAGCTCCGCCGCGGTTCCATAGACCACCTTCATCTCGGTACCCGGGTTGCTGGGATTAAAAGCCGGCGCGCTGACGAACGCCACGCCACCCTTGTCGATGATGGAGACGTGATAGTTTCCGTCTGCGCTGGTCACTCGCGTCCACGGTCCACCACCGTTCTGATACGCCACCCAAAGCGGCGCCGCGCCTCGTCCGTCGCAGAACTGTAGGGTCACCGTGGCCGCGTTCGTTATCGTGAGCGCAAGAGTGGCGGCGCGATCGGCTAGACCGGGCGAGGTGCCAGTCACCGTGACGGTGTACGTGCCTGGCGGCGCGGCGCCGGCATCGATGGTCAGCACGGAAGCCTCGGTGAGCGTCGGGTTCGGCGCAAAGGTGGCCGTGACCCCGGCGGGTAATCCGGTAACGGCGAGTGTGACGGGGCCCGTGAAAACGGTGCGCGCGAGTCGAACGGTGATGGGTGCGCGCTGGGTGGACGCGACGGCGAGTGTCGCGGCCTCGAGCGAGAGGACATACGTGTTCGGCGGCACCGGCGCTGGCGCGACGGTGAGCGACATCGCACCGGGCGCGTCCCCGACGCCGGCGCCGGTGGCGCGCACCGTGAGCGACGTCGTGGCGGGGCGAGTGAGCATCGAGGCGGCGAGCGTGAGCGTGCTCTGCGTCTGTCCCCCGGTGAGGCGGCTCGGGCTGAATGACGCGGTGACGCCCTCTGGCAACTGTTCGACCGAGAGCTGCACGTCGCCGGCGAAATTGGTGCGGGTCACCATGACGGTGATCGTCGCGTTGCTACCCTGGACGACGCTGGTGGACGCGGCCGACAACGACAGCGCGATTGCGGCGGGGGTACTGGTCACGGACTCGCCACTACATCCTGCGCAGACAAAGCCGGCGACGAGCGCGGCGAGGGAGCGGCGGGTCATCGAAGCGGTGTGCATCAGGTACTCGCCGTTGCGTCGTTACCGCAAGCCGCGAGCCGGCAGAGGCCGCGGATGGAGAGGCGTGCATTCATTGTGTCATCGGATCGAAAGGTGGGGAAGCGTTCGTAGGTATTTAGAATAACGAGAATTCGGGCTGAGACCCGACATCCGACATCACGAAACGGCGACGGCTGTTACGGGCGCACGTACGTGTAGAGCGACCCAATCCGGAGCGCGCGATAGAACTGCATGGGCGCGCCGCCGCCGTCCTGCAGGGTCCCCTCCCAGACCACGGCACCCGCCCGGTCGACTTCCACCGCGCGCCCGGTCGCCGCGAAGCCCACGAGGGTGTTGCCGGTGGCTAGGCTCTGCACCGAGCCCATCACGGTGCTCGCCACCGGCGGCACCGGCTCGTACTGCCACACCAGACGCGCGACCATCGCGGTGGTGTCCAGGCTGT
The DNA here is from genome assembly GCA_035544915.1 of Gemmatimonadaceae bacterium. Classification (GTDB taxonomy): domain Bacteria; phylum Gemmatimonadota; class Gemmatimonadetes; order Gemmatimonadales; family Gemmatimonadaceae; genus Fen-1231. The sequence goes on along the minus strand of DASZZO010000149.1, from coordinate 8,288 downwards.
ACTCCACGGCGCGCGCCTGCAGCGGGGCCGTCCGCGAATGATTGTCGAGCAGCAACAGATTCCCGTTGGCGAGCACGCGCGCGGAGTGCTGCCCTTGAAAGCCACCGCGTGGGTCGCCCTGGATCGTGAACTCGTTGCGCCGGCCGCCGAAGCGCCAGATCGTGCGGCCGGTGCGGGCGTCGATCTTGTCGATTTCGTCCATGGCCTGAAACGAGACGACGTAGTTCCCGTCGGGCGCAAGATCGAGCGAACTCGGATGCACCAGATCGGGCTGCTGAGGATTGCGCGCCGGCCAGTCGGCGGGCGTGAAGTGGTCACTTGCGTCCCACAGGAACTCCCTTGCGCCGGCCGCGCTCTGGCGCTCGATCACGTGCACCGCGAGCCGGGCATCGGACGGCCCGCCCAACGCGGTCAGATCGAACGATCGAATGTCGTATCCCAGCAAGTGCACCGCCTCGATCGCGCTGTCGCCCATGGTGAGGAGCATCTCGTGCGGATCCGTATAGAACGGCGCGCTCACGCCGAAGCTCCGCACGATCTCGCCGCTCGGCCGCACTTGCACGAAGCGGCCGCTGGTCGGCTGCCAGCCGTAGGAGCGACCAGCATAGACGGTGAAGTCACCGTTCCGCTGCTGCTTCGCTTCCACCGCGGACCCCTCGCCCTCGAACGCGCGGTACCAACGGAGCTCACCAGTCATGTCGAAAGCGAGGAGGTAGCCCGCGGTGCCATCGCCAAAGAACTCCGGGACGACGAGCGTGTAGCCGGGCGAGAGCGCGTCGCTGGAGGGCCCGGCGGAGGGAGCGCCGGTCGTGACGAGGTGCACACCTTGGAGCGCCGGCGGCAGCGCCGCCGTCACGACATCGATCGTCATCGACCGCACAGTCGTCGAGCCCACGGCCTCAATAGCCAATGTGTAGGGAGTGGCGGGTCGAAGTCCCAGCACGGCGATTTGCCCCGCGCTCTCCCGAATGCGCTGATAGGGCGTGGTGCGTGCGGCCTCGCCGGCGCTCCAGTACACCACGCGCGCGGAGTCGGTGTTGGTGGCGCTGAAGCTCACCACCATAGAGAGCGCGTTGTACGGATTGGTCGCGGCCGATAGCTGCGAGAGGACCGGCAGGCGCACGTTCGGTGCGATGCTCTCGCCGCCGGAGCAGGCGCCGGCGAGCGCTGCCAGCACGAGCACCGGCACCGCGAAAAGCTCCTGCTTGCGATGTGAACAGACGAGACGGCTCACGTTCACTTCACCGTCATGGGGCCGGCGAGCGGTGGACTATAACGCCCCCGGCACCGACAGCCCAAACGTTAGCCGCGGAGGTGCCCCAGACTCCGTCAAGTTCCTGGGCTGTCCCGCTCGAGACGCTCGACCAGATCGCGCCGTCGTAATGGAGGATCTGCCCATTGTAGCCCACGGCCCACGCGTCAGACGCGGAGCTGCCCCAGATGCCGAGCAGGTATTGGTTGAGCCCAGTCGAACCGGCGGTGGACCAGCTCGATCCGTTGTAATGGATGAACCAGCCGCTGTAAAAAGCGTTGCCCACAGCCCAGACGTTCGACGCCGATGTGCCCCAGACCGCCCAGGCGCCGGGGATTGCCCCGCTCGCGCTGGCCGACCAGCTCGCGCCGTTGTAATGGAGGATCGTCCCTCCGCTGTAATAATCGCCGCCAGCAACCCACACGTCCGACGCGGAGGTGCCCCAGACTCCCAAGAGGAGCTCAGTTGTTCCGCTCGGGGCAGTCGACCAGGCCGTGCCGTCGTAATGAAGGATCGTCCCATTGCCGCCCACGGCCCACGCGTTAGACGCGGCGGTGCCCCAGACGCCGTGGAGGGGCTGGGTTGTCCCGCTCGGGGCAGTCGACCAGGCCGTGCCGTCGTAATGAAGGATCGTCCCATTGTCGCCCACCGCCCACGCGTTAGACGCGGAGGTGCCCCAGACGGCGTAGAGGAACCGAGTTGTGCCGCTCGGGGCAGTCGACCAGGCCGTGCCGTCGTAATGAAGGATCGTCCCATTGCCGCCCACAGCCCACACGTCAGACGCGGCGGTGCCCCAGACGCCGTGGAGGGGCTGGGTTGTCCCGCTCGGCACGCTCGACCACACTAGAGTGGTCCCGGCCGGTATCGTCGTAGTGGAAAACGCGACCGGGGTGAGACCGGTGACGGTCGCCGTGGCGGTGTTCGCACCCGCCGTCGTTCCCGTGATGAACTTCGCCGCCGCCTTTCCGTTGGCGTCCGTGATCACGGTTACCGGAGTGACGCTGCCGCCGCCCGCCGTGACCGCGAATGCGACACTCACGCCGGCTTTCGGATTGCTCGCCGCGTCAGTTACCCGCACCCGAATGGAATCGGCAAAGCTGGCGCCGGCCACCACGATCGAGGGATCTGTTCCGATTTTCGCGATGAAGGTCGCGTCTGGCGAGGCGGTCGTGATGGAGAACGTGACCGGGGTGAGACCGGCGACGCTCGCCGTGGCGGTATTCGTGCCCACCGTTGTTCCCGTGATGAACTTCGCCGCCGCCTTTCCGTTGGCGTCCGTGATCACTTGAGCCGGCGTGACGCTGCCGCCGCCCGCCGTGACCGCGAAGTCCACACTCATGCCGGCCTTCGGATTGTTCGCGGCGTCAGTTACCCGCACCCGAATGGAATCGGCAAAGCTGGCGCCCGCCACCACGATCGAGGGATCTGTTCCGAATTTGACGACGACGCTCGCGGCCGCCGCGGTGGTCAAGATGGAGAACGTGACCGGGGTGAGGCCGGTGACGGTCGCCGTGGCGGTGTTCGTGCCCACCGTTGTTCCGGTGATGAACTTCGCCGCCGCCTTGCCGTTGGCGTCCGTGCTCACGGTGGCCGGCGTGACGCTGCCGCCGCCCGCCGTCACGGCGAAGGCGACACTGACGCCGGACTTCGGATTGCCCGAGCCGTCCGTCACGCGCACCCGAACGGAATCGGCAAAGCTCGCGCCCGCCACCACGCTCGTGGGATCTGTTCCGATTTTGACGATGGTGGTCGCGACCGGCGCGGTGGCAGTGTCGGTGGCGCACGCTATTGCCGCCAGCAAGCACGCAAACACGAATGTTCGTTTCAGCATCGGAACCATCCAAGTAGGAATGTCTGCTAATGAGACTAACGTCTGCCGCCACTCTCGTGGCGGCATCTGTACGGACGTAAAATTCATGCGAAGTCTCCAAAACAGCCGACCACATACTTCCCCGAACTGTCGACCCCGTTGGCGTCGGTGTCTTCGTTCTGATGCGGAAAATCGATGGTGATCAACGGTTCCATCGGAATCCAGCACTACCTCGTCGTGTGGGCGAGCCGTGGACTATCGCGCCCGCGCGGCCGACCGCCCTCACGTCAGACGCGGACGCGCCGCAGATTGTGGTCGCGAGCGTCGCACTCGCGGTGGTCAACCAGGTCGCACCGCACGCAGCGAACAAGGCGAGGGGGGAGAGCGCAAGCGTGACGCGCCGGTGAAGTTCATATCGATCGTCCACGGTGGCCGCGATTGAAGAGCATTACGGCTTCATCCTGCGGCTGCCGAAGACCTGCACAACCACCGTTGCCGCGCCGGTGACTGAGCCGCTGGTCGCGGTCACGGTGTTGGTGAACGTGCCCAATGCGGTACCCGAGACGAACTCCCCCGTCGAACTGTTGATCGTGCCGCCGCCGGCCACTACAGCCCACACCGGTGTGATCGGGACGACGACACCGGTGGCATCCCTCCCAACCGCAGAGAAGGAAACCGATCCCGGACCGTAATAGACCGAAATGACGGCCGGGTTCGGTGATACGGTAATCGTCGCGAGCGGGCCCGGCGCGGTTGTGACAATGACCGTCGCGCTGCCTGAAATGCTGCCGCTGGTCAAGGTCACGCCGTACGTGCCCGGCGTTGCGCCGGCAGTGAAGAGTCCAGTGGCGCTGATCGAGCCGCCGCCCCCCGCCACACTCCAGCTCGGGGACGGGATGGGGACCTCCATTCCGTTCGCGCTCTTGCCGATCGCGAAAAACTGTTGTGGGGTGGTCGCAGGAACCATGGCCGGGTTCGGCAATACCGTTATCGTCGCGAGCGGGCCAGCAGCCGATGTGATGATTACGGTCGCACTGCCGGTAATGCCGCCACTGGTCAAGGTGACGCTGTTGGTGTAGACGCCAGGCGTAGAGCCGGCAGTGAACAGTCCGGTGGCGCTGATCGAGCCTCCGCCCGCCGCCACATTCCAGCTCGGGGACGGGATCGGGACTTCGAGTCCGTTCGCGTCCCGGCCAATCGCGGAGAACTGTTGGGAGCTTGATGTGAGAACCGTGGCTGGGTTCGGCGACACGGTGATAAACGCGAGCGGGCCAGGATCCGGCGTGACCATCACAGTCGCGCTGCCTGAAATGGCACCGCTCGTCATGGTCACGGTGTTGCTGTAAGTCCCGCTCGCCGACCCGGCGGTGAAGAGTCCGGTGGCATTGATCGTGCCCCCGCCCGCCGCGACCCTCCATGCAACGGGGGGCGTGATGGTGACGACGTTACCGGCCGCGTCCCTGCCGACGGCGGAGAACTGTTGGGTCGCGCCGACCGCCACTGTTGCCGGGTTCGGCGACACGGTAATCGTCGCGAGCGGGACAGGAGCCGGTGGCACCGCGACGGTCGCGGTGCCTGATATACTGCCGCTGGTCGCAGTCACGCTATTGGAGAAGGTGCCGCTCGCAGACCCCGCCGTGAAGAGTCCGGCGGCGCTGATCGTGCCGCCGCCAGCCGCCACACTCCAACCGAGGGCCGGAATAGGCACCGCGTTACCAGCCGCATCCCTGCCCATCGCGATGAACTGTTGTGTGTCGCCAGACGCCACCGTGGCCGGGTTCGGCGTCACGCTGATGCTCGCGAGGGGGCCCGCCGCGACGGTGACCGTTGCCGTGGTCGAGAGGGTGCCGCTCGTCGCTGTTACGGTGTTGGCGAATGTTCCCATCGCCGTGCCGGCGGTAAACATGCCGTTGGCGCTGATGACGCCGCCGCCAGCCGCCACGCTCCAGTAAACCGGCGGCGTGATGGTGACAATGTTCCCGCCCGCGTCCGTGCCGACCGCGGTGAACTGTTGCGTTCCGCCGACTGCCACGGTTGCCGGGCTCGGCGTAACACTGATGTTCGCGAGGGGCCCCGCCGTGACGTTGACCGTCGCCGCGCCCGAAATGGCTCCGCTGGTGGCCGTCACACCGATGCTTCCGGGAGTGGCGCCGGCCGTGAATAGTCCGGCGCTCGTGATGGTTCCCCCGCCGGGGCCGACGGTCCAGATGGGCGTCAGGGACATCACCGTTCCGTTCGCATCTTTGCCGACAGCCGTAAACTGCTGCGTTGTGCCCACGACAAGAGTCGCCGCGCTCGGCGTGACCGTAATCGTCGCCAGAGGCACGAGACCCGCCACGTCGTCTTTGCAAGACGTCGTGAAAGTGGTGACGAGTGCGAGCGCGATTACGAACCGCCGGCTGCGTCCTTGCCGGGACAGGGCGGCGGCAAGTCGACGTCCAACAAGCTCCTGCGTCACAGTGGACTCCTTATCGCGGTGGAGAGGTGGCGAGCCATTACTTGGTCCAACGAGAAAGCGAGCGGAAACCCGACATCGGGGTCACGGCATCAGATAGCGATAGAGTGAACCGATGCGAATCGCACGATAGAGCTCCGGTGCGCCGAGCGCCGGCATGGGCGACGCGTTGTCTGTGAGCGCGGCGCGCCAGACCACGCGGCCGGCGGGATCCACCTCGACGGCCTGCCCCGCCACGCCGAATGCGACCAGCGTGTTGCCGTTCTTGAGGCGCTGCACCGAACCCATGATCGGACTCGCGATGGCGGGGTCCGGCCGATACTCCCATACCAGGCGCGCAGTGCGCGTCGCCGCATCGAGGCTGTACTCCACCGCGCGCGACGTCGTGGCCGGCGAGCGGATATGATTGTCCATCAGCAGAAGGTTGCCATTGGCGAGCACGCGCACCGAGTGCTGCCCGCGAAAGCCGCCCAGCGGGTCGTCGAGCAGCGTGAACTCGTTGCGCTTGCCGCCAAAGCGCCAGAGAATGTTCCCCGACTGCGCGTCGATCTTCGCGATCTGGTCCACAGCCTGAAACGACGCGATGTAGTTGCCGTCGCGATCCAGTGCGAGTGAGCTGGGATGTACGAGATCGTAGGAGGGACCGGCCGTTCCCGGCCAGTCGCTGACATCGAAATAGTCGGCGGCGTTCCACACGAACTCCGTCGCGCCGGTTGCGCCCTGCCGCACAATCGAGTGCAGTGCGACTGGGGTGTCCGCCGCACCGCCGACGGCGCGCAAGTCGAGTGGCCGGATCTCGTAGCTCAGAAGGTGCGCGGCCGTGAGCACGGTGTCCTGAAAGCTGAGCAACATCTCATGGGGATCGGTCCAGGCCGGCGCCGCCGCGCGAAAGGTGCGCACCTCCTCGCCGCTGGGCGTCACCTCCACGTATCGGCCCGCGTTCGGCTGCCACCCGTAGGATCGGCCAACGTACGTCGTAAAGTGCCCGTTCGGGTGTTGCTTGGCCTCGACCGCCCAGCCCTCCCCAGGAAACGAGCGGTACCAGCGGATGTCGCCCGCCTCATCAAAGGCGATCATGAAGGCTCCAGGACTGCGATCCAGATAAACGGGTACGACCAGCGTGTAGCCTGGGCTCGCCGCGCCGGTGACCGCCAAGCGCAGCCCGCGAATCGCCTCGGGTAGCGCGCCGGTTTCGACATCCATGTCGTCAGAACGCGTCGTGCCTCCCGCGCCCATGGATTCGACGGTGATCCTGTAGCGCGTCGAGGCACGGAGGCCGAGGGCCGCGAGGCGGATCATGGCGCCGGATGTCGGCGAGAACGGCGTCGCCTGCTCCGCCTCCGTCGCGCTCCTGTAAAGGAGCCGCGCTGAGTCAGCGTTGCTCACTTGAAATTGCGCGATCACGGAAAGCGCATTCCATTCGTTAGCCGTGACCGTGACCGCCGAGAGCGCAGGTGCGCGCCGCACGGGCGCGAGCCCCTTATCCGATCCGCATGCGCTCGCGAGCACGGACACCAGTCCGACCGAAACACGGTACGCTGTTTTCATCATGTCGCCTCAGGTCGCTAGCCCGGCTTGGCGGGCAGACAGTTCGATGCGCCCTCATTGGGTAGCACGAGAGAGCGACCTGAAACCCGACATTCCTCTATAACTGCCCCCCGCGACCTGCCCAGCAACGTTGATGCTGGTTCCGAAACTTCGCGAGTGTCCCGGCAGCGCGCCGAGGTCGCGGAGGTCACCACCGGCATTCCAAAGGAGCGCGTGGAGTGGGCGGAAACCCGACATCGCACCCCGACCTCCGCTGAGGCCGGCTGGCTCACGGCCGCACCTGGTCCTACATTTTCCTACTGACCCAAGGCCCGTTCAACTGCGGAGGCGCTTTCGTGTCCGACGACTTGCGCCAGCAACTGCAAGCCACGCTCGGCGGCGCCTACACGCTCGAGCGCGAACTGGGCGGCGGCGGAATGTCGCGAGTGTTCGTTGCAACAGAAACCGCGCTCGGGCGACAGGTCGTGGTAAAGGTCCTGCCGAGCGAGATGGCCGGCCAGGTTTCGGCGGACCGCTTCAAGCGCGAGATATCGCTCGCCGCGCAGCTGCAGCATCCGCACATCGTGCCATTGCTCGCCGCGGGCGACGCGGGCGGGCTGCCCTACTTCACCATGCCGTTCGTCAAGGGCGAGTCGCTGCGCGCCCGCCTGACGGCTCACGGCGAACTCCCCGTGAACCAGGCGGTGCGAGTGCTCCGCGAGGTTGCGAGCGCCCTGGCGTTCGCGCACGAGGCCGGTGTGGTGCACCGCGACATCAAGCCCGACAACGTGCTGCTCTCCGGCGGCGCAGCGATGGTCACCGACTTCGGCGTCGCCAAGGCGCTGAGCGTGGCCGGCGCGCTTGGCGCGAGGAGCACCTCGCCCGCCACCTCGATCGGCGTCGCACTCGGCACGCCCGCCTACATGGCGCCCGAGCAGGCGAGCGCCGATCCGCTCGTCGATCACCGCGCTGACATCTATGCCTGGGGCGTGCTCGCGTACGAGTTGCTCACGGGAAGTACCCCCTTCAGCGGACGCACCGCGGGGGCCATGCTCGCGGCGCACGTGAATGAGCCGCCGGAGCACATCGCCAGGCGGCGTCCGGCGATTCCCCCCGCGTTGGCGCAGCTCGTGATGCGTTGCCTGGAGAAACGCTCCTCTGACCGTCCGCAACGCGCTGAGGAACTCGTCCACGAGCTGGACGAGCTGGTCACACCCTCCGGAGTCCTTCAGCCGAACGGCACG
>DASZZO010000148.1:0-3706 GCA_035544915.1 Gemmatimonadaceae bacterium | reverse complement strand
CGCCCACCCTTCTTTTCCGATAGACGCCGAGTACGCCTATTTTCCCGACTGCGTGAAGTCGAACGCGTTGGTGAGATTCGCGGCCGCCGCGTCGCGTGTTCCGAGCGGGGTCAGGTTCCAGCGTGCTTCGATGAGGGCGAGGATTGATACCGTCTCGTAGCTGGTCTTGTTGACTTACCCGCGGCTGGCATAGGGTGAGATGATCAGAGACGGCGGGAAGCGCGCCGGCGCTCGCCGCGGCCATGAAATCGGTCTCGTCCTCGAGGTGAGCAGCTTTCGCGGACGTGCCGTCGGCGTCGTTGGCGAAGTATGCGAACGGCTGGTCATGGAACTGAAAGAGCGGGTCCGCGTTCCCGGCGAGGGCACTGTTCCAGCCTCGGGCGTACCACGCCCACGAGACGTTCGCGGCTGTCAGCCGGTCGCCGATCGTCAGCATCGTCTGGTTCGGAACCAGGTTCGCAGCCGGCTGTTCACGTTCCAACGCTCCCCGCCCAGACCGTGTCTGACACCTGAGCGACATATGTTTGCGGGTTTGAGGGTCGAGAGTCGGGAGTTGAGAGTTGGGAGTCGGAGACTGAGCGAATCGTCGATGCAAGATTGGCCCATATGAGTCTGGAGGCTGCGATGCGCACGGGGCTCGATCACCTTCGGCAGGACGTGCGCTACGCGCTGCGGGGACTCCGGCGATCTCCCGGCTTCACGGCAACGGTGGTCCTCACGCTCGGGCTGGGCATTGGCGCCAACGCCGCGATGTTCGGAGTGATCGACCAGTTGATGTTCCGGCCGTATCCGCGCCTGCGGCACCCTGGCGATGTTCACCGCGTCTACCTCGACCAGACCTATCGGGGGCACACCGGCGCGTACTCGGTGTTTCCGTACCAGCGGTACCTCGACCTGCGGAATCACACCACATCGTTCTCGCAGTACGCGGGCTACGCCGAGGGTACGATGGCGGTCGGGAGCGGGAACGCCGCGCGCGAGCGACTGGTCGGCGTGGTGAGCGCATCGTTCTTCGACTTCTTCGATGGGCGTCCGGCACTGGGGCGGTACTTTCTCGCGTCGGAGGATTCGGCCTCACGAGGTGCTTCCGTCGCAATCCTGGGTTACGGGTTCTGGAAGACTCAGTTCGGTGGCCGCAACGTGATCGGCGATAGGCTCGCGATCCGTAACGCTTCGTTCACCATCATCGGAGTGACACCTGAGGGATTCGTCGGCGTTCCTGAGCACGAGCCGCCCGCCGTGTTCATTCCGATCCTTTCGACCTGGGGCCTGTACTCGACCGGCGCGAGTGGCCCCACGCCGTTCGACGGCAGATACGATTGGGGGTCGACGAACCTCATCGTGCGCCGTAGGCGCGGGGTGAGCGTTGCAGCGGCATCCGCCGACCTCACCAACGCCTGGCTGCAAAGCTGGAACGCTGAGCGTGCGCTGGATCCGCGTGTTGAGCCAGCGACGGAGGCGCGACCGCGCGCCATTGCCGGTGCGCTCAAGACCGCCGGCGGACCTGGGGCGGGGCTCGAGTCGAAGACGCTCCTCTGGGTGACGGGCGTGGCGGTGATCGTGTTTCTCATCGCGGCCGCGAACGTCACGAACCTGATGCTGGCGAGGGTCCTCCGTCGGCGGCGTGAAATCGCCGTACGCCTCGCGCTCGGCACCAGCCGTGGCCGGCTCATGGCGCAGTTCCTCACGGAGAGCCTGATCCTCGCCCTGTTCGGGTGCCTGGCTGGCGTTGCCATCGCGCAGTGGGGCGGCGCGGCGCTTCGACTGCTTCTCGTGCGCGACGGCTCCGGCCTCGATGTAGTCACCGATTGGCGCACGCTGCTTGTCGCATCCGCGTTCGCGCTCGCGGCCGGCATGGTAACCGCCGTGTTCCCCGCACTGCTGGCCATTCGGGGAGATCTCGCAAGCACGCTCAGGGCGGGCGCGCGCGAGGGCACGTATCAGCGCTCCCGGGCGCGCTCAGCGCTGCTGGTACTGCAGGGCGCCCTCTCGGTGATCCTCCTCGTCGGTGCCGGGCTCTTCGTGAGGAGCCTCAACAACGTCCGCGCAATGCGGCTCGGCTACGACCCGGCGCCCGTGCTCGTCGTGAATCGCAATCTGCGCGGCCTCCGCATGACTGACAGCCAGCAGGTGTCACTGCGCCGGCGGTTGCTCGAGACGGCACAGGCCATCCCGGGCGTGGAACGAACGGCATGGGTCACGAGCGTGCCGTTTCTCGGCTTTAACACCAAGGACCTGTACGTTGCCGGAATCGATTCGGTGCGCCGGCTTGGGCAGTTCACCTATCAGGCTGCAACGCCAGGATTCTTCGACGTCATGGGAACGCGCATCATCCGCGGACGTCCGTTCACCGACGAGGACCGGGTCAGTGCACCGCGCGTTGTCGTGCTGAGCGATGCGATGGGCAAAGTCCTCTGGCCCGGCAGGGAGGCGCTCGGACAATGCATCCGGATAGGTGCGGACACAGCGCCCTGCACCACCGTCATCGGCATCGCCGAAGACGCCATACAAACCAGCCTCACGAGGGACGACCGCTTTCGCTACTATCTCCCGATTGATCAGTTCGGGCCTGCGGCGGGTTTCGCCATCGTGTTGCGCGTTCGCGGCGATCCCGCACAACGCACCGAGAGTGTGCGTCGCGCGCTGCAGCCGGTGATGCCCGGCGAGAGCTACGTCACCGTATTCCCCTTCCGGGACGTCGTCGCCGGGCAGCGTCGCTCGTGGCAGATCGGCGCCACGATGTTCGTCGCGTTCGGCCTACTCGCGCTTCTGGTGGCCGCGGTCGGCCTGCATGGAGTGATCGCGTACAACGTCGCACAACGTACGCATGAGCTCGGTGTGCGGATCGCCCTTGGCGCGCAATCACGTGACGTCGTGCGGCTCGTGGTCGCGCAGGGCATTTCATTCGCCCTGGCTGGCGTGACCATCGGCGTCACGGTGGCCCTGCTCACCGCGGGATGGATCCAACCGCTCCTCTTCGAGCAGTCGGCCCGCGATCCGGCGACTTATGGCTCGGTTGGCGTGCTGATCTTTCTGATCGCGCTGCTGGCAAGCGCGGTGCCGGCGGTCCGCGCATCGCGCGCGGATCCGAATACGGCGCTCCGGAGCGACTGACGTTCGCTAGCCGCCGGTGGCGCGCAGGTATTCGAGCGACCCCAGCTGCCTCCATCCGCCAGGCTGTTTCTCCTCCAGCAGCCAGTTGTAGTCGTCGTTGTTCTTCCGGGTGAGCGTGACTCGAAGATCCGCGGGCTCTCCGGCGAAGTTCCGGGCCCGGAACGTCATGACCGTGGTGTCGCCCGCCGTCGTCACGGGCCCCTGCGTGATGGAGTTGCCCGCGTCCATGTACCACATGCTGAGGGAGGACTGTTCCGGATTCCAGAAGAAGCTGCCGTCGTAGTTCTTGAGCGTTCGCGTGTCCATCACGAAGTGGGTGGTGAAGCGGATATAGGCCCCGTTGTCCGACCACTGGTGGCGCGTTTCGATTCGCTGCATGCCGGGTCCGAGCTTCGAGGCGTCCGCCGTCCAGACACCGCCCACGAGCCATTCGAGCACCGCCATGGGTTTCGGTGCCTCGACTTTCTTGGTGGGAGCCTGGCACGGGGCTGACGCGGGGACCGCCGCCGACAGCGCGAGAAGAATAGCTGCGATCTTCATTCTGCCTCCTGAGGTTTGACGCCTGCTTGGGAACCGGAATGGTCGGCGTGAG
>DASZZO010000147.1:0-4586 GCA_035544915.1 Gemmatimonadaceae bacterium | reverse complement strand
GTTCTCGTTGACAGGCGTCTATCTGGTGTGGGCATGCGTCGTGGTCGCGGTCTATCCGCTCTGCCGTTCGTTCGCGGCGCTCAAACAGCGGCGGGGCGATGCGTGGCTGAGCTACCTCTGAGCGCCCGACCCGGACTCAGCGCACCGCGGGCAACGGCGTACTACCGCGCATTTCCCGATCCAGTGCACGCCCCGACCGATCCGCCGCCTCTACCAGCGCGCGAATGTCCTCGCTCGACGTCCTGAAATTCACGATGCACGCCCGCAATGCGAATCGCGTTCCCACAATCGCATTTGACAAATAGACCTGCCCCTCGCGCTGGAGCTTCGCAAGCAGCGCCGTATTGAGCTCGTTGAGGTAGTCCTCTGTCGAGCTCTCGGCGAGGCGCGAACGTACATCGCGGGGCACATACCGGAACGTCGTGATGCTGAGCGCCTGCGTGAGCGCCTCGAGGTCCTCGTGCGCCCCTGCCATCCGGTACAGCTCGCGCGCCAGCGCGATATCCTCGCCAATCATCTTCACGTAGCCTTCGCGGCCCACCTGCCGAATGGTCATCCATACTTTGAGTGCGCGAAAGCCCCGGGAGTTCTGCGGTCCCAGCTCGTGGAAGTTCGTCGGGGGATCGTCGGCGCTGCCGTCAAAGCGGTAATACGGAGGGTGAAAGCTGAACGCGGCATGCAGTTTCTCGCGATCGCGCACCAGCACGCATCCCGCCTCGAGGGGGACGTACAGCCATTTATGCGGATCGACAGCGACCGAGTCCGCCAACGCAATCGCCCGGAGTGCCGTCGGTGCGTCGTCGAGGACCGCGGTGGGTGCGCCGTAGGCACCGTCCACGTGAAACCAGAGCCCTTCCCGCGCGCACAGGGCGGCTATCTCGGGCAAGGGATCTATTGCCCCAGTGCTCACTGACCCCGCTGTGCCGACCACCACTGCGGGGCGCCATCCGGCGGCGCGATCTTCCGCTATGCGCCGCTCCAGTGCCGCGACATCCATTGATAGCGAGGCGCCCACCGGGATCGAGTGGAGGGCGTCCGTGCCAAGTCCGGCCAAGTCCGCGCCCTTTTGCAGCCAGGTGTGAACCTCGCTGGACGCATAGACCGCGAGTCGTGCACCCGCGGCGATGCCACCAGACCGAACATCCCAGTCCGCCTGCGCGCGGAGCGCGGCGTTCAAGCACACCATGTTCGCCATGTTGCCGCCACTCACGAGCAGTCCGCCGCATTTCGGCGAGTAGCCGATCAGCTCGGCAATCCACCGCACCGTCTGCAACTCGATTTCCGTCGCGAGCGGCGCTAGCGCCGCAGCCCCGCAGTTCGGGTTGACTGCCGCGGCCAGCAGGTCGGCCAGGGCGCCGATGGGTGAGGCAGACGACGTGATATAGCCGAAGAACCGGGGGTGGCCGTTGAATGTGGAGTTCGAGACCAGCAGCTTGGTGGCTTCGGCGACGATCTGCGCCGGGTCGGCGCCGTGGGCCGGTACCGGTAGCTGGCCGCCGCCAATGAGCGAGCGAAGCTCGCGGGGAGCCTTGTCAGGTGCGACAGGGCGGCTTTCCAGCGTCTCGAGAAACGCGGCGATCTCGTCGACGAGGTCGTGACCGATGGCCCGGAATTGGGCAGCCGGGAGGTCGGCGGGTGAGTTGCGCATGGGCTGAATATGTCCAGGCGCATATCTTTGGAGCCATGTTTGAAACGGCGGCCCTGATCGAACGCCTGGCCCAGCACCGAACCGTCGGCTCCGCGCCGGTAGACGAACTCGCATGGCTCGCCGAACACGGCACGCTCCGACCGTTCGCGCGCGGGGAGCTGATGTTCAGCAAGGCGACGGTCCTCGATTCGCTTCGCATTGTTCTCTCCGGCCGCTTCGCGATCCGCGTGGATCGGGGTGCCGGCCCGCGCAAGGTCCTTGAATGGCAAGGCGGTGACGTCGCCGGACTGCTCCCCTACTCGCGGATGGGCGCTCCTCCGGGTGATACGGTCGCCAGCGAGTCGGGCGAAGCGCTCGAGATCGGCCGCGAGCACTTTCCTGAGCTGACTCACCGCTGTCCGAACGTCACGGCGATTCTGGTGCACGTGATGCTCGATCGCGCCCGACAGTTCGTGACGAGCGATCTCCATGACGAGAAAATGATGTCGCTCGGGCGGCTGTCCGCGGGACTGGCGCACGAGTTGAACAACCCGGCGTCGGCGGCCGTGCGGAGCGCGAAGCTCCTCGGCGAAGCGCAGGCGGAGGTCGATGCCGCGGGAGACGCATTCGGCGCCGCGATACTCTCGGACTCGCAGCGGCAAGGGGTACACCGGCTGCGCGAAATCTGCCTGGCACAGTCGCACGCGATGTTCCGGTCGCCAATCGAGCAAGCCGACCGCGAGGATGCGATCGCCGAGTGGCTTTCCAGGCACGGCGCGTCCCTGACGAACCTTGCGGCGATCGCCGAGACGAACGTCAGGATCGAGGAGCTCGACCGATTCGCCGCGGCACTCGCTCCCGCCGCGCTTTACACGCCTCTTCGCTGGATCGCGGCCGGATGCGCCGTGCGTGCACTTGTAGCCGAGATCGAAACCGCCACAACGCGCATCTACGATCTTGTAGCGGCCGTGAAACGATTCACCTACATGGACCGCTCGCCCACGCCGGAGATCGCCGACCTAACGCAGGGCCTGCGTGACACGCTGACCGTGCTCGGCGCAAAGGCGCGCTCCAAGTCGGTTACCATCAGCCTCGACGTCGACCAGGATCTTCCGCTGGTGCGGTCATACGGGGGAGAACTGAATCAGGTGTGGGTCAACCTGATTGACAACGCGCTTGACGCCGCTCCGCCGTCGGGGCGCGTGTCGGTGACGGCCGCGCCCGAGATGGGATCCGTCATTGTGCGCGTTATCGACGACGGGCCCGGGATCCCGGCGGACGTTCTCCCACGGATATTCGATCAGTTCTTCACCACCAAGCCGGTTGGCCAGGGAACCGGACTCGGCCTCGACATCGCCCTCAGGCTCGTGCGCCGCCACGACGGCGATATCGAAGTCGACTCGCGGCCGGGCCGAACCGAGTTTCGCGTGATTCTACCACCGGCATCCCAGACGTCCGGCCTGTTCGCCGTACCGCGCGGCCCCGGTCCTTCGGCGCCTGGCACAGCCTGACGAGCCGCACGACGAACGAGTACGACTACCGAGCCACGCGGCGGCGCGCGTCAACGACTCCCGGGAGTGTGGCGTCGGCCGTGTGCCACACATCCACCAGCTCGCGCCACGCCGCTGTCGCCTCCGCCGGTCGGCCGGCGGCCTCGTTGGACAGCGCGAGACCCCGAAGCGCCAGCGGGCGCCGCGGTGTGCGTTTCAGCGCCCATTCGAATTCCGTTCGCGCCTCGCTTCCCCGCTTCAGCACGAGCAACTCCTCGCCCAGCAACTCGTGCGAGGGCTTGTCGACGTTTGGCGGGCCGAACGCGTACGCCATGCCGTCTTCGATCACCGTTGCCTGGCGCAGCAGGCCAATCGCCTCGTCGTGCTTCCCCTCAGCCGATTGGATTGCCGCCTGCAACTCAAGGTCGAGGATGTTGGCGCGCTTCTCGTCCTCGACAGTCTCGGGCGAGCCATCGTGAGCGTCGGCGACTCGGGCCTTCGCATCGCGATTCGCCGTCTGAAGAGCGGTCAGCCCCGCACGCGCGACTGCGAGATCGCCCCGCCGGGCCGCGGCGAAGGCGCGTGCGAACGAGTACGTCCGCCGCGGCCCAGGAGCGGATCCAACCGCCGGCTCCCACTGCGCCTGCGTGCTGGACCACTGCTCGGTATCGAAGAGATAGCGCGACCACATCGCGACGGCGGAAAAGAAGAGCGAGTTGTCGGGATCGGTGTCCTCGGCGCGGGTGCGGTCGCCCACTCTTGCCGCGATCGCCTGGCATTGTTGCAGCAGGCTGGCCGCCGCCGCCACACGGCCTTGCGACAGGTACCCGTAGTCGAGCCAACTGTTGGCGTGTCCGCAGAAGTAGCGCCGCATTCCGGGCATTGGCGGCATGGCGCTGTCGGCGTGGGTCGCGCGTTCATTGGCGGCGACCACATCGTCCCACATCCCCAGCGCCAAGAAGGTGTGCGACGTCATGTGCTGCGCATGTTCCGCGGCGGGCGAAGACTTCGCCAGGGCGCGCGCGGCCTCCAGGCCGACAGTGGCGTGCGCGGGATCGTCCGACGCGTGGATCACGTAGTGCGACGCGCCCGGATGATCGGGATGGCGACGGAACACGTCCATCGCGATCGCCAGCGCGCGCTCGTACGTCGGGACGTCGCGCACGCCCTGATTGAGGCCCAGCACGGCGAGAGCGTAGAACAGCTTCGCTTCATCATCTTGCGGGTATTTCTGGGAGAGCCGCGCCGCGGCGGTTGCGTAGGCAGTGTCGCGGTGCGCCTTGGTGGCGGTGCCGTAGAGCACCTCGACCGTCTGGAGATAATCACGCTCGCGAGGTGTGCGTGCCCTAGACGCTCGCGCCGCGGGCGTGGGGCCGAGTCGCGCAAGCGTCGCGCGCGCCGAATCGGGGAACTGCGTGTTCCACACGCCGTAGTTCCATGCCATCGCCTCGCCCCACCAGGCCATGGTG
>DASZZO010000146.1:0-10209 GCA_035544915.1 Gemmatimonadaceae bacterium | reverse complement strand
GACAGTTTGATATACTTCCGTGGATTCTTCTTGAAGTCCGCGGTAAGCGAATCCAGCCGCACCATCAGGCTCCGGACGTCGTTGAACAGGGCCGGGTCGTTCATCAACTTTGCGGCCGAGCCCTCGCCGTCGCTCAGCTTGGCAAGGGTCGCGTTGAGCTTGAGAGTGGTCTCGTGCACGTCGGTCGCCAGCGCGCTCACGCTGTTTGCGGCCCCGGTCAGCGCATGCATCGTCGAGTCCACCCTGGCCGAGTCCACGGCGTTCCCCACGCGACGGAGTGATACTTGCGTGCGGGTCAGCTCGGCGTTCTGGTCCCTCGCCAGCTTCGAAAGATCACTCATCAGGCCGTCCGCCTTGTGCAGCGTTTCGCGGAACTGTGAAAGGCCGTTCCCCTCGCCAAACTGCTTGCGCAGCGAGGTCGTCAGCACCACCAGATTCGACGCGATGGTGTCCACGCGCGCGAGCACGTCGCCGATCTGCGGTGTCGGCCGGCCGGAGAGCAGCGTGTCGTCTGCCACATGGGCGCGCGGATTCGGACCGGCCGGGTGCAATGCCACCAGCTGGTCGCCAAAGAATCCGTTCGGTTCGATGGTCGCGGTGGTGCCGATCGGCACCCGGTAGTTCTTGTGCACGCGCAGCTTCACCACGAGCAGGCCGTCCTGCCGGATCTGGACGCCATCCACGTACCCGACATTGACGCCGGAGAGGAGCACCGGCTGTCCCTGCTTGAGCCCGGCGCCCCACGTGAACTTGGCGTAGAGCGGGTATCCCGGCGCCAGCCCGCCGCGGGCGAGCCACAGCGACCCCAGCACGCCGGCAACGAGTGCCAGCGTGGCGGTAAGTCCCACAAGTACTTCGTCGCGACGTTTCATGCTCACCCTTGCAAGTATGGCGCGAGGAGGACCGCCGTGATCGCGTCGAGCACGAGAATCCAGATGGAGGAAATCACGACCGCCTTGGCCGTGGACCTGCCCACGCCCTCCGCACCCGCCTCGGTCACGTACCCCTCGTACGTGCAGAGGTAGGCGATGGCCCCGCCGAACAATGTGGCCTTGATGAGACTGTACGTCACCTGGAACTGGTCGAACCCCAGCCGGACGCCGTCCATGAACTGCGACATCTGGACATCCGTCAGCGCAACCGCCGCTATCATACCCGCCACCACGCCGAACAGATTCGCGATGATGCACAGGACCGGGAGCATCAGCACGGACGCGATCAGGCGCGGCACCACAAGATAGGCGACCGGGTCGTAGGCGAGTGTCTCGAGTGCGTCGATCTGCTCGGTGACCCGCATCGTCCCGATTTCCGCCGTCATCTTGGCGCCCACACGCCCCGCGAGCACCAGGCCCGTCAGCAATGGACCCGTCTCGAGGATCACGATCTGCCGCACCGAGAGCCCCACGATCGAGAGCTGTATTCCGGGAAAGAGCTGGTAGCGGATCTGCAGGGAGATCACGCCCCCGATGAAGGCCGCCACCATGATCGTGAGTGGCACCGAGTCCACGCCGATGGCTCGCATCTGCGGCATGACCAGTGGCAGGTACGTCTTTGGTTCCCTCAGGGCACGCCGGACCTCGCGCAGAAAGAGCACGCGCTTGCCCACGCCGCGCAGCAAGCCCAGTGTCGCGCGTCCCATCCGCCGGAGAAGGCGGATCGTCCCGCGCTGCACGATCGGAAAGGTGTCGGTCTGGGCGTACTCGGTCATCTCGACCGGGAAATTAGCACATTATTCTCGCTCAACGGGGAATCGCGCGACGTTCAGAGGCAACTAGTGCGCGCCCGGCGCGAGCCGACCTCCAGCGACAGCCAATTATTCGACGCTCCGCGCCCACGGAGGGTCCGACAATCACGATGTTGCACGGCTTCCCGGGAATGGGGGGCCCAAAAGAACAATTATTCAGCCTGCACCAGCCACGGAGCCCAGCCCAAACACATCTTCCCCCGATTGAGAGCCGAGAACTGTCCGTCGAACACGATTATC
This sequence comes from Gemmatimonadaceae bacterium, assembly GCA_035544915.1. Lineage (GTDB taxonomy): Bacteria > Gemmatimonadota > Gemmatimonadetes > Gemmatimonadales > Gemmatimonadaceae > Fen-1231. Next base: position 8,225 of record DASZZO010000146.1, on the reverse strand, counting down.
CAGGCACGAAGCGCGATTCGGGGTTAGCCCAAGGCCATCTCTCCTGCAAGGAACGCCCTTTGTGCTGTGGTCAAGTCATTTGTTAGTGCACAAAACGCGCGCAGAGGCCTGGTCAAGTCATTTGTTAATGCACGGAACGCGCACAGAGGCCTGGTCAAGTGATTTGTTAATGCACGAAATGCGCGCAGAGGTTTGGTCAAGTGATTTGTTAATGCACGAAACGCGTTCACGGATTTGGTCAAGTCAAATGTTAATGCACGAAACGGACGCCAAGCTCTGGTCAAGTGAGTTGTCCGCGCCCCGGAACGCGCTCCCAGGCGGGGGAAACGAGCCTCTCTGCCTCGAATCCGGGCGCCGGGCGGCGACCGCATCACGTGCGAACCCGGGCCAGCAACACTCCGCCGATCACGCCGAAGAGAATGCTCGGCAGCCACGCCGCGAGCTCCGGGTTCACGATCCCCTTGTCTCCAACGGCCTGCGTGAGCTGCACGAGCATGAGGAATATGATCGTAGTGCCCAAGCTCACCGCCGCACCGTACGCGGCACCGCCGCGCTGGTTGCTCGTCGCCAGCGGGGCGCCGAACATCATGATGATGATGCACGTCGCGGGAATCGCGATCTTGAGCATGCGTTCCGTGCGCAGCTTGTTCACGTCGCTCCCCGACCGTTCCATCTCGGTGATGAACTTGCCGAGGTCGGTCCAGCCCATTTCCTCCGGCGCACGGGGATTGACCATGAGCTGCGTCGGCTTCTCGCGGAAATGACGGTCACGCAGCGAATCGAAACGGAGCGTGAAGTTCGAGGAGTCGTCCGTCATCACGTGAACGACTCCTGACTTGAACATCCATCCCTCCCGGCTCGCCCACTTCGCATTCCGCGCGACAATCAGGTAGCTCGGGAACGACGGGCCCGAGCCCTTCCGGTCGACCTCGACATGTTCGAGTGTCCCCTTGCTCACGTCGGCCGCGTAGATCGTGTAGACGCGCGGCTCGTCGGTCAGGAACGTGAAGTTGGTGCGGGTAATCGCAGTACTCGACTGCTTTTCCTGGAGCAACTCGTCACGGATCTCGTTGGCCCGCGGCGTCATTTCGGACAGCAGCAGTCCGGCGAGGGTGGTCAGGGCCGCGCCCACCCAGATCGGCGCGATGAACCGGTGGAAACTGATGCCACTTGCCTTGGCCGCCGTAATCTCCGAGTGGCGCGTAAAACCGCCAATCGCGAAAACGGTCGCGAAGAGCACGGCGGCGGGGAGCACCAGAAACATCGTCTCAGGCACCCCATACAGGTACGCCTGCCCGATCGCGAGCGGCTTGAGGCCCCGCTGCAGGTATTTCTCGAGATTTTCGGTGATGTCGATGACGATCACGAGCACCGGAAAGCCAAGCGCAGTGGTCGCAAGAATCCTGAGGAACTCTCCCAGCACGTAGCGGTCGAGTGGCCGTACGACGCGCACGGTCACGATGTGCCGCGCCCGCGCCGCACGAGTCCCGCGACGCGCTCCCTCAGGCGCTGAAGCCGTTCCGACGTCTCGCTGCCCCGGGACGTGGCGCCCTCCCGCCCCAGTTGTGCCGTGAGCCAGAGGCCGATGATCAGCAGCCCGATGTTCGCCGCCCACATCGCCCAGAACGGCGAAAGCTGGCCGCGGCGGGCGAATAATTCGCCCACGATGAGTCCCACATAGTAGACGCCGAATACGCCGAGGCTCACGCCGATGGTCATCCCGATACCGCCCCGCGGAAAGCGAAGCGCGATGGGCGCGCCGAGCAGCACGAAAATGAAGCATGCGACGGCGATGGCGAACTTCTTCTCGATCTCCACCTGGTTGCCGTTGATCACGCGCTGCGCTTCGCGGAGCCCGACCTTCTCTGTTTCCGCGAGCACGGACCGCGTCGAGGAGTCCAGCGACGTCACCGGATCGGGCCTGAGCGTGCCGCTTGACGGCGCCCGCGCCGGGGCCTGTGGGGGGACTTGCGGCGGAACTTGCGGCCGAACTTGCGGCACTTGCGGAACTGGCGGCACAACTCGTGGCGGAATCGGAGCGGGCGTCTGCGCGTGGGCCGCACGGATGAACGAGAAGTTGCGAAGTCGCCGGCAATAGAGATCGCCCAGTCCGCCCCGCACGCTGGGGAGCTTCATGCCTCGCGCCGCGGCGGGGTCGAGTAGCATCAACTCTCGATACGCACTATCGCGCAACTGCGTCTCTCGCACGACGCGCTCCTGCAGTTCGCACACCGTCATCTCGCGATCGCCCTTCATGTTGTTTGCCGCGGAGCGCTCGAGCTGGTTCCCCACGCCGGCCACCCGGACATAGTCCGTACGAAAGAAATTGCGCTGCAGGCGCGTAGGGTCCTGCGGCGATATTTCGATCATCGCGCCGGTGTAGAGCGTCAGGTCCAGGTCCCGCCCATCGGGCGAGAGTTGCAGCAGTCCGCTGTCCGCGCGGATGGTACGGCGCTTCTGCGGATCGACGAGGTCGAAGATCGTCACGTCGCGCATTATGCTCGTGCCCCGCTCGAGGTGGACCATGCGCAGGAACAATTTGTTCGGCGTGACCTCGTTGATCACCTGCTCCTTGAGTGCGAATGTCGGCTTCTTGCGCGCGATGTCACTGGTGAGGTTCGACAGCTCGTGGTTCGCCCGGGGCAGCACCTGGTCGTTGAACCAGACCATCGTGAGGGTGAGCACGGCGGACGCGAGGATCACCGGCACCATGAGCCGCCGCATCGACAGGCCGCTCGCCTTGAACGCGATGATCTCGTTTTCAGCCGCCATGCGGCTGAACGCGTGCAGTGTAGACACGAGCACGGCCATGGGCAGCGTCAGTGCGACCGTCAGCGGCACCGACAGCACCAAGAACTCGGCAATGACCGGCCAGCCAAGCTGTTTCCCAACCAGGTTGCCCAGTTGCTTGGCCACGTAGTTGAGCAGCATGAGCGAGGTGAGCGCCGAAAGGGCGAACACGAGCGGCCCGGCGTGCTCCCTGAGTATGTACTTGGTGACGATCTTCAACAGGTTCCGGCCCGCGGCGTCAACCGGCCCTCCTGTGAGAGGAAATCCGCGCGCCACATAGGGTTGTAGGGTCTCGGGTCAATCGTATATTCCACCCGGCGACCACTCGAAGGCAAGGTCGTTCATACCCCGTTTTCGAGTTTGGGTGCGCCCACTGCGATTTCCCCGGCTCCTTTTTCTCCTTGTCTTCGTCTCAGCAGCGCTCCCGGCGGCTGCGGGGGCGCAGGCCGGTGCCGATACGGCCAAGACCGTCAAGCCGCCAGCAGACACGACGAAGCTTCCAGGAATGGGCGACTTGTTCGGCCCGGAGAGCGACCTTCGGCTGAACTTCCGGGGCCGCCTTGAGTCGAAGCTCGACAGGACGGAGAACAACCGCTGCGTCGCGAGCCAGTTCTTCAACATCGCAGCCGGGTGCCAGTCAAGCTTCCAGCCCGTCCTCGATTTCAAGTTCGCCGTGAGCACGGGGGGAACCGTCGCAAAGCGGATGCATGTGAACGTGGATTACGACGCCGCGCGCGAGTTCGACGGATCGAACTACATCTCCGTTTACTACCAGGGCAACGCGAAAGACTGGCTGCAGCGCGTCGACGTCGGAAATGTGTCGTTCGCCGCACCGTCATCGCGCTTCATCACGAGCGGAATTCCGCAGGCCAATTATGGCGTCCAGGCCACGGCCCGCTTCGGAGACCTGCGGGTGCGGGCAATAGCCGCCGAGCAGAAGGGCAACGTGGTGCTCAACCGCGTCTTCACGGTGGGCGCGCACACACGGCTGCCGAACGATCGCCTCCTGGATGACTACACGGTGGAGGTGCGGCGATTCTTCTTCACCGTCGACCCGCGCCGGTTTGCCGGCTATCCCAACGTGGACATCCTCAACGGGCAGCTGATGCGGCGGCTGGCTGGCGCGCTCCCCGATTCGGTGCGGCCGGTACGCGTGTCGCTCTATCGCCTCCTCATCGGCGGGCAGCCGCCCAACCCCAACGGACCACAGTTCCGGATCATCGGCGATCCGTTCTCGCGTCGCGGCCAGGTGTACGAGCTCCTGCGCGAGAACGTGGACTACTACGTCGATCCATCGCAGCTCTGGGTGGCGCTGACGCGACCGCTCAACCTCAACAACGAGCGGCTGGTGACCGCGTATACGGTGCGGCTGAACGGACGCGACACGACGCTCGCGACCACCGGCGGCACGGCCGATGTGGAGTTCGTGGCGACGCGCGACCAGTTTGCCAACCTGCTGTGGGATCCACAAGTGAGGCCGGGCGACGACGCGTTCTATCGCGAGATGCGCTCTGTGTACCGAGTTGGTGGTGAGGATGTTCGCCGTGAGACCGTTGGCGTCACCATCGTCACTGGCGGCACCGCGCAGCAGGAGAAACCGCTCGCGGGGACGGCGCAAACTTTCCTGCAGCTCTTTGGCCTTGCGCAGCTTTCGAATCCCGGCGCCTTCGACGTCGACAACCGCCTCTGGCCGCGCCCGGGCGACCCGGTGTTCTCGATTGGGGGCACCGCGACGACCCGCGTGATTCGCGACCAGTACCTCGTGTTCCCATCGCTGCAACCGTTCGCGCGCGCGGGTCTTGCACAGCCACTCCAGAACCCGGCGAATGATGCCATCTATACGACGCCAAGTGAGTACTTGTACTCCCCGCAGCACCCGCAGACGGTGTACGGCATTCGCGTGCGGTACGAGTCCGAGGGCGGGGAGAACGGCACCACCCTTTCGCTGCCATCCAATCAGGTGCACCCCGGGTCTGAACGGCTTACGCTCGATGACGGCACGCGGCTCAGGCGCGGGACGGACTACACCATGGATTACGACCTGGGAGTCGTGACGTTCCTGCACCCCGATTCGCTTTTTGTCCGGCCGCGCAGCGTCAGCGTGCGGTACGAGGAGAACCCGCAGTCGCAGCTGGGCGTACTGCCGACGAGCATCTTCGGCGTCTCCTCGACGCTCCCGTTCAGGAATGGCGAGCTCAACCTCGTCGCGATTGCGCAGCAGCAGCGCTCGAACTTCACGCGCCCGCAACTCGGCTACGAGAGCCAGTCGGCACTCATCGCGGGCGTGAACGGCGCATTCAGTTTTGACGTTGCCCCGCTCGCCCGGGCGCTCCGGAACCTCCGCGGCGCCACTCCCAACGCGAACGCACTCGTGCGAGTGGAAGGCGAGTTTGCGACGAGCCGCCCGCAGCCCGGAGGCGGTAAACCGGCGTACCTCGAGACATTCGAGAGCGATGGCGGCACGTCCCTCTTCCTCACGGATCCCAGCTGGTATCTCTCGAGCCAGCCGGCGCTCGGCTCGCAACTCGCCTCGCGCATCGGGGGAGCCGCCACACTCGATCTCTCGCGCGCCGCAACCATCGCGTGGCAGACAAACGTGACCACTAAGGCGGCGCCAAACGGCGTGAGGTTCACGCTGCAGCAGATCGATCCCAACACCCGGCTCTCGAGCGCAGGGATTCAACCGCCCGAACCGGTCCTCTGGCTCACGCTCTATCCGCTGAGTATTGGCGGCGCGCTCAACGCCAGGACGCAAAAATATCAGTGGCAGATTCCGGCCACGCCGCCAGGCCGGCGCTGGCGCTCCATTCGCCAGCCGTTTGGCACGACGGGCCGTGATCTCTCGACGGTTTCACACCTGCAGTTCTGGGCACTGGTCGACACTGCGGCCCCGCGGCTCAGGCGGAATCCCACCCTGGTCATCGACTTCGGGGACATTTCCGAGAACACCGTAGCCATTGGGCCGACTGCGCTCAACGTGCAGCGCTCAGGGGCGAACGTCGATTCGACGTATTCGGGCCGGGCGATCTACGGGCGAGACACGCTCCAGTCGGAGCGCGACAAGTTCTCGCGGGCGTTCAACCAGGAGGTAAACGACACCGGGCTGCCGGGCGACGTGATTCCACGCCTCGTCTTTACCTCGCCGGATTCGTCGGGCGTGCTGCGCAACTTCGCCATGTGCTCGCATGGCAACGCGCGCGTGGCGCGGCTGGGCGACACACAGACGAACTGCACGGTGCGCAATCTTCAGCTCGACGAATGGGACCTGAATGGCGACGGAGTGCTGAACCTGGACTCGTCGCAGCGCGAGCAGGAGCGCCTGTTCCGCTTTGTCGTGGACCTGAGCGACCGAAAAACGTATTCGCGCGTAGGCGGCTGCCAGATTTCACCCGCCGATTCGCTCGGTGCGACCAGGCTGTGCTGGGTGCTGGTCAAGGTCCCGTTCGCGTCGCCGTTCGAGACAGTGAACGGTGGACCGTCCATCCGCCGCGTGCAGGCCGTGCGGCTTACGATGATTTCCGGCGAGCAACTTCCCGACGACGAGTTCACGCAAATGCCCGTCGCGCAGTTCCGGCTCACCGGCGCACCATGGCTCGTGCGCGGCAACCGGGCGCTCACCGGGGCGGGTGGCGAACGTACCTCCGTCGGCGCCGTGATTGCGACCACCGTCAGCACGACGGACAAGGATACAACGGGAGGCCTCGTGTACGAATCACCGCCTGGCACGGTCGACCAGGCCGACCAGCAGCTCACTGGGCTCGAGAACCAGCGCATCGTGATCAATGAGCGCTCGATGCGCCTGCTGGTGACGTCGCTCGGCAAATATGAGCGCGCCGAGGCGTATTATCGTTTTCCCGAGGGCGCCCGCAACTTCCAGCAGTACAAGGAACTTCGCGCCTGGGCGCGCGGTCGCGGCAATGGCTGGGGGCAGGGCGGAGACTTGCAGTTCTTTCTCAAGATCGGGCGCGACGCGAACAACTTCTATCTCTACCGCACGCCGGTGAATGCGGGGCAGGGACAGGCCGCGTGGCTTCCCGAAGTCGTCATCAACTTCGAGAAACTGTACGCGCTGCGCGCCAGGCTTCAGAATGCGTGGCTGCAGAACCGTCCCGATGCCGGTTCGTGCACCGGCGTGGACTCGGCGCTCATCGCCCAGAGCGCGTTGCCGGCCGGCCAGGTCCCACGGCGCTTTGCCGCCTGCGCGGATGGCTACATCGTATATACCGCCGATCCCGCCGTCACGCCGCCCAATATTGCCGCCGTGCAGGAGATGGCGGCTGGAATCATTCGCGTGGACTCGCTCGGCCCCGGCGTCACGCGCATCGCGCCGGGAGACACGCTGGAAGTGTGGGTCGACGACATTCGCCTGACGAACGTGGAGAACTCGCCCGGATATGCGGCGCAGATGGGGCTCGACCTGATCACCGATCTCGGCAGCGTGCACGTCAACGTGTCGCATCGCGACCCGCATTTTCGCCAGCTCGGCGAAACACCGCTCAACGTGTCGAGCGACAATCTCGATCTGAGCACCACCCTGCGCCTCGACAAATTCCTTTCCCCCGCATTCGGGTGGGCCATTCCGCTCACCTGGAGTTACTACTCTGTCGCGAACACGCCGCTGTTCCTGACCCATTCGGACATTCGCGCCGCCGGCATCAGCGGGCTCCGCACTCCGCGGAACGACGCCACCAGTGTGACACTCGGGCTGCGCCGCAGTACGCCGCTCGGGGGCGCCTGGTACGCCCCGCTCGCCAACAACATCGCCATCACGAGCGTGTTCAACGGCGGCAAGTCGCGCTCGGAGTTCCAGCAGGGCGATGCCGCGATGGTCACGACAGGCGTCGACTACTCGGTCGGGGGGGACGCAGAGCCCAGGGCCATGCCCGGCTGGTGGGCCCGTGCGTTCGATGCGCTCCCCGCATGGCTGTCAGCGTCGGAGTTCGTCGAGGCGCTGCGGAGCGCACAATACCGGTCGCGGCCCGCGCTGTTTCGCGTGAGCAGCAACTATGCCAGAGGCGACGACCGCAGATCGAGCTTCTTCGCGCCGGCCGATGCACTTGCCGACACCGCCCGAACCATCACGGGGCTCACGAGCTTCTGGCGGAATTCCACGTCACTTGAATACCGACCCTTCGATGCGCTCACGGCTCACTGGGAGTTCTCGTCGCTCCGCGACCTCCGGAACTACGGCGACACGTCGCTGGCAGCCGCCACGGCCACCAATGAGCGCTCGAGGTTTCTCGGCGTCCCCGGTGGGCTCGAACGGGAGCGCGCCCTGAGCACCACCCTGTCGTTCGCACCGGCGTTCCGCGGATGGCTCAGGCCTCGGGCTGACTTTGTCACGTCGTACCAGATGCAGAGTGACCCGAACTCCGGCCAGGTGCTCCAGGCGGGCGACACTGTGGGCGCATTCCGGCTGCCGAGGCGTGTCTACG
>DASZZO010000145.1:0-27817 GCA_035544915.1 Gemmatimonadaceae bacterium | reverse complement strand
AGCCGGATGCGTCCTTTCGTTGCCGAGATGAGAACGGCCGGCGGAAGGCCTTGAAGCTGTGCGACAGCGATTGCCACCGCGCCGGCGAAGCGCTGATTCCCGAGCAGTGCTCCCGGCAGGCGCTGGCCCGACGTGGGCGCGGGTACGCGGAACACGACGACCCTGCCTTGCGCCTGGGCGGAGCTGATCCATGTGGAACTGTCCGCCACGTCACCGCCGAACACGGTCCCGACATTGTCGAGTTTGCCGACGGTTGCCTCGAGCCAGAACGCGAGCAGGAAATCCGTGAGCACGGTGAGCCTGGTGTCCCCGGCGAACAGAACCGCCCCGGTATCGACGGACTCACGAACCAGCGGCACCGTCTGGAAGAAGGTCCCGTTTTCGCCGGCGGGTTTGAGCCCCATCTCACGGAACTCATGCTCCACATAGGCGCTCGCCATGAAGTCGCCCTTCGTGCCTGCCGCGCGCCCCATCATCGAGTCGTGGGCGAAGGCGGTGAGGCGCATTCGGAGAGCCTCTGCGGTGATTGACGACTGCGAGCCCGCGGCATGCAGGGCGGCGAACAGCGCCAGCGGCGTGAAGATGGCGCATGGGACGAAACTCATGACTGTAGCCTCCGTCTGGTAAACGCTCAACTCTCGACGCTCCACCCTCGACGCTCAACCGTCTTGAACGCCTCCAGTTCAGCCACAATCTCGCTGGTGTGTTCACCCAGCGCAGGTACGTCGCCCATTCGCGCCGGAGCGTGCTGGAGATTGTGCGGAGGCACCAGCGCCGGGATCGTTCCACCGGGCGAACCGACATTCACCCATCTCCCACGTGCTGCCAGTTGCGGATGCGCGGCTACTGCGGGCACGTCGTTCACCGCAGCGATTGGAATGTCAGCGCGCTCGAGCCATGTCACTACCTCCGCCCGCGAATGCGCACGAAACCGGTTTTCAATCATCGCTTCGAGCGCCACGCGATTCTCGACGCGCAGCTCGTTCGTCACGAACCGCGGATCGTCGGCCAGCGCCGGCACCTCCATCACGTCGGCGCACAGGCGCCGCCACTCGCGGTCGCTTTGCACCGCGAGCAGCACGCTGCCGTCAGCGCAGGCGTACAAGCCGTATGGAACCACCATGTTGTGCCGTACGCCCACGCGGGCCGGACTCGTATGCGTGCCGAGCCATACGTACAGCGGTGGCATCATCCATTCGGTGAGGCATTCGAACATCGAAATGTCGATCCGTTCGCCCCTGTTCGTGCGGGCGCGATTGATCAGAGCGGCGAGAATGGAGGAGTAGCCATACAGGCCCGCGCTGATGTCGGCAACGGAGATGCCCACCTTGGCCGGCGCCCCGGGCGTGCCGGTCAAGCTCACCACGCCCGCCTCGGCCTGGACCAGCATGTCGTAGGCCTTTCGGTCGCGCTGCGGGCCGTCGGGACCATACCCGGAAATGCCACACCAGATCAGCCGTGGATGGAGTTCGGCCAGCCGGTCATACCCGAATCCAAGGCGCTCAACGGCACCGGGCGCCAGGTTGTGGATGAAGACGTCCGCCTGATCCAGCAGGCGCGCGCAGATCTCGAGATCATGCGACTGCTTGAGATCGAGCACGATGCTCCGTTTCCCCCGATTGAGCCAGGCGAAATACGCGGACACGCCATTGAGGGCGCCGTCGTACGCGCGCGCAAAATCGCCGCCACCGGGGCGCTCCACCTTGATGACATCCGCCCCCATGTCGGCCAGCTGGCGGGAGCAGAACGGTGCGGCGACGGCCTGCTCGAGGGCGACGACGCGAATGCCGTCGAGTGGCCGCGTGTCGCTCAGAACGACCTCGGCATGCCCAGCACGTGCTCTCCCAGATAGGCGAGAATGAGGTTGGTCGAGACGGGCGCCACCTGATAGAGTCGGGTCTCGCGGAACTTTCGTTCCACATCGTATTCAGCCGCAAAGCCGAAGCCACCGAACGTCTGCAGACACACGTTCGCCGCCTCCCACGAGGCGTCGGCGGCGAGCAGCTTGGCCATGTTCGCCTCCTCACCGCACGGCTCGCCTGCGTCGTAGAGGCGCGCGGCCTCGCTCCGCATCAGGTCGGCGGCCCGGATATTGGTGTATGCGCGCGCGACCGGGAATTGCACGCCCTGATTCTTCCCGATCGGGCGATCGAACACGGCACGCTCGTTGGCGTAATCGCGCGCCTTTTGCGTGAACCACCAGCCATCGCCTATGCACTCCGCGGCAATGAGGATTCGCTCCGCGTTCATCCCGTCGAGAATGTAGCGGAAGCCTTTTCCCTCTTCGCCGATGAGATTCTGGGCAGGGATCTCGAAGTCGTTGAAGAAGACCTCGCTGGTCTCGTGGTTTACCATGTTGCGGATGCGCCGCAGCTCGATGCCACGGGTCGTCGCGCCTCGGAGATCGACGAGAAACACCGAGAGCCCCTCGGACTTCTTCTGCACGTCCACCAGCGGAGTCGTACGCGCGAGGAGCAGCATGAGATCGGAGTGGTGGACGCGCGAAATCCAGACCTTCTGCCCGTTGACCACATAGCGGTCGCCCCGGCGCTCTGCGAAGGTCCTTATTTTCGTCGTGTCCGTACCCGTGGTGGGCTCGGTGACGGCGAACGACTGCAAGCGTAGCTCGCCCTTGGCGATCTTCGGCAGCCAGCGCTGTTTCTGCTCCGCGGATCCGTGCCGGAGAAGCGTGCCCATGATGTACATCTGTGCATGGCACGCGCCGGAATTGGCGCCCGACCGGTTGATTTCCTCGAGGATCACCGATGCCTCGCTCACGCCGAGGCCGCCGCCGCCGTACTCCGCCGGAATCATTGCCGCGAGCCAGCCCGCCCGCGTGAGGGCCTGCACAAACTCGTCCGGATAACCGTCCCTTTCTTCGAGTTGCTGCCAGTACCTGCTATCGAACTGCCGGCACAAATCGCGCACGGGTTCGCGATATTCCCGGAACTGGCCGGCCCGCGGATTGATGTCCTTCATGCAGGTGCCCCCAGCACCGCATGCGGTGCGTGGAGCAGGTGGCGAAACGTCCCGGCCATGTCCGGCGAGGAGCCGACGCTGCGCACGGTCTCGAGCACGCGCGTCGCAACGTCCGCGCCGAGCCTCGCTCCCACCACGCCCAGGAACTTCTCCTCCAGCTCAGCCGTCGACACGGGGTTCTCAGGATTTCCCCTGGGATACTCGGCGGCTCCGGCCAGTACCGTTCCGTCGTTGAACGTGATGCTCACGCGCGCCGGCCAGGCGGCTGGGTATTGCGCCGTCAGGTCGTCCGCCACGGTCGTTCTCGTGCGTTGGAGCAGCGCCGCGGCGGCGGCATCGCGCACGCCGTGGCCGCCGAATCGGTCTGGAGCGAACTGGGCCAGTCCCACCTCGCCATCCAGCAACGCTGCGACAACGCAGTACGCAATGCTGAACTTCGCCTGGTACGGCGAGCGCGGATCGGGTTCTCGCACGATCTCAAAGCCCGGTCCATAGGTCTCGATGTGAATGTCGGTGACCTGCCTGAACGCCTCCGGGCCCGAACGGTTGCCCTGCGTGCGCAGCGCGAGCGACACATCGATGGCGCTGTGCGTATGCCCACAGCACGCGTGAAGCTTGTAGCAGTTCTCCGTGATCTTCCACTTGCTGCCAAGCCCGTCGGTGATACGGCTCGCGTCGTGCGACGCACTCATGGCCCGGAAGAACCCGCGCTCACCTTCAAGAATCCGGCTGGCGCCCGTGAAGCCCGCGCGCGCAAGGTCGGCCGACAGCACGCCGTTGAACGCTGCTTTGCCCGGGTGCAGATGTTTGCTCATCGCCCCGTCAGCATTGAACTCCCAGAGCCCCGCGGCCTGAGTGCCGGCACTTCCGAGCGCGTCCGTCATCTGCGCGGCGTTCAGTCCGATGAGTGAACCCGCTGCGGCCGCCGCGCCGAAAGTGCCCACCGTTCCCGTGGGATGCCAAAACCGATAGTGCGTCGGATTGACTGCCTCGCCAATGCGCAGCGCCGCTTCATACCCGAGTGTAACCGCAAGCAGGAAGGAGCGACCATCGGCGTGTTCGCGTTCCGCCACGGCGAGCGCCGCCGGAATGACCGGAGCCGCACCGTGCAGCGTGCTTCCCTTGTGCACGTCGTCCAGCTCGAGTACGTGCGACGCCACACCGTTAGCGAGCGCGGCACCAGCCGCCGACGCGCGGCCGTCGGCGAATACGGTGGCTTCGTCCGAGATCCCAAGCCGCGCCACCCATTGCTGCACCGTACGGGCCGGCGGTTCGAGCGCGCCCGCCAGCGCCGAGCCGAGCCAGTCGAGAATGGCGCGTTTAGTGTCTCCAACCGCGGCAGCCGGCAGATCGGAATACCTGGTGGCCGAAAGAGTTTCGGCCAGCGTGCGGGTGAGCAATGGCATGGGGGCTGGATGAGGCCTGAAAGGTCGCAGGACGGCTGTCGAGAGTCGAGAGTTGAGGGTTGAGAGGTTGGGAGACTGGAGCCGAGGGTTGAGACACCCTCCCCACTCCCAACTCTGGACTACTTTCAATTCCGATGCGACCACTTCCCTGGAAGGTCCTTGCCGCTCTCGACTCCCGACTGTCGTGACGCCCCAGCCCTCCAGCCCGCTATTGGCGCAGACTATCGACATTGAGACTCCCGAGCTCGTGGTGCTGTCGTACACGCTCGCGGGTGTTGGATCGCGGGCGTACGCGGCGCTGATCGACTACCTCATCTGCATCGCGTTCCTGGTGCTGATCGCGATAGGCATCACGACGTTCGCCTCCCGGGGCGGCGCCGGAATCACGCGCGACGCCTCGGTCGCCTGGGCCTTCGCGGTGATCCTGTTCCTGCAGTTCGCGGTGCTCTGGGGCTATTACGTGCTCTTCGAGGCGCTGGCCGATGGCCAGACGCCGGGCAAGCGAAGCCAGCACCTTCGTGTCGTGCGCGATGGCGGATACTCCGTGACGTTCGGCGCATCCGCGATCCGGAATCTCGTGCGCATCGTGGACATGCAGCCCGTCGTCATGTACGGAGTGGGCATCACGAGCGTGATCATCTCGAAGACGGGCAAGCGGCTCGGCGACATGGCCGCCGGTACGATAGTCGTCAAGGAAGACTTCGTGCGGCAGCCGGCCCTCCCTGCCGTTCGGGCTCGCCGCGGACCGGATGAGGCGGCATTACCGCTGCATTCGGCGCTCGCCGAGGCGGAGTTCCAGCTGCTCGACCGATTCATGCAGCGCCGCACGGAACTCGAGCCGGCGCGGCGCGCGCAAATGACGCATCAGCTCGCCTCGCGCTTCGCACCGGCCCTGGCCACCAATGCCGGCCTGCCCGAGATGACCCAGCTCACACGGCTGCATTCTGCCGAACAGACGGCGCGCGCTCACGGGCTGGCAGCCCGGCAGGACACCGGAGCAGCCCGCGAACGGCACGCCATTATTGCCGCGGGTTCGCCACGCTGGGGGAAGTTCGCCGCCCGACTGGCCGAGGCGCAGCGCGGCGGGCTCAAGAAGCTGGGGGAAGAGGGCGTGCGCGAGTTCGTCGGCGACTACCGTGAACTGTCCTCCGACCTCGCCCGGCTCCGCACCGCGGCGCGCGGCCACGAGACCGATGAGGTGTTCTACCTGAACCGCCTGGTGTCGGGTGCACACAACCTCCTCTACCGCAGGCGCGCGATTCCGCTGCAGGACGCCGTGAACTTCCTGTTCGTGGATGTACCACGCGAGATTCGGGCGTCAGCGCTGCCGATCCTTCTCGCGGCCGCGCTGATGTTCGGTCCGGCCGCCATCGCCTACTCGGCCGTGCTGCGTAATCCGCCGGTCGCCGGCACGCTATTGCCGCCTGGCATGCTCGACCGGGCGGAGGAAGGCGTACGCCGCGCCAGGAACGGCGACGGATACATCGCCGACCCGCAGTTGTTCCGGCCGCTCATGGCGTCGTCGATTATCACCAACAATGTGCAGGTGGCGTTCGCGGCGTTCGCGTTCGGCATCACGGCCGGCTTGCTCACGGTCTGGATTCTCCTTTCCAACGGCGTCAGTCTGGGTGCGGTGTTCGGCCTGTATGTGTCAAAGGGGATCGGCCCCCTCCTGCTGGCGTTCGTCGCGCCACATGGCGTTCTCGAGCTGGCGGCGATCTGCATTTCGGGAGGGGCAGGATTCCTGCTCGCGGGCGCGCTGCTCCTCCCCGGCGCCCGTACGCGCCGGGCGGCGCTCGTCGAGAATGGGCGCCGCGCCATTCGTTTGGTGGCTGGGGCCGCGCTGCTCCTGGTCGTCGCGGGCACTATCGAGGGATTCGTCTCGCCCATCGAATGGTGGCCGCTCGAGCTAAAGCTGGCCGTGTCGGGCGCGACAATCGTCGGGCTGTATGTCTACCTGCGTCTCGCCGTCAGGCCTCGCTACAGGGCCCCGCGCGACTTGATCTCGAGATAGCGGTTGATGACGCTCGCCGTCATCACCTGCGGTGACACATCGAGCACGACGACCCCGGCCCTGCGCATGCGCTCGAGTGCACCCTCTCGCGCGAGAATCAGCTCCTCTGCTGCGGCACTCTCGAAGAGCACCGGCGCATTTTCCGGCTGTGCGGGCACCGCGGCGGCGAAGATCGCGTCGTTGCGCAGGGCGACGACGATCGCGAGATGCCGCGCTGCGCTGCGCGATACGTGCGCCAGCAGCGCCTGCGACGCCCGCACGTCGATCACGTCGGTAAAGAACACGATGAGTGCGCGCTTGCGCTGATGCGTGGCGAGAAACCGGAATGCCCCTGCGTAGTCCGGTTCGCGTGAAGTCGCCACCACCGGAACGAGCGCATCCCGCACCGCCTGCAGTGCGCCACGGCTGCGCTGCGCCGGCACGAATGCGCGGATTTCGTCGTCGAACACGAGTGTCCCCACCCGGTCGCCGGCGTTCGCCGCGATGTCGGTGAGCACCAGCGCCGACGAGAGCGCATGCTCGAAGCGCGAGTACTCGCCGGCAAGCTGCGTCATGCCGCGGCCCGCGTCGATGAGCGTGAGCACGGACTGCGCGCGCTCGATCGTGAACTCGCGTGTGATGATCTTTGCCTTCCGCGCTGTGGCTTTCCAGTCGATGTGCCGGGGATCATCGCCAATCACGTATTCCCTGAGGCCTGCGAATCCCTGTCCCTCGCCCTTGCGGCGCAGCGCGCGCACGCCAACCGCGTCGAGGCGGTGTTGTATGGCCAGCAGCCGGAACCTCCGCACGCTGCTCACGGAGGGAATGACACGGATGCGCCCGGTGAGCGGGAACTCGAACCGCGTGGCGACGAGCCCGAGCGAGGAGCGTACGCGCGCTCCGACCTCACCCAGCCCGGCGTGCCCGCGCGTCATGCCGGCGATGCTGAACGGCAGCCGCACCGACCCGGACGGCGGCAGTGCGAACTCCACCGACCCGACGCCGCCGCGCAGCGCGGGCGGCAGCTGGTCCGAGAGTTCCACTTCGAGCGTCCGCGGCCAGTGGGATGTCACCTCGTAGGCGCCCTCGACCTGATCGCCGATTCCGACCGACGATGGGACCTCGCAGTTCAAGTCGAGCCCGCGACGCGTGGGAAGGAGAATGGCATCGATGGCGGCGAGCAGCCCCACAACTCCGAGCGCCGCCGCTCCAGCCGCGATGCCCATGCGTCCCGGCAGCAGCCAGAGTGGCGCCGCAAGCGCGACCACAACCGCGAGCCGGCGCTCCGGAAACAAACGGAAGAGCCCGGCCCATCGTGTCATTTGGGCGCGGTGATGCGCAAGAGGATCGCCGAGAGCACGTCGTCCGGCGAGCGTCCCTCCACCTCCAGTTCAGGGGAGAGCGTCACCCGGTGGCGCAGCGCCGCGAACACACGATCCTTCACGTCGTCCGGCACGACAAACGCGCGCCCATCGAGCACGGCGGCGGCGCGCGCGGCGCGGAGGAGCGCCACCGTCGCGCGCGGCGACGCGCCGAGCGACAGTGACGCCTCCTCGCGAGTGGCCCGGGTAATGGCCGTGATGTACTCCCGCACCTCCGGCGCGACCCGCACGCCGTCCACCAGGGTGCGTAACTCCTTCGCCCGGCTGCTGTCGAGCACCGCCGGCACAGCGGAATCCGCCGTCCTCTCGGGATCGAACCCTGCCTCGTGATGCGCGAGCATCTCGAGCTCGGCGCCCATCGACGGATAGCGAATGACCGTCTTGAGCAGAAACCGGTCGAGCTGAGCCTCTGGAAGCGGATATGTACCCTCGTGCTCCACGGGGTTCTGCGTGGCGAACACCGTGAAGAGCACGTCGAGTGGCCGCGTGACGCCGTCGGTTGTCACCTGGCGTTCCCCCATCGCCTCGAGCAGCGCCGATTGCGTCTTGGCGGGGGCGCGGTTGATCTCGTCGCCGAGCAGGATGTCGGTGAAGACAGGCCCGGGCTGAAACTCGAAGCCGCGCGCCGGGTCACGAAGCATGGCAACGCCAGTGAGATCAGACGGCATGAGGTCGGGCGTGAACTGGACACGCGTAAAGCGCAAGCCGAGTGCGCTCGACAACGTGCGCACGAGGAGCGTCTTGGCCGTGCCGGGCACGCCCTCAATGAGCAGGTGTCCGCGGGCGAGGAACACCACGAGCGCGTCGTCGATGGCAGCGTCCTGGCCAACGATGCGCGTGGCGACCGCCGTGCGTACCTCGCGCAGCAGCCCTGCCCCCTCTTCGATGGAGAAACTCATGTTACGTCCGCGTGAGAGTGGTTTCGAGCCGGTGCAGCGCGGCGCCGACAGTCGCGAGCTCGCGTGGTGGAACCGGCGAGGCCAGCGCGTGGCGAATGCGCGCGACGTCCGGTGCGAGCGCGGGCGCCGCTTCCTGCGCCCGGGTGAGGAAGACCTCGTCGCTTTCGCTGCCGCGTGCACGAGCGACGCCGTGCTCGACACGGCGACGCACCCCGCGCAACAGGCGCAGTGTGGCCGTGCGCGTGGCCCCGACCTGCGCGTACGCGCGTGCGAGGGCATCGACGTGTTCGAGCGCCGAGCGTCGCTCGATCCGATCGGGGTCACGGGGAGGAATGACACGTGGCGCCGCGGAGATCAGGAGGAGGAGACCCGCGCCCAGAAGCTGAAACAGGAGATGCCCGGAGGGAGTGCCACCGAGGTACGCCGCGATCGCGCGCATGGTACCAGGCTGAGAGCCGAATCCCTGATGGAATTCGTCAAAGACGACCCGGTTGCGCACGACGCTGCCGCCCTCGCGCAGGTACTCGAGCATCCGTACGGCGGACACGTCGAGGCCGTATTCGCAGCCCCGAAGCACGTCGTTGCGCAGCAGGTCCGGGTCGGAGCCGACCACAATCCGCCCGCGCCCATAAGGAAAACCGACGGCGGCAGGGGGAGACCGCGTCCGTCGCACATTCCCCCGGTCCGCGGACCCTGAGTCCACGCGAACGAACGTCACGACGCCGTCGGGCGGGGGTCCCTTCCAGCGAAGGTCGTATAGCAGGGCGCGGTCCGGCCAGAGCGGAACGAACGAGCGGGTCTTCGGCGCACACACGGTATCCTCCGCGTCTCGCTGCCGGGCACGGCCACCGAGGAATCCTCTCGCGATGCGCAGCGAATCGCCGATCAGGTCGCCGCCTGACAGCACCACGAACAACGCCCCGCCATGCCTCACGTGTTCGAGCAGGGCGTGAACCTCGCCCATGCGGAGCGGCACGACGGGAGCGAGCAGCGCCTGGATCACACCCGGGTCCGGTGCGAGCTCCGGTGTCCGGCGTTGCTCGACGCGCCATCCGAAGCGCTGGGCGAGTTGGTAGAAGAGCTGCGCACCTTGCGGCTCCGTCGAATACGTGGAGAGCCGCGCGTTGCCGGTGCGCCCCGCGACCTGATCGGGAGCCAGGAGGGCCGCGAGAAGTACCATCGCTCCGATCACGGGGAATGCGACGCGAGGTCGCAGATACCAGCGATCCCCGCGGGCCGCGTTCGCTGGCGTCGTCATGCGGCCCGCTCGAGCAGCGGCCGCGCTTCGCGCAACAGCTCGGTGTAGTCGTCCGTGCTACACTGCCCTTCGCCGTAGATGATGCGGTCGTACCTGAACCGGAATGCCTGGAACGCGCGCTCGCGCGGCGAGCCGCGACGCCGAAGCTCGCGCGCATAGTCACCCGCCGTCTTCGATGCGTGCAGTCGCACCTCGCCGCGCGCCGCAAATCCCATCAGCAGTGCGGCGAAGAGCGCATGAGCGGCCTCCGTGTATCGTCCGGAGCCGGCCAGGCGCTCCGCGTCACCCCAGGGATCCGAGGCACGTGCGCGAGTCCCCCGATCGCCGGCGTGCAATCGCTCCTCCTGCGCAGTACGCGCCGCCACGACGAACCGGGCAACGACCAGTAGCACGAGTACCACCAGCAGCGTGTAGGTCACTGCGCGGCCGATTCCGGACCCGCCGAAAAGATCGAAGAAATCTCTGATCAGGCGGAATACCCAGGCGAGCAGCCTGTTCATGAGCGTCGTGCTCATGGAGCGGCGATATGCCGCTTGCGACGCGATTGCAGCCACGGTGTCGTGCACCGCACCCGCGGGCCATGGCGGCGCGCCACCCTGCAGCAGCATTCCGGTTACTGCTGCGCGGCGCCGCCGGTCGCCAGCGCCGCCGAGCCGGCGTCGAGCGTGGCCGCCATCTGCTCGAGGTCGAACCCCTCATTGCGAATGCGGCAATCGTAGTAGAGCATCATCTGCGTAAGCGCAATGACGGGATAGGCAACGATGGTGAAGAGCGTGGAAGCGACGAGCTGGATCACGGAGCTTCCGGTCAGCGTCGCGAAGGCGCTGACGCCGATGCTCAGGATGAAATAGATGAGGAACACGAGGAGCATCGTCTTGAAGACATGCCACTTTCGGTCGCGGGAAAGCGAGGATGCGCGGCTGAACGCGGCGACCGGCCCCTTTCCCTCGAGGACGATGACGATCGAAACGGCGAAATACCGCGCCGCCACGTATATCGCACCTACGAACAACAGAAGGAACCCGATGGAGAGCAGCATCGCCAACAGGACATTCGCGACAATGAGCGCCGGTACGCGCGGGATGACCACGCGGAGCGTCCTGGCCAGATCGGGCTCCCCGCCGAGATAAGCCTCGGACCCGAGCCTCACCACCGCGGCGCCCATGATCGCGAATGTGACGATCGACGCCAGCGAGAGGGTGAACAGCACCGTGAACCCGGCAGCCAGCAGCGTCGCGGGATTCGTCGGCTGCAGGACGAGCTGCACGATGAGCAACGGCACGTTCGCGAGGGCCGACACGAGGATGTACTGCGTGCTGTTCTGCCGGTACAGGGCGAACGCGGCGTCCACCAGCTCCGACACCGTGCGCGGGCGCAGGCGAAGTTCGGGCACAAAGGAATGGGAAGCGAGGGGTGCGACTGACGGGGAATGTAGGCCCGGCTGGATGGCTCAGCTAGACGAGAAGGTAGTCGAGAGTCGAGAGTTGAGAGTGGAAAGATCATCAACCTGGATCCGGAACCATTAGTTTCTGTCTCACGATTCTCGACTGCTCAGGTCTTCAACTCTCAACTCCTGACTCTCAACTCTCGACCGACAAACTCTCACCTCTCGACTCTCAACTCTCGACAGCCCCAATGCCCCTCTTCCTTTGTCCGGCCATCTTTGCCCTGTCGATCGCGGCGAGCGCGCTTCTGCCGGATGACAACCCTCACCTGATCCCGAAGCCGCGCGAGGTCAGCGCCGGCAGCTTCGTCTCGTTCTCGAAGACCATCGTCATCGAAGCCGCCGCGAACGACGACGACCGCTTTAGCGCGCGCGACCTCGCCGATGCGCTGCGGGATCGCGGCTTGAAGGTCACCATCGGACATGGCGCCGGATTCCGGGTGATCCTGCTTCGCGCCGATTCGCCGGCGGCGAAACGTGTGCTCCAGGCCCGCAACCTCAAGTTTGTCGATGAGATGAACGCCGAGGGCTACGTGCTCGTCGTGGCGAAAGAAGGGGCGGAGGTGATTGGCGCGAGCGCTGCCGGGCTCTTCTACGGCGCCCAGACCCTCAAGCAGCTGATTCGCACCGACGGCGGCGTGCCCCGGGTTCGTACAGCCGTCATCCGCGACTGGCCTGCCATGAAGTACCGCGGCTTTCAGGACGATCTCTCCCGCGGCCCCGTGCCGACGCTCGAGTTCCAGAAGAAGCAGCTCCGCACCCTCGCGGCATTCAAGATCAACGTCTTTTCACCGTATTACGAGCACACCTTTGAATACAAGTCCAGCCCGCTCACCGCGCCCCCGCTTGGTGCAATGACGCGTGAGGATGCCCGCGAGCTCGTCGCGTACGCCCGGCGCTACCATATGGATGTGATTCCCGAACAGGAGGCCTTCGGCCACCTGCATCACGTGCTCAAGTACGACCTCTATTCCGGTTCGGGCGAAACCGATCACGGCCATGTGCTCGCGCCGGGCGACCCCGCGTCGCTGCCGCTGATCAAGGGCTGGTTTGCCGAACTGGACAGTATTTTCCCCAGCAGGTTCGTCCACCTGGGGGCCGACGAAACGTTCGAGCTGGGCCTCGGCCGCACCCGCGATCGCGTGGCGAAGGACGGCTTGGCGACCGTGTATCTCGACTTCCTCAAGCAGATCGAGGCGGCGCTTCGCCCCAGTGGCAAGAAATTCCTCTTCTGGGGCGACATCGCCGGCAACGCCCCTGACCTCGTCAAGACACTCCCACGCGACATGATTGCCGTGGCATGGAACTACTGGTCGTTCGACAAATTCGACAACTCGCTCAAGCCGTTCATTGACGCGGGCCTGGAGACGTGGGTTGCGCCCGGCGTGAATGGATGGAATCGGGTTTACCCCAACAACGACGTCGCCCTCCGAAACATCCAGGGATTCGTCCGCGACGGTCAGCGGTTGGGTTCCACAGGCGTCATCAACACCAGTTGGGACGACGACGGAGAGGTGATCTTCAACCAGGTATGGTACGGCCTGCTGTTCGGCGCCGCGGCGAGCTGGCAAAAGGGCGAGACTTCGATTCCGGACTTCCAGGCGAGCTATGGCATTCAGTTCCACGGCGACGCCAGCGGCAAGATCGACGACGCGCAGCGCAAGCTGGCCGCCGCCCACGCGGCGCTCGCGAAGGCAGGGCTGGGTGACGGCAGCAACGCGCTCTACTGGATGGATCCCTACACGGCCGAAGGCCAGGTCAACGCCCAGAAGATTCGCGTGGTATCGCGCGAGATGCGTGTGCTCGCGGAGAGCGCGATGGTGCTCGTTGCGGAAGCGCGGAATGCGCACGGAGCCAGGCTGCGCGAGCGCGATGCGCTCGAGGCAATGGAAATGGGCGCGCGGCGCCTCGATTTCATCGGAATGAAATTCCAGCTCGCCGATGAAATCGTGCGACTCTACAAACACGCCCACGACACCCTCGCCGCGGGCGGCAACCCCACGCACGACCTGACCGAGATCGCGTCGAGCATCAACAGCCGCACGCAGGACATCCGCGATGGGTACGTGCTCGGCCGCGAGCTGTATGAGAGAAGCTGGAAGGCCGGATACAGACCGTACTGGCTCTACAACGTCCTGAATCGGTACGACCTTGCGGCGCAGCTCTGGATTCAGCGGCTCGACAAGGTGAATCAGGCGCGCGCGACCTTCAACCGCACGCACACGCTGCCCAACGCGGAGGAGATAGGGATTCCGCGGGCGATGCCGGGAATCACGCCGTAGAAAAACGCCGGCGGGAGTAGTCCTCCCGCCGGCGTCTCTCTACACGAAGCTTCTACTGCTCGATGATGATCAGGTACTTCGATGCCGACCAGAACAGGTCGGGATTCTTGATCTTCACCGCACCCATGATCTTGCCCTTCTCCGGCATCGTCTCGAGTGCCATGAGGTCCTGTCGCGTCACGATGCGATAGGGCTTGTCGGCCTTCGGAAGCGGTATCTCGGACGTCTTGGTCTTGTCGATCGAGGTGAAGTCCGCCGGGTTCAGTTCGCGTGCGGGCACCTGCACCTTGCCCAACCCCAGCGTCCCGCCGGTCTGCTCTATGAGGTGCTTCTTGAGCAGGTCTTCCTTGGTGCCGATGACGTAGTAAACCGTGTTCCGCTCCGTCGTAAGGCGGTCGCGCTCACTCGTCAGGCTGGTCTTGTCACCGACGAGCTGCACGTTGTCGGTCTTGAGCTGCGTGACCTGCCCGTTCAGATTCGTGACCTGATCGGTGAGGCTGGCGATTTCCGCCTTCTGGCTGTCGATGATCGTCTTGAAGGACGCAATCGTCGAGTCATACTGCGCCAGCTGCTTGGACATGTCCGAGTTGGTACCGGTCAACTCCGACACGCGCTTGCGGCTGGAGGCGAGACGGGCTTCCGCGTCGTTGATGCGGCCGGTGATTTCCTTCACCTTGGTCATCAGCGCTGCGCGCTGCTGTGCCGGTGACAGGTTCCCTTCGGTCTCGCCGGGCGCGGCATTGGTGGGCCGGCTCGCGTTGCGGGTGCGCACCTTCGCGATCTCGGTGTTCACTTCGGCGATGAACTGTGAAGTGGCCATCACGTCCTTGAGGAGCGAGTCTTTCTCGGCCGAGATCTGCTGGACCTGCACCAGCGTTTTCTCGAGCTCGGGCTTGGACTTGTCGCACGCGACGAGCGCGAACGCCATTGCAGCGAGAGTCAGTTTTCGCATCAGTTACCCCCTTTCCTGTAGTGGAAGAGCACTGCTTGAGTGTCGGCGCGGGCGTATTTCGGCCAGCGCCACAGGACTGAGTGGATAATAGCACGAGACAGGCTCGAAGGTTCCGCTATGGCGGTCGCCTGCGCGCCCAGGCCGCCTGATAGTCGGTTCTGAGGCGACGCAGATCCGCGTCGGCGCGCTCACGCATCCTCCCCTTCACGCGGGCCCTGACGCCCAGCAGACCCCCCGGGAGGTGGTCAAACCGGTACTGGCGCAACAAGATCAGGTAGATACCCTCGGCTCGCGGCGCATCCGGCCGCGTTGTCGCAACGAGCACGTCGAGCGCGCCCTCCAGGTAGTGGTCCGCGAAGACCTGCTTGGTAGCGGCCACGGTCACCTGCCGGTCCGGCGGTGAATACACCGTGAGGTGGTTGATACTCACGGTCGGTCGCATGCCAGCCATCTCCTCGCGCAACCAGTAGATGACGTCCCTGGCACCCTCGGGTCGCTTGTGCGGATACGCCGCCAGGTATTCCTGAAGGGCAGGCGAAAATTGCCCCAGGAACGGCGTGGCGCCCTGCAGGAGCGCGGCGAATGCCTCGCCCGAGTGGACGCCGGTGGTCCCGAAGTCGTCGTAGGTGACCATTGCCGCGCTGCCGTGTTCCCGGTATGCGTTGACGTGGTCGGCCGCCCGCTTGAGCACATATCGGCTGACTTCCGCGGGGGCTGCTGCACCTGCCTTGTCGAGAATCGCCCGCACCTGCGACATGTCTGAAGCCGGAAGCTTGAATTCGCAGGAGCCTGGCTTGCAAACACGCAGCGCTGCGAGATCGGCCGGGGACAGCGACGCGGAACGGGGATCGGCGGGAGTTGCGGGCGTCGCGAATATCCCCGATTGCGACCGGCCGGCCGCCCGAAGCGAAAGCGCGAAATCCCCAACCCGGCTGGCGAAAAAGCTCCGCGGAACGTTTACCGCCACCAGGCCGAACACAGCAATTACGCGTGGATCGGGTGACTCGAGCAGCTGAATCACCGGATCTCCACGGCTCGCTGCAGACAGGTCGGCGGGGCTCAGCGTGACAGGCCGCCCGAGAAAGGAGGGAAGGGGCGGCGGCCCTTGCTGACCCGCGAGGTACGCCGGCGGCGCGGTGAGGGCGAGGCAAATGAGAATGGCATGACGCCGGCGGGCTCGACCAGCTGCCACCGAATGCTGAAACATGAGTGATTGCCGCAGCGGAAGTTGGGTACCCTAATCTAGGTTCTTCCCTAAGGCCTTCGCACGCTCTATCTTCTCCGCCCGACCACGAACCGAGAGACTCCTAATGGCTGACACCTTCCCTCGCGGGCGATTCGTATGGCACGAGCTCGCGACGACCAATCCCGACGCTGCAGCCACGTTCTATCCAAAGGTCGTGGGGTGGACCGTTGGTCCTTCGCCACAGGATCCGTCGTATCGCTACTGGATGAATCGTGGCAAGCCGGTTGGCGGCCTCATGCTCCTGGCGGAGCAAGCGAAGAGCATGGGCGCTCCATCGCACTGGCTCCCATACGTGGCGGTGCCGGACGTCGCGGCCACGACACGGCAGGCGGTTGCGCTTGGAGCGAGGGCATACGTGGAACCGAAGGACATTCCTGGCGGGGGGAAGTTCGCCGTGCTCGCCGACCCGCAGGGCGCCGTATTCGCCGTGTATCGCGGCGCAGGCGAGCAGGGCGGACACGACGGTGCGCCAGAGCTGGGAGAGTTCTCCTGGCACGAGCTGATGACCACCGATGCGGTAGCCGCCTGGGAGTTCTATCACACGCTGTTCGGCTGGGTGAAGTCAACCGCGATGGAGATGGGGCCGGGAGCAGGCATTTATCAGATGTTTGACCGCGCGGGCCGGATGATTGGCGGCATGTACAACAGGCCTCCGGGCGTTCCTGCGCCGCCGCATTGGCTCTCATATACTCGCGTACCAAGCGCGGATACGGTCGCTGCCCAAATCCCGAAGCTGGGCGGCCGCGTACTGAATGGTCCGATGGATATTCCCGGCGGCGACCGAATTGTGACGTGCATGGATGCGCAGGGCGCCGCGTTCGCCGTGCACGCCGTCAACGCCGCTGCGGCCGCACCCCCGTCGGCGAGCGCTATCCCGAAGCCGGCGGCCAGGAAGCCGGCCGCAGCGGCCGCTGCCAAGCCCGCTGCCAAGCCCACTGCCAAGTCCGCCGCCAAGCCCGCCGCCAAGCCTGCAGCCAAGCCCGCCGCCAAGCCCGCCGCCAAGCCCGGCGCCAAAAAGAAGGCGGCCAAGGGAGCAAGAAAGAAGTCCGCTCCGGCCAGGAAGAAGAAGCCGGCACGTGCCCAGAAGAAGAAAGCACCGGCGCGTCGCGGCGCTGGCAGGCGGACGGCAAGAAAGAAGGCGCGCAGGCGCTAGGTCAGAACACCACCGCCGGCAGCGTCACGTCGATCGGCTTCAGCCCCTTCGCTCGCAGCCGGTCGTTGAAGTTCTTCAGTTCGCGCTGCAGCAGCAGCTCGAGCGCGGTACGGTTGTCGCGCACCTGTTTTTGCAACAGGTCGTGCACGGACTTCTGTTGTGCGCTGGGTGCGAAGTCCGAGGCTGCCATGTTGCTCGCGACATAGGAGAGCTGTCCACCGAGTCTGACGGGCCAGCGCACGGCGTCCTGTCCCTCGCCGCTCATGCGCAGGTCCTGCAGGTTCGATTCGAGCGCCATGAACTTCTGCTCCAGGGAATCGGCGCCGGCGCGAACGTCCGCATTGGTCCGGTCGGTGCCCATCTGCGCGTTCAGCGTGCCGACCTGTGCGCGCACCGTCTCGATGGTATTGAGCATGTCGGCGGTGGCCGTCAGGTCATTTTGCAGCCTGAGCTGCAAGTCGACGGCGGAGCGAATCTCCTGGTCACTCACCGTCGAGTTCGGGTCCTTCCGCACGTCAAGCGGCTGCGTGAATGACTGGGCGTCCACCGTGAGCGTCACGGTGTAGCGGCCCGGCGGCAGCAGAACCGAGATCACGCCAAAGCCGGGCGCCTCGCGCGTCCCATCCGCGGCGAGCTGGAACGGCTCGTCATAGAGCGGCTTGGTGCGCATGCGCGGTGCCCTGGATGGCTCGTTGCGCAGATCCCAGTGCACACGGTTGAGCCCGGCCTGGCGCGTCCCCCGTATCGTGCGCACGGTCTTGCCGGCCGCGTCGGCAATGCTGATTGTCGGTGCGCTCTGCGGCGCGGTCTTCAACCAGTAGTTGATGGCCGCGCCATACGGCGGATTCGTTCCCGCCGTCGGATCGTCCGACACCGACACGTTTCCCTGAATGTCGCGGAACCGGTACGCCGGTCTCGGCGGGAACAGCTGCGCGCTCAATGCCACCACCTCGGGAGTGAGCTTCTGCAGCGGGCTCAGGTCGTCCAGAATGAAGATTCCGCGCCCATAGGTCGACAGCACGAGGTCGTTGAACTGTTCCTGAATCACCATGCCATACACGGGCGCGTGCGGAAGATTCAGCTGGAGGGGCTGCCAACGCTCGCCGTCGTCGAACGAGACGTAGAGTGCATTCTCCGTCCCCAGATAGAGCAGTCCGCGCCGCACCGGATCCTCGCGGATGATATGCGCGTAGCTGAGCATGGTCTTCGGAATGCCGTTCACGATCAACTTCCAGCTCTTGCCGAAGTCAGTCGTCTTGTAGACCCACGGGTCGCGGTTGTTCTCCTGGTGGGCATCGACAATGATGTACGCGGCGCCCGCGGCGTAGCGCGACGGCTCCACGTGCCGCACCGAGCCCCACGCCGGAATGCCGGGTATTCCGGCTGTCACGTTGGTCCAGCTCTTGCCGCCGTCACGCGTGACCTGCACCAGTCCATCGTTCGTCCCCACCCAGATCACCCCTGCCTGCACCCGCGACTCGGCAATTGCGTACACCACGTCGCCGTATTCCACGCCGATGTTGTCAGGCGTCAGGCCACCCGATATCTGCTGCTTGCTCTTGTCGTTGCGCGTGAGGTCCGGGCTGATCACGTGCCAGCTGCGGCCGCCGTCCGTTGTTTCGTGGACATACTGGCTGCCGGTATAGACTCTGTTATGGTCGTGAGGTGAGATGGTGAACGGCGCGTCCCAGACGAAACGGTACTGCACGTCGGCGGCGGGGTAGCCGCCGG
The DNA here is from genome assembly GCA_035544915.1 of Gemmatimonadaceae bacterium. GTDB lineage: Bacteria > Gemmatimonadota > Gemmatimonadetes > Gemmatimonadales > Gemmatimonadaceae > Fen-1231. Next base: position 9,092 of record DASZZO010000145.1, on the reverse strand, counting down.
TGCTGAGCGGCCATACCTCGACGTTCTGTCCCTGACGCGTACGTTCGTCGAAGCGCACGACGATCCCGCCGCGACTGCCAGAGCCGCTCGCGGTGCTCCAGATGAGATTCGTGTCTACCGGGTCGGGTGTCGCCCACCCGCTCTCGCCGCCCTCGACGCTGTGCCATTCGCTCCGCGCGATCGTGCCACCCGAGCGGCTGTTGCTGGGACCCCGGTACGAAGGGCCGTCCTGCTTGTTTCCGTAGACGTAGTACGGCACACGGGTGTCGGCGGTCACGTGGTAGATCTGCGCGATGGGAAGTTGCACATGCATCCATTCGCGCGAACGGGTGGTGGAGATCTGCACTCCGGCGTCGTTGGCGACGACCATCCGGTTGGCATTGGTGGGATCGATCCACATGTCATGGTTGTCGCCACCGGGCGATGTCATCGGTAGTTGCGCCCCAGCGCCGCCCCCTCCGACCGCCCCGCCCCCGACTGCGCCCCCGCCCTGCGCGCCTCCTGCACCGCCGCGGCCACCACCTCTGCCGCCAGCACTCACCGTCACACCGCCGTCCAGCGAACGATTGAACGTCGCGCAGAGGAAATACGCCTCGTCGGGATTGTCCGTGGACACGGCCACGCGTGTGTAGTATGGCTGTCGGCAGGCGAGGTCGCGGTTGTAGCTCACCACCTTCCAGTTCCTGCCGCCGTCGTCCGACCGCCAGAGTTCACCATTGTCCGACGGTTGGCCGTGCACCGGCACGCCGTCGCCCGTCTCGATCAGGGCGTACACGTGCTCCGGGTTCGACCGCGCGATCGCGAGCCCGATCTTGCCCACCGCGTGCGTTGGCAGGCCGTTTCCCTGGAGACGTGTCCACGTTGTGCCGCCATCCCGTGACACGAACAACCCGCTGCCCGGCCCGCCGCTCTCGCGTCCCCAGGTGTGGAGCTCGAGTTGCCACATTGCCGCGAAGAGGACTTGTGGGTCTGTCGGGTGCATCACTACATCGATGGCACCAGTGTTCTCATCGACGAAGAGCACGCGTTCCCACGTCTTCCCGCCGTCGCGCGTGCGAAACACGCCGCGCTCCTGCTGTGGGCCGTAGCTGTGGCCCTGTGCGGCAATGAAGACGATGTCCGGATTCATGGCATTGATCGCGATCCGCCCAATCCGGCCCGTGAGATCGAGCCCCATGTGTGTCCAGGTGCGGCCCGCATCTGTGGACTTGTAGACACCGTTCCCGACGGATATGTGGCTGCGGATCCACGGTTCACCGGTTCCCGCCCAGACGATATTCGCGTTGGAGGGAGCCACGGCGAGCGCGCCGATCGAGGACACATCCTGGCCGTCGAAAATGGCCGACCAGTGCACGCCACCATCGGAGCTCTTCCAAAGCCCTCCAGACGCGGCGCCCGCGTAGTACGTGTTGGGATCACCGGGGACCCCGGCCACCGAGCTCACGCGGTTTCCTACGGGCCCGACGTACCGGAAACGGAGTTGTGCAGCCGCACCCGCATCGACTGCCATGCCCTGTGCGTGGACGGGCCGCAACGGGACGGGCGCCATCAGTGACAATGCAGCGAGCGCGACCCGAACGCAGTCGAAAGCGCGAGAGCGGCGTGAAGACCAAACGCGGTGGGGTTCGATCATGTCAGGACTCCGATGGTGTTCGACCTGGTCTGGGACGTGCCGGTTATCATCCCGCGAACGGAGGGGCACCGCAAGGGTGAGCCGTCTTGTGCATTATCATTGGCTCGCCGGCCGACATAAATGCCGTATCTGCAGGCGCCCGTGGCGTGCGAGACATAGCGAGTTCGCCGGCTCATGCGTAACGCTATGGTGCCGCGCCCCGCGGAATCCCCGAATCCCTTCTCATGCGTTGCCGTCGAAGAGCGAACTGCCCCTGGCTGTCCCTTGTTGCGCGTGGAACGCTCCTCGCCGGCATGGCTTGCTCCAAGCCGGCGGCCCGGCCTCAGCGCGCGCCCATCTCCGTCGCTGTCGTTCCTGTGCGGCTTGCGTCACTCCCCTACACGATCGAGGCGAACGGAACTGTAACGCCACTTCAGACCGCGTCAGTGGCATCACAGGTGGACGGCCTTGTGCAGGCGGTGCTGTTCGAGGAAGGACATGAAGTCACCCAGGGGCAGGTGCTGTTCAGGATAGATCCGCGGCCTTATCAGGCAGCGTTTCAGGCGGCGCACGCGGCCCTCGAGCGCGACAGCGTGACGATGACGAACCTGATGGTCGACGCCGATCGCTACCAGAAGCTCGCAAAGAGCCAGGTGGTGACCCAGCAGGAGCTGGACTCGCACCTCGCGGCGGCGGCGGCGGCGCGGGCCACGCTGCAGGCCGACAGTGCGCAGCTCTCGAACGCGAAATTCGGCCTCGACAACACCACCGTCCGTGCTCCGATCTCCGGACGCACCGGCGGCCTCCTCGTGCGTGCAGGCAATCTCGTGCGTGCGAACGGAGGCGCACCGCTCGTGGTCATCAATCAGGTGCGCCCGATCCAGGTGCGTTTCTCGGTTCCCGGCTCCCAGCTCCCGATGCTGCTTCACTATTACAACAGCGCCAAGGGCGGCTTGCCGGTGACGGTGTCATCTTCGGGCGGCTCGGCGCCGGCACCACAGGCGCCGGGCGCTCCAGTCCCCCCCGATGCCTCGCCGTCCTCTGCACCGCCTACCCGACCCGTCGTCCTCAGCGGCACCCTCGACGACCCGCCGGTCGAAGGAAGGCTTTTTTTCATCGACAACGCCGTCGACACCACTACGGGCACAGTCCAGCTCAAGGCAAAGTTCGACAACAAGTCGGGTACACTCTGGGCAGGCCAGTTCGTGGCGACGTCGCTGCGCCTCTTCGTCGAGGACAGTGCGCTCGTAGTCCCGGCGCAGTGCGTAGTCACGGGCCAGCGCGGCACCTATGTCTTCGTCATTGATTCCGCGAACATTGCGCAGCAGCGGCCCGTGACGGTCGAGAGAAGCGCGAACGGGCTCGCCGTGATCACCTCCGGAGTTCGCCAGGGAGAACGGGTCGTGACGGACGGCCAGTCGCGACTGACCCAGGGCGCGCCGGTGGACCTGCGCAGCGGGCGCGATTCGGCCGGCGGGGGCGGCAACGCAGGCAACAGCGGCCGCGGTGGCCGTGGTGGCCGTGATGGCCGCGGGCGCGGCACGAAGGCGCCGTGATCGCGACATGAGGCTCACTGCCCTTTTCATCCGCCGCCCGGTCATGACGACGTTGCTCATGATCGGGATTCTGGTGTTCGGGATCATCGGGTACCGGCAGCTCCCGGTGAGCGACTTGCCGACGGTGGATTACCCGGCACTCAATGTCAACGCAAATCTGCCCGGCGCCAGCCCGGAAACGATGGCTGCGACCGTCGCGACTCCGCTCGAAAAGGCATTCTCCGCCATTGCGGGGATCGATGAGATCACGTCGAACAGCAGCCTCGGATCGACCAACATCACGCTGACATTCGCGCTCGACCGGGACATCGAGTCCGCTGCGCAGGACGTGAACGCCGCGATCTCCAAGACCCTGGCCTTCCTGCCGCCGAACATCCTGCCCCCAAGCTATCGGAAGAACAACCCTTCAGCGGCGCCGATTCTCAACATCGCGCTGACCTCGACCGAACTCTCGGTACAGGCCATCGACGAATACGCCGAGACGACCATCGCCCAGCGTCTCTCGATGATCACCGGCGTGGCGCAGGTCAACGTCTTTGGCTCGGCGAAGTACGCGGTGCGCGTGCAGCTCGACCCCTCGAAGCTCGCCAGTCTCGGGATTGGCGTGAGCCAGGTGGCGGCGCAGATCCGCAACAACAACGTCATGCTCCCCACTGGCGTGCTCTACGGCCGCGACAAGACGCTGACGATCCAGGCTACGGGACAGATGTCGAACGCCGCGGAGTTCCGGCGCCTGATCGTGGCCTACAAGAACGGCGCCCCGGTCCGGCTCGGTGACCTCGGTCAGGTGCTCGACGACATCCAGAATAACAAGAACGCGGCGTTCTACAACGGCGAGCGCACGATCAACCTGTTCATCAACCGCCAGCCGGGGACCAACACGGTGGCGATCGCGACCGCCGTGAAGAAAGAGCTGGCGGAGATCGAGAAGGGCCTTCCGCCGAACCTGAGCGTGCACCTGCAGTTCGACCGGTCCGCCTCGATCCAGCGGTCCGTAGACGACGTCAAGCGCTCGCTCGTGATCGCGCTGTGCCTGGTCGTGATGGTGATCTTTGTCTTCCTGCGGAACGTGGTGGCGACGCTGATTCCGAGCCTCACGCTTCCGATGGCCATCGTCGGCACCTTCTCCGTGATGGCGATGCTTTCGTTCAGCATCGACAACCTCTCGCTCATGGCGCTCACCCTCGCGGTGGGCTTCCTGGTGGACGACGCTATCGTGATGCTGGAGAACATCTACCGGCATCTCGAGATGGGGAAACCACCGTTGAAGGCGGCGCTCGACGGCGCGAATGAGATTGGCTACACGATTTTCTCGATGACGCTTTCATTGGCCTCGGTGTTCATTCCGCTGGCGTTCATGGGCGGAATCATCGGCCGGCTTTTCCGGGAGTTCGCGATCACCATCATGGTGGCCGTCCTGGTCTCGGGCTTCGTATCGCTCACGCTGACTCCGATGCTGTGCAGCCGCCTGCTCAAGGCGCACGCCGACATGAAGCACGGCAAGTGGTTCACCGCCACTGAGCGTGTATTCGAGCGCGCGCGCGGGGCATATGAGCGGAGCCTGGGCGGGCTGATGCGCCACCGCTGGCTCGCGCTGGTCTTCTCTGCCCTGATTCTCGCACTCACTGCGGCGCTCTGGACCACCATTCCCAAGGGGCTCTTCCCTCCCGACGACACGGGATCGCTCAACGGGACGCTCGAATCGGCGCAGGGAACGTCGTTCCAGGACATGCTCCGCTTCCAGCGCATTGCCATGGACCGGCTCAAGGGCGATACGAACATCGCCTCGTACACATCGTCGGTGGGCGGCGGGTTCAACTCGAGCAACCAGATGCAGCTCAACGTCACGCTGAAACCGCTCGGCCAGCGGCCATCGGCTGACCAGATGGTGGTGGAACTGACGCGGCGGTTTGCCGGCATCCCGGGACTGACTGCCTTCTTCACCAACCCGCCGTCAATCCAGATTGGCGGGCGTGGTTCCAAGACGCAGTATCAGTTCACCCTGCGGGCCAGCGACATCAAGCTGTTGTACGCGGAGGCAAGTCGTTTGCAGCAGCGGCTGCAGCAGGAGCCGATGCTCTCCGGCGTCACGAGCAACCTGCTGAACACGGCACCGATCGTGCGCGTGCACATCGACCGGCAGCGTGCGCTGGCGCTGGGCGTTTCGCCATCGGTAATCGAGAACGCGCTGGCCAACGCCTACAACCAGCAGCAGGTCTCCACCATCTACACGCCCACCAACGAATACTGGGTCGTGATGGAGACCGTGCCGAGCGCGCAACTAGACGCCTCGGCCCTGGAACGGTTCTACGTGCCCGGACGCGGGCGAATGATTCCGCTCACCGACGTGGCCCGGTTCGAGCGCACCCTGGGGCCGTTGAGCATCCCGCATTCAGGGCAGATGGCGTCCGTGACGATCTCGTTCAACCTCGCACCCGGTGCGTCCCTCGGTGCCGCCGTAGCCCAGGTGAACAAGATCGCGGGCAGCACGCTGCCGGCGTCCATCTCGACGGGGTTCTCGGGAACGGCGCAGGCCTTTCAGGCGTCGCAGCAAGGCCTGGGAATCCTTCTGCTCATTACAGTCTTCATCATCTACCTGATTCTCGGCGTGCTGTATGAGAGTTTCGTCCATCCGGTCACGATCCTCACGGGGCTTCCGTTCGCTGCATTCGGGGCGCTGGCGGCGTTGTACCTGGCGCGGGTCGAGCTGGGAGTCTACGGGTACGTGGGCATCGTGATGCTGATCGGGATCGTACAGAAGAACGCCATCATGATGATCGACTTCGCCATTGCCCGGGAGCGGGAGAACAATGTGCCGCCCGCCGAGGCGATCATGCAGGCCGCGAGCGTGCGGTTCCGGCCGATCATGATGACCACGTTCTCGGCGATCATGGGGACATTGCCGATCGCCATTGGCGTGGGCGCGAGCGCTGCGTCGCGCCGCCCGCTGGGAATAGCCGTGGTCGGCGGCCTGGTGTTTTCGCAGGTGGTGACGCTCTACGTGACGCCGGTGTTCTACACCTACCTGGACGAGCTCCAGGGGTGGCTCGGCCGGCTGTTCACCCGACGGGCCCGCGCCGGACGGCCCGCCCCCGAGCTGGCGCACGCCACTGTAGCAGCGACCAGCTGACGAAATGGATTTCACCACACTCTTCATCAAGCGCCCGGTCATGACGACGCTCGTCATGGCCGGAATCCTGGTGTTCGGCATCGTGGCGTACCGGCAGCTGCCGGTGAGCGACCTGCCCAATGTGGATTTTCCGACGATCACGGTCACGGCGACGCTTCCCGGCACCAGTCCGCAGACGATGGCGGCGACCGTCGCGACACCGCTGGAGAAGTCGTTCTCGACAATCGCCGGCATCGACAACATGACGTCGACCTCGAGCCTGGGACAGACGCAGATCGTCGTGCAATTCGCACTCGACCGGGCAATCGATGCGGCCGCGCAGGACGTCCAGGCGTCCATTGCGCAAACACTGCGCCAGCTGCCGCAGGGGATTGTGCCGCCCTCCTACCAGAAGACCAATCCGGCCGACGCGCCGATCATGACGCTGGCGCTTACCTCGAGCGAGGTGCCGCTCTCCACCCTGGACGAATACGGCGAGACGACCATCGCGCAGCGCCTCTCCATGGTGGGCGGCGTGGCGCAGGTGCTCGTGTACGGCGCGCAGAAGTACGCCGTGCGCCTGCAAATGAATCCGTCGGAGCTTGCGGCACGTGGCATTGCGCTCGAAGATGTGGCCGCGGCGGTAACGAGCCAGAACGTCAACCTTCCCACGGGAGTCCTCTGGGGCCCGAAGACCGCGCTCACCGTGCAGGCCACCGGCCAGCTCGACAGCGCCAGTGCGTTCGGCAACATCATCGTCGCCTACCGGAACGGCGCGCCCGTGCACCTGAGTGAGGTCGGGCACATCACCGACGACGTACAGAACAACAAGACGGCGAGCTGGTACAACGGCGCCCGTTCGATCGTGCTCGCGATTCAGCGGCAGCCGGGCACCAACACGGTGGACGTCTCCAATCGCGTGAAGGCGGCGCTGGCCAGGCTCGAGGGCGAGATCCCGCAGTCGGTGAAGGTCGCCATTCTCTACGACCGGTCCGCGACGATCCAGGCCTCGGTGAATGACGTCAGCTTCACCCTCGAGCTGACGCTCGCGCTCGTCGTGCTGGTGATCTTCCTGTTCCTGCGGAACTTCTCGGCGACGATCATCCCGAGCCTCGCGCTCCCGATGTCGATCATCGGGACCTTTTCGGTCATGTACCTGCTGCGCTACAGCCTCGACAACCTGTCGTTGATGGCGCTGACGCTGGCCGTGGGGTTCGTGGTGGATGACGCGATCGTGATGCTCGAGAACATCGTGCGCCATCTCGAAATGGGAAAGCCGAAGCTGCAGGCGGCCATCGATGGGGCCTCCGAAGTCGGCTTCACCATTCTCTCCATGACGTTCTCGCTCGCGGCGGTGTTCATTCCGTTCCTGTTCATGGGCGGCATCATCGGCAAGCTTTTCCACGAGTTCGCGGTGACGATCGGCGTCGCGATTCTCGTCTCGGGCTTCGTCTCGCTCACCCTGACCCCGATGCTGTCGAGTCGCTTCCTGCGGTCGTCGCACGACCGGCAGCATGGACGGCTGTACATGCTGAGCGAACGTTTCTATGAGAAATGGCTCGGCCTGTACGAAAGGACGCTCACGTCAGTCATGCGGCACCGGCCCGCAACCCTGGTGTTCTCGCTCGCGATCCTGTTGGCGACTGGCTGGCTTTTCTATTCCACGCCCAAGGGGTTGTTTCCCACCGACGACACCGGCCAGTTGCTGGCGACCACCGAGGCTGCGGAAGGCGTGTCGTTCGACGCCCTGATGCAGCACCAGCAGGAGGTGGCCCGCGCCGTCGCGCGCGACCCGGACGTGAAGTCGGTGACCTCTTCGGTAGGAACGTCGGCCGCAGCGAACCAGGGACAACTCACGATCGATCTCCAGCCCATCGGCGCGCGCAAGCGCAGCGCGAATCAGATCGCGCGCGACCTCTCGGTGGCGCTCCAGGGCGTGCCGGACATCACGGTGTACGTCCAGAACCCGCCGGCCATCTCCATTGGCGGTCTCGCGTCGAAGAGCCTCTACCAGTACACGCTGCAGAGCGGTGACATCGCGGTGCTGGACACTGCCGCGCGGGCGCTCGAGGCCCGGCTGCGCCAGCTGCCGATTCTCACGGACGTGACCAGCGACCTGCTGATCGAGAATCCGCAGGTGACAGTCGACATCAACCGCGAGGCGGCGGGCCAGCTCGGCGTGAGCGCGAGCGAAATCGAGAACAACCTTTACGACGCATTCGGACAGCGGCAGGTGTCCACGATCTACACCTCCACCAACGAGTACTGGGTGGTGATGGAGCTGCTCCCCGAATACCAGCAGGACGTCGAGGCATTGGGGAAGCTGTGGGTGCGGTCGACGCGCGGCCCGCTCGTTCCCCTGAGCGCGGTGGCGAAGTTCACCTACTCGGTTGGACCGGTGACGGTGAATCATTCGGGGCAGCTGCCGTCGGTCACCGTCTCATTCAATCTGGCGCCCGGAACATCGCTCGGCACCGGCGTCACGGCGGTCGAGCGCGAATCCGCGGCTGTCATTCCGCCCTCGGTCGCGGCGCGATTCTCCGGCACGGCACAGGCGTTCATGAACACCCAGCAGGGGCTTGCACTGCTCCTCTTGCTGGCGGTGTTCGTGATCTACGTGATTCTCGGCGTACTCTATGAAAGCTTTGTGCACCCGATCACGATCCTCACAGGGCTCCCCTTCGCGGCGTTCGGCGCGCTCGTCACGCTCATCGCCTTCGGGCTCGACCTCGACATCTATGGTTTCGTCGGCATCATCATGCTGGTCGGTATCGTGGAAAAGAACGCCATCATGATGATCGACTTCGCGATCGAG
>DASZZO010000144.1:0-5024 GCA_035544915.1 Gemmatimonadaceae bacterium | reverse complement strand
AGCCGAACGGCACGCTGCCGGCCGCCGCATCGTCGCGCCCGAGGATTCGCCGGCGGTGGATTACCGCGGTGTTCGCCACGGCCGTTCTCGCCGGGTCGCTGCTCGCGTACTGGAGATCGCGCACGCGCTCGCCGCTCGGGGCCACCGGCCGCTCGATTGCCGTGCTTCCGTTTGAGAACAAGAGCGCTGACAGCACATACGACTACCTCGCCGAGGGGATGAGCGACGAGCTGCGGAGCGCGTTGAACGCGGTGCCGGGGCTCAGTGTGAAGGCGCGCAGCTCGTCGATCCGATTGAAGGGGCACGCTCCGCGGGATGCAGGCGAGAAGCTCAGCGTCGGCGAGGTCCTTCAGGGAACGGTCAGTCGAGCAGGTTTGCGCCTCCATGTGACGGCCGAGCTCGTGAAGGCGGCAGACGAGAATACACTCTGGAGCGCCTCCTTCGACAGGATGATTGCCGATCTCTCCGTCGTCCAGGATTCCATTAAGCGCGCGATCCTGAGCGTTCTGCAGGTGCGTCCGGCGGCGAGCAGGCCTGGCGGCCAAGGCCCCGGACTGCCAGGTGGCACATCAAATGTCGAGGCGTACGACCTGTATCTCAAGGGAAAGTTCCATCTCAATCGCCTCGAGTACGGTCCCGCTGCCGAGTTCTTCAGGAGTGCGGTCACGCGCGACCCGCAGTTTGGTCGCGCACACGCGGACCTCGCGTGGGCGTACGCGCTGCTTCCTTCCACCGGGTTCGGGTCGCGCGACACGCTGCTCGCCCTGGCCAGACAAAGCGTGGCTCGCGCATTCGCGATCGACTCGACTCTTGTCGATGCCTGGGTTGCCAATGGCTCGATCTTCGCCAATCAGATGCGCCTCATCGACGCGGAGCGGACCCTCGCCAAGGCGGCGGTCCTCGATCCGGGAAACGCCGGCGTACTGGAGTCGCATTCGTTCATGCTTGGGGCGCTCGGGCGCCTGGACGAAGCGCTGGGCGAGGCACGCCGTGCCCACCAGATCGACCCGCTCGACGTGAGCGCTCTCATCGGCATTCAGTACACGCTCTATGCGCAACGTCAATATCGGGCGGCCATTGATGCGACCCGAGCGATACTCGATCTCGATCCACGCTCGCTGTTCGCGTATCAGAACATGGGCCTGGCATATGCCTTTCTCGAAATGCCCGACAGCGCGATAGCGGCATTTGAGAAGGGCGTCAGCATCGATCCCCGGATTTTCGGCGGACGGATGTATACGATGTTCGGCTACGCAGCCGCGGGCCGGTGGACTGAGGCGGAGCGGGAGCGGGCCATCCTCGAGCGCGAGGGCGGCAACTCGCCGCATCTCATCAGGGGAATCATCGAACTGACGTTCGGAAGGCCGGACTCCGCGTTTGTGGCGATCGAGAGAGGTATCGAGCAGCGAGAACCGCTCTTTCAGGAAATTACCATCCCTTGCGAGCCGCTGCTCGATCCGCTGAAGGCCAATCCGCGGTTCGAGGCACTGATGCGGCGCCTCGGCGCGAAGACGTGCCCCGCGTCCGGACGGTGGCCGATCCGGCCGCGCGCTCAGTAGCGCGAAGCGGCTATCCGATGAAAACCTTCGAATGCGTCGCGCAGATTTCGCGCATCGACGCGCTGGCATCCTCCGTGAATCCACTCTTTGGATAGGCGCAAAAGAGGGAGAACCCCCTTGCCAGACACAATGTGTGCCAGAGGTGCTCGAGGCGGATCGTCGCCGCGTTATCGCCGCGTGCCCACAGCAGAGCGACCATCTCTCCGAATGCCCGGACCGGCCGAGCCGGCGCGCCAGCCCGGATCAGGAGCCGGGTAATCGCCTGCATGAACAAGTCGTCGTCGGGCCATCCGTTGGACATGAACGTTGCCAGCGTCGCCTCAGCATCCAGATCGATGTACTGCTGCCGGGAGCGCGCAAGCTCGACGTCGATACCACGCGCGGCAAGACGATCCTCGAGCGCCCGACGGTGGGGTTCGGTGGCGATCACGATCACGGCTTCCCCTGCGCGGATGCCGCCGCTTGCGAAACCTTCGAGGGAATCGAGAAACACCTGATCGTGATCGTAGAACTCCACGAGGTGCTGGCAGGGGGCCAGCTCACCCCAGAAGACCTCAGGTTCTTCGAACGTCGGGCACATCGCTGTTCCTCGGTACAAGTCTCGCAGCATAAACGGTGGAGCGAGCCGGCACAATGGATCGACTTGCCCGCACCCATTGAACCCAGGATCATGCGACCGCATCCCGCGCTCGCCCCACGACGCGCCGTCCGCCGTACTAAGCGCCGCCCGCAGCACGATCGCCGCCCTCCGCACCCCACACGGGATTAAATACCCGCTGGTTAGATTCCGCCCCCGCAGTCATGTTCTGTAGAGCCAAAATATGCCCATATGCAACCGCCGCACCACGCTGGCCCTCGCTGGCCCCATCGCGCTCGCCATGTCCGTCGTCGTCGCTGACGCCGCAGCGCAGGATCGCTCCCAGTCACGCTCGATGGTGATGTCGCCGTCCGGCATCGTCGCGAGTGAAAGCGTGCTGGCATCGCAAGTGGGGGCGGCGATTCTGGAGCGCGGCGGGAACGCCATCGACGCCGCCATCGCCACGAACGCCATGATGGGGCTCGTCGCGCCGATGAACGACGGCGTGGGTGGGGATCTGTTCGCAATCATTTACGAGGCAAAGACCGGAAAGCTCTACGGACTGAACGCGTCCGGCTGGGCGCCCGCGGGGCTCACCGTTGACTATCTGCGCGCCAAGGGCATCACCGAGATGCCGCAAAAGGGCATCCACTCCGTTACGGTGCCCGGCGCAGTGGATGGGTGGAGCAAGCTGCTCACGCGGTTCGGGCGGAAGAAACTCGCCGATGTGCTCGCGCCGGCCATCCACTACGCGGAAGCGGGATTCGCAGTGGGCGAGGTGGTGAGCGTGTATTGGCACGACAGTGAAAAAGTGCTCCAGGAGGACGCGCCAACGGCAAAGACCTACCTCGTCGATGGACATGCGCCGGCCGCCGGCCAGCTGTTCAAGAACCCGGATCTCGCGTGGACCTATCGGGCGCTCGCCACAGGTGGCCGGGATGCATTCTACAAGGGTGACATTGCCCGCCGCATACTCGCAACGTCGTCGAGCCACGGTGGAACGATGGCAGCGGCGGACCTGGCGTCCTTCCAGAGCGAGTGGGTCGAGCCGATCTCGACGACGTATCGCGGCTGGACAGTCTATGAGCTGCCGCCGAACACGCAGGGAATCGCCGCCCTCGAGATGCTCAACATCATGGAGCTGTCACCGCTCGCCGCGTACGGCCACAACTCGGCCCGTGCACTGCACACCATGATCGAGGCGAAAAAAGTTGCGTATGCCGACATGCTGCGCTGGGACGCCGACCTCCGCTTCTCGAAAGTCCCGGTCGACACGCTGCGGTCAAAGGAGTACGCGAAATCGCGCGCCAGCCTGATCGACCCCGCCAAGGCGAACTGCAACGTGGCGGCGGGCGTCCCCGCGGGCACGGATCACGGGACGACCTATCTCAGTGTCGTGGACGGCGAGGGGAACATGGTCTCGCTCATTCAGAGCAATTTTGCGAGCGTAGGCTTCGGGTCCGGGCTCGCCGTGGGCGGCGCGGGGTTTGCACTGCACAACCGCGGCGGGCTGTTCACGCTCGATAAAACGCATCCGAACGCGCTCGCTCCGCACAAGCGGCCCGTGCACACGCTCATTCCGGGATTCATGGAGAAGGAGAATGTCCGCGTCGCCTTCGGCATCATGGGCGGCTGGAACCAGGGACAGGCACATGCGCAGTTCGTGTCGAACGTCGTCGACTTCGGCATGAACATCCAGAGTGCGATGGATGCCGCGCGGTTTTCCAAGGAGACCTTCACCGGCTGCGACGTGAGTGTGGAGGCGCGCGTTCCCGAGGCCATACGCAGCGCGCTCACGGCGATGGGCCACCAGGTCCTCCTGCGCGGCGATTACTCATCGACGAGGATGGGGTCGGGGCAGGCGGTGCTCCGGGATTTTGCTCACGGGATGAACTTCGGGGCGTCGGATCCGCGAAAGGACGGTGCCGCGGTGATGGAAGTGCACAGCGGCCAGGGGGTCAGCCGCCGCACGGCACAACCTTGAACTCCACCCGCCGATCGACCGCGTCGCTCGCGTCGTCTGCTCCGGTGCCGACAATATTCTCCCGGTACCCCACCCCCTTGACGCGCGACTTCTTCGCGATGCCCGCCGCCTCGCGCTCCAGGCGGTCGCGAATGACCGTGGCGCGGCTCAACGAAAGTTTGTCGTTCACCTCCATCGATCCGCTGCGGCTCGTATGGCCCGTGATGTTCAGGCAGCCATCCGCCGATTGCGCGGCCTTGGCAATCTGGCGCAACCACATCGGATATACGCCGCTGACCTTGGGGTCCTGCCAGAAGTCGGTGCTGTTGGGCCGGAAGAGCAGCTTCACGGCGAGGTTGTTGGTGGCGAGGCCCAACACGGCGATCTTGCCGAAGGCCTCTTCGGCGTCCTTTGGATGGTCGAGCTGAATGTTGGCGAGGTAGAGGCCGTTGAACGTGCGAAGCTGCTGGCCGTCCGTGCGCTGTGCCGCGACTTTGTACAGCCGCAGCGCGTCATCCCATTTCTCAGCGTTGTAGGCCGCCTGCGCATTCGCAATGAGCGCGCCCGTAGGAAGCTGGTCGATGTAGAGTGCGTCGGCCGACCCGCCCTTCTCGGTCTCCGCCGTCTTCAAGTATCCTTCGACCGATCGATCGCGCACGAGCGACGGGCTATCCGTGTAAAAGCGTGTGGTGGACACATCGAGACCGACCTCGCGAAACGGCGCCACCGCACGACCGATCACTATGCCGGTTCGGCGATCTGACAACGCGACGCTCAGCCGGTAGCGGTCCTTCTCCGGCAGTGCTGTCAGCGTACCCGTCAGGACGAATCGCGACTGGGCGGCCCCCGTGCTGTCGAACGGCAGGAGCTTCATGCTCCTTGCCGAGTCGGCGATCGCGGCGGCGAGCTGCTGGCCCGCTCGCTC
>DASZZO010000143.1:0-14400 GCA_035544915.1 Gemmatimonadaceae bacterium | reverse complement strand
GGCGGGGTGGCAGAGTGGTCATGCAGCGGCCTGCAAAGCCGTCTACGCCGGTTCGATTCCGACCCTAGCCTTTCCCGGAATGTAATTCGCCGTCCCCGGGCGTCCTTCCGTGCCCCAAACAAGCCGTAACTTACTGAAATTACAAAGTCCGAGCGGCGTACAACAAGGCACAACGCCTGCCGGAGCGCCGGAAGATGATGCAGGTGTGGGCCGATTATCTGGACGGCCTGCGCGCCGGCGCGACTGTCGTGCCCATCAAGCGCCGTCGGACCGCGGAGTTTGACCGGTGGCTCGGCACGCTGCGCGATCGCAAAGCGCAGGCAAGAATCATTGCGCGGTTAGTCTCGGCGCAGCACGGGAATTTTGGCGACTGCAAGGCCCTCGGAGAGGGCGTGAGCGAAATGCGGATCGATGTCGGTGCCGGTTACCGAGTGTACTTCATGCGCCGCGGAGAGACCGTGTATCTGCTGCTGGCCGGCGGCGATAAGTCGGCGCTGGGTCCAGTATTCCCACTATTTCGCTCCTTGCGACTGTCGAGGCCATCTTCAACCTGGGTACGCTCGGGCGGAACGACACCTCCGCCACCCCGATGTCGGACCTGTTCAGGGGCGGAATCCCTTAGGACTTCGCTTTCTTCGAAGGTTTCGACTTGCCGGAACTATTGAGGGCGACCGCTTGGCGAACGAGCGCCTTGAAGGCGGACTCGTCAACTTCTTCTCCTTCGTGGATGTCGATCGCGCGGCGTGCGTTTCCGTCGAGACTCGAGTTGAAGAGACGGGCCGGATCCTTCAGAGACGCGCCCTTGGCGAAGGTAAGCTTCACGACATTCTTGTAGGACTCACCAGTGCAGATGATGCCGTCGTGCGACCAGACCGGAGTGCCCATCCACTTCCACTCCTCGACGACGTCCGGGTCTGCGTCTTTGATGAGCTTGCGCATTCTGCTGAGGATTTCCCCGCGCCAGTCCCCGAGTTCGGCGATTCTCTTCGAGATAAGCTCCGATGCCGACTCGCCCTGCCTCCCGCCCGACTGTTTCATGTTCTCATCCCTGAAGTTTCAAGACACAGTTTATTTGCAAGAGGGTGCAGGATAGTCAGACGCCGGCCCCCTCCCGTGGCAGACGCACCGTGAAAGCGGTGCCGGCCTCGCTCGAGGAACTCACGCTGATGCTGCCTCCGTGCGCGATCGCGATTCGCTCGGCGATGTAAAGCCCCAAGCCGAGATTGCTGGGATCGCGCGGCGCCTCTTCGCCCGACTTGAGGCGCTTGAGGGGGCTGAACACGTCGTGGAGCTCGGAGGACGGAATGGCCGGGCCGTGGTTGTGCACCCGCAGGACGACCTCCCCCGCCTCGCCCTGTGCTGTCACGGTGATCGGCGTCTCGGCCGAGCCGTGCTGTACGGCGTTGCCCAGCAGGTTGGCCATCAGCTGCGCGATGCGCCCGGAGTCCCAGCTGCCGCGCAAATCGCCCGACACGGTGCAATGCAACGAGCTCTCCGGATGGGCAGCGGCCATCTCGTCGACAGCCTGGCAGACTACGGTCCCCATATCCATGCTCGCTCGCCCGACGGGGATGCCGGCGCCGAGCCGGCTGCGCGTGAAGTCCAGCAGGTCAGCGACCATGTCGCTCATTCGAGCGGAACTGCGCGCGATCCGGCCGGCCAACGAGCGATACGGCTCCCCGAGTACTCCTGCAGCGAGCATGTGCTGCGACGACATGCTGATCACGCCCAGCGGCGTGCGAAGATCATGGCCGAGGATCGCGACAAACATCTCTTTCGAACGATCGAGGTCCTCTGTATATCGCGTGATGGATTCGGCCAATGCCTGATCGATGGTTTCGTTGAATCGTATCAGGTCGTCCAGGTCGGCTCCCGTCAGGCTCCCAATTGTCTTCGTCCAGAGCCGGATGACGCTGGCGCGCAGCGCGCGAAACTCGGACACCGTCTCTCCCACCGTGAATCCACTCTCGGCCCGCGCGGCACCGTGAATCTCTGCGGGTGTCTCTTCACCGTCAGGGTGCGGTTCGGCGTGCCCCCTGGATTTCTCCGCTTGCTCCGCCGCGGTCTCGGGAGTGCGGAGGTCCGTGACGATGGTCCTGAGCATCGCCGACGCGTGATCACGGAGGTCCACCCGGTTCATCGTTTGTGCTGCAGGACTGCACGTTGCGGCAAACGAAACCCATTCGGCCAGAATCACCTCGGAACTGTCTGCTATGTAATCGGCCAGTCGCACACGGCCTCCGGTGCAGGTCAAGCCGAATGCTAGTCGCTGACGTCGATCGTGGCGCCTTGGGGGGTCTTCAAGGTGCCCCACCCGCGAGATCGACGATGAATAGTTGAAGTACAACTATCTGAAGTACATCTATTTATAGCTTGCGCCAGGCGGGGGCGCGCAGGACGACCGAGGGGGGGCCGAGAGGCGTTGCATCCTGCCCGAGGTCGTGCTGTTTCGCGCCATGTGACGGATCGCACAACCCCGCAAGTGACCATGCGACTGGCACATGCAAAGCCGTGCCTAGTGACGTGTTAAGTGCTGAAACGTCCTAGACGCACAGGCACAATTGCGCCACTGAAGCCGTGGCACGGGTCTTCCCTTGATCGAAGGCTTATTCGCGATGCGGCGAGGTCGCGACCACGGAAACTCAAGCATTATCACGCGCGTTAACTGGAGACCATCAGCCATGTTTGGTCGCTTTTCGATGAGTTCATTGACGGCGGTCGTGATGGCCGCAGCCACGGCAACCGTTCAGGCGCAGGCGACGTGCGGTGCGACCGGTGCGGCTCCATCCTGCTCGCCTGCCGGCGTGCAGGTCACCACGACCGTGCAGCGGATCGTGTTCCTGTCGATCACCCCTGCATCATTCACGCTTACGGCGCCGACAAACGCCGACTTCGTGGCCAGCGGTACCACCACCAAGGTTGACCTGGGGGCCCACGTCGCGACGGTTCGGGCGAACGCGGCCTGGACGCTGACCATTCAGGGCGCGGCGTGGACGGGCACCGGCAACAATGCCAAGGCCGTGGCTGACCTCGAGTATACGAAGAATGGCGGCACGAGCTATACGACCACGACCACCTCGGCGGTGTCGCTCACGACCGGTGCCGCGAGCGGGGGCACGACCGTGACGGTCGGCTATCGCACAACCTGGACACTCGCGACCGACTCGCCCGGCACGTACACCATGCCGCTCACGTACACGCTGTCCTCGCCGTGAAGACCGCATGGGCGCGCGCACTTGCATGGGCAGGTGCCGTGCTCTGCGGCCTGGTTGCGCCGGGCGCGGCACGTGCGCAACTCGAAGTGGATCACTTCGAGGTTTTCCTCACCGCCGGCCCGGGACAGGCGCGCGGAGCGTTCACGGTGCGGAACGTCAGCGATCAGCCCCAGACCTCGCAACTCAGGATCGGGGACTGGGAACGCACGCTCGATGGAGGTCAGATCTTCCACGATAGTGCGGGAGTGCTGAGCGGCTCGTGTCAGCCGGCCGTGGAAGTATTCCCGACCATTTTGCGACTTGCCCCAGGCGAGTCCCAAGCGGTGCTCGTCACCTATTCGGGCGGGGCCCGCTCGACTTCATGCTGGTCGATCATCTACGTCGCGACGGCGCCGAAGCCCGCAGCCCTCACGAGCGGGGCGCAGGTGATTGTCGAGCTCCGGCAGGGTATCAAGCTGTACGTCGAGCCGCCGGCGACCCGCCCGGAGCTGACGGTCGATACGGTCGACGTGGAGCATCATGTGCCGGGAGGCGCAGAATCGGCGGCCGACACCGCGGGAACCGACGTGATGGCGATCGTGCGCAACCGCGGCGTCATTCAGTCGCTCGTGAAGGGTAGCGTCGAGTATCGCACACTCGGCGACTCGCTCGTGCAGCGGGTGACCATGGATGAGTTCCCGGTATTACCTGGCTCGCGGCGACGCGTGCGGTCGCGCGTGCCGCAACTGCCCCCCGGACGGTACGTCGTGCTCATGCTGTTCGATTTCCGCGGCGCCGAGATCGTCGCAGGGCAGATCAACCTCGACCTCGCGCGATGATCCGGTGGCCAATGCTCCTCGCCCTTGCTTGCGCGGTCCCAGTCGGTGCGCAGCCCGTCACCAAGCTCGCCCTGACGGGATTTAACGGGAACATGGGCACTGCCGTTCTCGCGGACTTCGATCAGGGGTTCCGCGATTCCCCGACTTCGACGACCTATACCGTGACGATCACCGCGAGAAACAGGATCCGTACGACGACTGCATATATCCGCGCAAATGCCGCGACGATGGGCGGCGGCAAGTCCGTTAGCGATTGCCAGTGGCGCCGGAACGATCTGGGCACGTGGAACGCGCTCACCACGACCGACGCTCTGGTGGAGAGCAAGGTTATCCAGAATGTGGGCACGTCATGGAACAACTCGATCTGGTTTCGCTGCAATCTGAACTGGGCGACTGACACGCCTCTGACCTACTCGGTCCCTGTCACCATCACCCTGCAGGTAACGCCCTGAAACGCGCGGCGGTGAGCCTGCTGCTGGCTGTGCTCACCGTCGTTCCCGCGGCGGCGCAGCGCGCGCTACCAACAGCGTTTGTCGACGCATCGCCGGTGCGAGCTGAGTCGAAGGAGCGCGGCAGCGCGCGCGCCAACGAGGCGGACGCGGTCGTCGTGGAATCGCCGCCCAATGCGGTGAGGGTCGTCGCGATTCCGGTACCTCCGGAGCTGCGCGCTCGAGGAGGTCGTTTTGCATTCGTGCGCCAGAGCGCGCTCACGGTGATCGGCCAGCTCGACGGCGAGATCACCACCGAGTACGGTGCCTGGCCGCTTGCCGTCTCCATCTCCGTTCCCGCGAGCGCGCCGGCGGGCCGTCTCACGGTGGGTGTCATGCGATTCACTTGCGCGAATGGATGCGAGCCGATCGAGGTCCCGGTGATCGTGGATGTGCTGGCGCGCCACGACCTGCAGCTGGAGCCGGCTCGTGCCCTGGTAGGATGGTACGCGGGGGCCCGGCTGCGCACGGAGGTCGTCGTGCGCAACAGCGGAAACGCGACTGAGATCATCACCCTGGCGCTGAAACTGCCGGCCGACTGGAGATCGCAGGTTCTGTTCGTGCAGCCGCTGCGTGTCGAAGCGGGCCTGACCGTGTCGGTGCCTTTCGAGATTGTGCTCCCGGAAAACGCCGGCGTTGGAGACTACGGGATCCTCATTCAGGCAACGTCCGCGAGCGGCGCGACCAAGGCGGTGTCGCTCAACGTGCTCGGTGGGGCAGGCATGCGAGGCGCGTTCGGCTGGCGTCCCATGCTGGAGGCAACTGCCGCAATAGCGCAAGATGGGAATGGGACCGTCGCGCCTGCCGTTGGCGCGGACCTGTCCGGCGAGCTGATGCCCGACGTGCAAGTGACCGGGCGCGCGAGCATCACGCCACACGCCGACAGGCTTCCGCCACTCATACAGCGCTCGCTCGGCCGCCTCGGCTACTCGTCGAGCAGCACCTTCCTCACGCTGCACGCACCTGAGTGGGAGGCGGGAGTGGGCACCGTCGGAATCTCGGACGCCGGACTGGCGGGTACTGGTCTGTGGGGAACGGGAGCGTCGGGGCGCGTGATGAACAATCGGTGGCGCGGGGGCGTGCTCGGCGTGCAGCCGCCCAGCGGAGGGCGCTACATCGTCGGTGATGCGTCATTTCGTACTGGGCCCACGTGGACCGGCATCATCGTCAGCAGTCTCAGCGACGACGTGGGCACGGGGCGGTCCGCTCAGACGATTGCGGCGGATGTGACGCTGCCGTGGCGTGACGGAGCCTTGGTCGCAGAGGCCGGGCGGCGCACCACCGACTCGACCAGCCGGTTTGCATGGCTCGCTCGTCTCGATCATCGATCACGGGAGTGGGGATTCAATGCTGCGGTTTCCCATGCACCCGGCGGCACGGCGGCATTCAACCACGCGGAGGATGAATTCCACGTCGATGGATTCAGGCGCGTAAAAGACTGGTTCTCCCTCAGCGCCAGCGCCTGGAACAGTCACGACGGTGGCATTGCCGTCGGCTCCGGGGTTGGCAGTTCCGGCTGGATGTTCTCGCCGCAGTTCGGGCTCGGTCCTCTCGGATCGGTCTCACTTGATGCACGCGAGTCTCGCTGGAAAGGAACGAGCGTCATCGGCTCATTCGCGAACCTCGATCGCGAGGCGCGGGTATCGTGGAGCGCCGTGGTGGCACGCATACAAACGCGTCTCGGCGTGTCGAGTGGAACGCTCCAGCGTAAGACCAGCATCGCGGAGGACTTGACGATCAACGCGGTCGCACCGCGCCTCGCACTCTTTGCGTCAGCCGCCGCCTCGACGCGCCTGGGGGAGCTGCAGCTTGAGGTGTCGGATGAGCGCACCGGCACCGGTGTGGGCATTCCCACGCGGCAGCAGACCGTCGCCGCCCGCATTGAGCAGATGCCGTTCCTGCACGGGCGCGCGCATCTCCGCGCCGAGCTGCTGGGATATCATCTGGCGGCGACCAACGTCACGGTCTTTTCCGAGGTCCTCGGACTCGACGTGCGCATTGCCGAGTCGTACTTGCTGGTCATCGACACCGAACGGAACGACTTTCAGCAGAGTGAATCCGGAAGGTCTCCATGGGTCATCACCACGAAGATCAGGCGCGCCATCGGCCTGCCGGCCTTCGGTTCGGCGGCGTTGCGCGGAGTGGTCTTTGAAGACTTGAACGGCAATGGAAAGCGCGATCGCAACGAGCGCGGCGTCCCGGGTGCGGTGGTTCACATCGACGGCGCAGTTGTGACAACCGACGCCCAAGGGCGCTTTCCGATGGGCCGGAGCCAGTCACATCAGGTTGACGTGGACCCTCGGTCACTCCCGCGCGGTTGGGTCGTGGGCGCTCGCCCGTCCGGGGAACGAGCAATCGACGCCGTTGCGCTTGCCATCGTTCCCACGGCCCCGGTGGAGGTGAGTCTGCTGCTGACGAACAACGCGGGCATCGACCCGGCCAATGTTCGGCTCGAGCGTGCAGTGATTGTGCTGACGGATTCGGCCGCCCGCAGTTGGACCGGAAGCCCCGACGCGCACGGAACACTGCGCTTTGACGCGCTCCCGCCTGGTGTGTACGAAATCGGGGCCGATCTCTCACGCGTTGGCGCGCCCCTGACGTTGCCGGCACCGCTGCCGGTGGTACGCGTGGAGGGCGGCGGGTCGCTCATCAGAGTCTCGCTCCAGGTGACACCCCGCGCCGTCCGCGTCGACCCGCAGCAGGTTCGCCCGCGCCAGATCCGCGCCCGCGCCAGCCCGGGAGGAGACATGCGCGATGACGATGCGAGGTAGGTACCTCCTGCTGCTCGCTGTGGCGCTCGTGTCCGCGTGCAGCAACACCACCGCTCCGGCGCCTTCTTCCCGGGCCACCGGCTCATGGGTCTATGGCGGGACACAGCAGACACCCTCATCGGCCGCACTCGACGGGTCGGTCTCGTGGCGCAGCATCGCCAGTGGTGTGGGTGCGTTCGAGGGGACGTTTACCATGATTGAACGCAAGACATCAGGCGAGGTGCGAACGCTCTCGGGCGCCGCGGCGGGGCAGCTGCTGTCTGACAGCATCGCGGATTTCGATCTGCTCGTGCAGGGCATCGCGCGCCGGCACATCGGCATTCTTCGGGCGGATTCCATCAGCGGAAGCTGGGCGAGCATCGAGGCCGGAAGCAGCTCGACTGGCCGGTTCGTCCTGCGCCGAAGCGGACCGTGAGAATGAAGACCAGCGTGCTTGCGGTCGCCTTCTCGCTGGTCTCGGCGTCTCCCGCATGGACACAAACGACGTGCAACGCGACAGGGATCCCATCGTCGT
Source organism: Gemmatimonadaceae bacterium (assembly GCA_035544915.1). Taxonomy (GTDB): domain Bacteria; phylum Gemmatimonadota; class Gemmatimonadetes; order Gemmatimonadales; family Gemmatimonadaceae; genus Fen-1231. Next base: position 6,594 of record DASZZO010000143.1, on the reverse strand, counting down.
GCACCACGTCGAACACGCTGCAAATCACGACGCAGACCACGGCGCGCGTCACGGTGACGCCCACGTCGTTTAATTTCGGCAATCCCACCGCGAACGATTACAACCAGGGGTTCACACAGGCCCTCGGACACGCGGTTCAGGTGAAGGTGAACAACAGCTGGACGCTGTCCATCAGCTCGAGCCAGGCGACCTGGACGGCGACGGGCGGCGCGAGCCCCACCAAACCTCGGAGCGATCTGCAGTTCGCGACAAGCTCAGGCGGGCCGTACACGGCCATGCCCGGCGCCGCCACATCACTCGCGACCGGCACCGCCACGGCGTCGACCACCGTGAACGTCTGGTATCGTGTGCTGTGGAGCTGGACGCTCGATATCCCCGGCACCTACGCGCTCCCCGTCGTCCTCCTGATCTCAGCGCCCTGACCCGCCACCATGCCCGGACGGCGCAGGTCGCGCCTGCGCCGAGAGCCTGGGGGGAATCGGTCCTGTTGTGCGCACGCGGATCCCGGCATGGAATCCCGGCCTGCCGACGTACGCGGCAAGCGGCGCTTCGGCGCCTCCCTCGGTCAACGCGACAGCGTCATGGTCGGAGGCTGCGCCCGCAAGTGTGAATGCCACATTCGCGAGGACGCGGTAACGCTGTTCGATTCGCCCGTCGGGTAGCGGCAGCGGCTCTCCGACCGGATCGACGCGAAGAATCTCTCCCACAGGAGTGCCGAGTCTGGCGACCACAACGCGCTGCGAGCTCGCCGGCATTCTTGACGCAACGGGCTGAGCGTCAGCCTGATTCCCAATACCCGCGACGAGCAACAGCGGCGTGAGTAGCGCTGCGGCCACCCGCGCAGGAGAGCCGCGGTTCAGATGAACAGCCGGGCAAGCGAAGGGTTGACTCTCCATGGGTCGTGCCCCGATCATGTTTCATATATTGATCGGCCGGGCTGCGGGCGCAAGTCGGGTCTCTCTTTGGCGCAATCCCACTCCGCGGCGTAGAATCCAGCATCACGCCCCGTCCTCCCGCCACCTCGTGAGCCCCGGCCAGCCCGTCGAGAGTCTCGCCACGCTCGAACCCGCCACGGCAGCGCGCCATTCGCCAGCACTGGAGGGCGGCTATCCGTTCTCCTGGTGGCGCGCGACGTGACGGAAGAGAAGCAGCACAACGAAGAACTGCGCGCGGCCGACCGCAAGCTGCGCATGATCGTTACCGCGCTCGATATCGGCTTCTATACAATCGACAAGGACCAGCTCGTTACCTCCGTCTTCGGCAAGTGGGCCCAGCAGCAAGACGCGCAGGCGCACAGGTACATCGGTACGCGCGCCCGCGACTTGGCGCCCCCGGACGTGGCGGAGTTGCATGAAAAGGCAAACATGCGCGCGTTCGCCGGCGAGAATGTGACACTCCACTGGACTTTGAAGCCGCCTCTTGTCCCGGAGGAACGCCACTTTCGCGGGCATCTGGCACCCATGCGCGACGACGCCGGAGCCATCGTGGGAGTGGCCGGCGTCTGGATTGACGAGAGCGGCGCCATCGCGGCAGAACGCGAGCGCGAAATGCTGCGCGCTCGCGTGGCCAACGCCGAGCGCACGGAGGCGCTGGGCAAGCTGGTGTCCGGTGTGGCGCACGAGCTCAACAATCCGCTCGCGGCAATCCTCAACTTTACCGAAGACCTGCTCGCCGATCCCAGGCCGCAGGAGGAACGCGTTGCGCTCGAGGTGATCCTTGCGCAGGTGCTGCGGTCGCGCACCATCGTCCGGGACCTGCTCGCGTTCGTGCGTCGTGGTCCTGGCAGGCTGCGCCGCCGGGAGACCCCGGGGCCTATCCTCGACACGCTCCTGCTCACGGCGCGCCCCGCGTTGAGCGCTCAGGGAATCGCGTTCGAGTCCTCGGTTGCTGACCCCGACACGCCACTCGATCTGGACCGGGCCGGCTTTGAGCAAGTGGTTACCAACCTGCTGGCGAATGCGGCACAAGCGACAGGCGCGGGCGGTTCAGTGCGGCTCGCGGCGCGGCGCACGAATGACTGTTTCGAGGTCGTGGTGGACGACGATGGGCCTGGTATTCGCGAAGAACATCTCTCGAGAATCTTCGAGCCATTCTTTACTACGAAGTCCATGGGAGAGGGCGTCGGCCTGGGTTTGTCGGTGTCACTCGGTATCGTGAAAGGTCACGGCGGTGAGTTGCGTGCCGAGAATCGCGGCACGCCATCCGGCAGAGGCGCGCGATTCATCATGCGGCTGCCGGTCGCGACCGGCGCGGCGCAGGAACAAGCTGCGAAAATCCCGCAGCGCGGCGCGATTTCACCGGCGCGTCGAGCGGGCCTTCTCGTGATTGATGACGAGGAGTCGATTCGTCTGGTGTTGCGCCGCTTCTTCGAGCGGCGGGGATGGGTGGTACACGAGGCGCGGGACGGCGGTGAAGCGCTCGTAAAGCTGCTGCGGCCCGACGCGGCGGCGCAGTATGACGTCGTGCTGTGCGATCTCAAGATGCCGGGCCTGTCGGGGTCCGAACTGTATGGGCGGCTGGCCGCGGAGGCACCCGGGCTGGCGCGCCGCATGATTCTCTCCTCCGGTGACGTCACGGCCGGGGACGTGTCGGAGTTCCTCGCGACGGTGCCGGTCCCGGTGCTGGAGAAGCCATTTGAGCTTCATGCCCTCGAGGCCCTGGCTGAACGCGTGCGCGGTGCGTCAGGAGAGCCGCCGGGGTGAGTATCATTCCTCCGATGCACTCGCTGCACTCGGCGCACTCGGCGCACTCGGCGCACTCGGCGCACTCGACGTATTCGCCCACGTTTCGGCACGTCGCCACCGTGCTCGCCGTGCTCGCTGCAGCCGCGTGTTCACCCCCAGTGCACGTGGGCGGAGTGCGCGCATCGCCTCAGGCGCCCTCTGCCGTGTGGCCCGCAAGCGCCGGTGCGCGGGCACCCTTCAGCGACGACGAGGCCCGGCGTGCCGCCCGCGGCGCCCTCGTGCCCGCAGACATCGCATCGCGCCTGGATCGCCTCTCCCTGACTGACGTGGTTGACCTTTCGCTCGGCAACAGCCCACAGACGCGCCAGAGCTGGGCCCAGGCGCGCGCCGCATCCGCCGTCTATGGCTCGGCGCGCGGCAAGTTCTTCCCGTCGCTGAGCGCTGACGTCATTGGCGGCCCATCTCAATCCATCTCGCAGAATCCGGCGCGCGTGCCGTCCGAACGTACGACCACGAGCGCCACGCTCTCGCTGCAGTATGTCCTGCTCGACTTCGGCGCGCGCGGAGGCAACATGGCCGCGGCGCACGAAGCACTCTTTGCCGCCGATTTCACGCATAACGCCACGGTACAGAGCGTCGTGCTCCAGGCCGAGGGCGCGTATTTCAGCTATCAGGCCAGCCGCGGCCTGCTCGAGGCTGCCCAGGCGACGGTCGCCACCGGGCAGGCGAATCTCACGGCGGCGGACCGCCGCCACGATGTGGGCCTCGCGACGATTGCCGACGTGCTGCAGGCACGCACGGCCCTCGCCCAGTCGCAACTGGCCGCCCAGACCGCAGAGGGCAACGTCCAGGCCGCGCGCGCACAGCTCGCCTTCACGCTGGGGTTGGCGGCGAACGCGCGGTTCGACGTCGCGCCAGATACCGGTGTGGCACCGGTGCTGGTGCTGGCGGAAAACGTCGACTCACTCATCGAGCGCTCGGTGCGGGACCGGCCGGACGTTGCTGCCGCGCGCGCGCTCGCACGCCAGAGCCAGGACCTGGTGCGTGCGACGCGCTCCGCCACGCTTCCCACGATCACGCTTGGCGCCAACAGCGGGCGCGTGTACTCCAACAGTACGGCCCTCTCGGGACAGACCTACGCGCTCACCTTCGGCCTCAACGTTCCCATATTTTCGGGATTCTCCCGCGAATACGACCTCGTCGCGGCACGGGAGAATGCGGCGGTATTCGCGGCGCGCGCCGAGCAGACGCGTCTTCAGGCGATCGCGCAGGTCTTTACGTCGTACCATGCGCTCCGCACGGCGACGCAGCGCCTGACCACGTCCGCGGAGCTCCTCGCGAGCGCCCTCCAGTCCGAGGAGGTGGCCCGCGGACGCTACTCGGAAGGCGTGGGGAGCATTCTCGACCTGCTCACTGCGCAGGGCGCCCTCGCCGACGCGCGTGCGCAGTCCGTGCAATCCCGCTGGACATGGTACGCGACGCTTGCACAACTCTCGCGCGACGCGGGCGTGCTCGGGACGCGGGGAGAACCCAACCTTTCGCTCACTGCAAAGCCCTGATGTCTTTCCGTCGTTCATTGCCAGTCGCGCATCGCAGGCCGCTCACCGCGGCGCTTCGCGGCGCCGTGCTGTTGCTCGCCTTGACCGCGGCGGTCGCCTGCACCAAGCCCGCCCCGCCGCAACGTTCCCCCGTGGCGGTGGTCGTCGCTGTCGCCGAGCGCGGCGCTGCGCCGTATATCGTGACTGCCAATGGGATAGTGGAACCCATGCAGACCGTCGCCGTGCAGTCGCAAGTGGGGGGCGTGCTCAACGCCGTGCGATTCAAGGAAGGCGACGACGTCATCGCCGGCCAGCTGCTGTTCGAAATCGATCCGCGCCCATTCAAGGCCGCCCTCGACCAGGCCAGGGCCGTGCTGGCGCGCGATGAGGCGCAGTCGGAAAACGCGCGCCGCGACGCGGATCGCTACGCTGCCCTCGTCCAGAAGGACTTTGTGACCAAGTCGCAGGCCGACCAGGCCGCGGCCAACGCGATCGCGCAGAAGCAGGTGGTCGAGGCCGATCGCGCCGCAGTCGCGAACATGCAGTTCAATCTCGACAACGCCACCATCCGGGCGCCGATTTCCGGCAGGACGGGCAGCCTGCTCGTGAAACAGGGAAACCTCGTCAAGCCGGGATCGGCGCCCCCGCTCGTGATCATTAACCAGATCCACCCTATTCTCGTGCGCTTCACCGTTCCGGAAGGCGAGCTCGACAAGGTGCAGAAGTACTATGCAGTGAATCGCTCGCTGAAGGTGCTGGCGACGCCGCGCGGTGACCCCGTGCCGGTTGCGGGTAGCATGAGCTTTCTGGACAACGGCGTCGACACCACAACCGGCACGGTCACGCTCAAGGCCAAATTCGCCAATGCCGACAATCGCCTCTGGCCCGGCCAGTTCGTCGCCGCCGCGCTGGAGCTCTTCGTTGATACCGCTGCGATTCTTGTCCCGAGTGCGGCCGTCCAGAACGGACAGGAGGGGTTGTTCGTATTTGTCATAGACACCAATGGCAAGGCGAACATGCGGCAGGTCAGCGTTGGTCGCACCGTCGGCGACCGGATTGTGATCGAAAAGGGCCTCGACGCTGGTACCCGCGTGGTGACCGACGGCCAGTCGCGCATCACGCCCGGTGCATCGGTGGAAATCAAGGCGAGCGGGCCTGCCACTCCCACGGCGGGCGCCCGCGCAGGAGGCGGGAAATGAATTTCACCGCGCTGTTCATCCGCCGGCCGGTGATGACCACCCTGGTGATGGTCGGAATCCTCGTGTTCGGCATCATCGCGTACCAGCGGCTCTCCGTGAGCGACCTGCCCAACGTGGATTATCCGACGATCACGGTGTCGGCGAGCCTGCCCGGTGCCAGCCCGGAGACCATGGCGGCGGCCGTGGCGACTCCCCTCGAAAAGCAGTTCACGACGATTGCCGGCCTGGACAACATGGTCTCGTCGAGCTCACTCGGCTCTACGTCGGTGACGCTGCAGTTCACACTCGGCCGCAACATTGATGCGGCCGCGCAGGACGTCCAGTCCGCGATATCCAAGACACAACGGGAGCTGCCGCCGGGAATCATTCCGCCATCAATGCAGAAGACGAATCCCGCCGACCAGCCCATTCTCTACGTCCACGTCCACTCGCCATCGATGCCGCTGTCGCAGCTCGACGAATACGCGGAAACGGTGATGGCGCAGCGGATTTCGACCATCAGCGGCGTGGCGTCGGTGAACGTGTTCGGCTCGCAGAAGTATGCGACGCGCATTCAGGTGGATCCACGCGCCCTGGCGAGCCGCGGCATCGGCATTGACGAAGTGGCGAGCGCCGTGAACTCGGCCAACGTGAACCTGCCCACCGGAGTACTCTGGGGACTGAACCGCGCCTGGACCGTGCAGGCCTCTGGGCAACTCTCCACGGCACGCGAGTTCGGCAACCTGATCGTCACCTACCGGAACGGCGCCCCGGTGCGCCTCAAGGATCTGGGGAAGGTAGAGGACGGCGTGCAGAACAATCGCACGGCCGCCTGGCTCAACGACGAACGGTCGATTTCCCTCGCCATCCAGAAACAGCCCGGCACGAATACGGTCGAGGTAGCCGATGCGGTGAAGGCGACGCTGCCGACGCTGCGCGCCCAGATGCCTGCCGCCGTCCAAGCCGAGATCTTCTTCGACCGGGCCCAGGGCATTCGCGACTCCGTGCACGATGTGAAGTTCACGCTGTCGCTGACGCTGTCGCTGGTGGTGCTCGTGATCTTCCTCTTCCTGCGCAACCTGTCAGCGACCGTGATCCCGAGCCTCGCGCTGCCGATGTCGATCGTCGGCACGTTCGCGGTGATGTACATCCTGAACTACAGTCTCGACAACCTGTCGTTGATGGCGCTCACGC
>DASZZO010000142.1:0-5316 GCA_035544915.1 Gemmatimonadaceae bacterium | reverse complement strand
GCGGTGGCTGCGGCGGTCGCCGCGCTGGCCTCGTTTGCGGCCTGTCACGGCTCCGTGACGGATGCGCTCCTCAATGAGACCATCCCGACGGATCCGAACGGAACGCCGATCATCGATCCAAACAACGTGAACAGCCCGGCGGGTGCAGACGCGGTGCGCCTGGGCGCGCTCGGCCGATTCCGCGATGCGGCGGGTGGTTCAGAGAGCACCTGGCTCTTCGGCGGACTCCTCGCCGACGAATGGGTGACCAGTTCCACGTTTATTCAGAACGACGAAGCCGACGAGCGCGCGATCACCAGCACCAACGGGACCGTCACCACCCAGTTCCGGCGGTTGGGACGCGTGCGGACCGCGGCCAATCAGGCCATCCCGTTGATGAAGAGGTGGCTGCCAACGGCGCTCGCGAATACAGGTGAGCTGTACCTCGCCCGCGGCTTTGCGGAGATGCAGTTGGCTCTCGACTTCTGCAATGGCATTCCCCTGAGCGATGGCAGTAGCGCGACGGTCGTGTACGGGCAGCCGTTGACGAACGCGCAGGTATTTGCTGCGGCGAGCGCCTCGTTCGATTCCGCGCTGGCGCTTGAGACGGGCACCGACCCCTTCGTCATCTCCGTCGCAACTGCCGCCAGAATCGGCAAGGCGCGCGTGCTGATGGCGCTCAATGACTACGCCGGTGCGGCGGCGCTGGTCACTGGAATAGCTACGAGCTACTCCTACGATCATACTTTCGAGGCCACTCCCAACGGCCCCTCTGGCGACAACACCCTGTGGGCCCAGCCGTTCAGCTCCCAGCGGTACAGCGTCGGCGACACCAGCGTGACCGCCAGCGGCGCCAAGTTTAGCGTCAAGCCGGCCATCCCGTTTGCATCTGCAAAGGATCCGCGGCTCCCCGTGACCAATACCGGCAAGACGTCGCAGGACGGATCCGTGATTTCGCAGAGAACTTCACTCTGGAAGAGCTTCACGTCCGTGCCCGTTTTTAACGGCATCGACGCGCGCCTCATCGAGGCTGAGAACTTCCTCAAGAACGGAGACAACACGACGTGGCTCGCCACGCTCAACGCTCTCCGCACTTCCGGCACGCTGCGCCTCGGCGAGGTGGCCGTGCCCGCAATGGCGCCGCTCACCGATCCCGGCACCCCAGACGCGCGCGTCGACCTGCTTTTCTATGAGAAGGCGTTCTGGACCTTCAGCCGCGGCCAGCGCCTTGGAGACATGCGGCGCCTGATCCGGCAATATGGGCGCGACCAAGCCACCGTATTCCCAACGGGCACGCACTATCGCGGCGTTCCTTACGGAACAGACGTGAACCTTCCGGTTCCCTATAACGAGTCGGTAGGCAACCCTAAGTTCAGCGTTTGTATCGATCGAAAGGCGTAGCAGCGCCGCGGCGCTGAGGAAAGGCCGGAAGAGTTCCCTCTTCCGGCTCTTTTCTTTGGCTGTGGTGGTCGCCAGCGTTTCTGCGCTGGTGGTGGGTGACGTTTGCCTCACCGCGTCCCGATCACCACGACATTGAGGCTGCGCCCTCGTTGCCTCCGCGGCGAGCACAAACCACAGCGCTCAGACGCACCACACCTTGTTCGGGGATCAAGAATCCCCCTCCCGCTCGAGTTCGGCAAGTCCACGAGCGATCGTTCCTGGAACTGTCACCTCCGACGGTCGGATTCCCGGCTGGGTTGCGCAAGCTGCGCTGCCCGATCGCTCACCCTGGTCCAAAGTTGTATCTCAGACCATGCGCGATGTCCAAATGTCGAGCAAAGATGCTGGAAGTCGGCGTTGAGCGAGGAGGTACGGCGCCATGGATGCTGACGAGCGCTTCGACGAAGGGCATGTTCGCGCCATAATCCCTGCGGACCGCGCGAATGAACCAGTCGCTTCGTCCACAGTTCTCGCCAATGGCATTAACAAATGCCTTGACCAAAGCACGGAAACCGCTACGTGCATTAACAAATGCCTTGACCAAAGCATGGAAATCGTTGCGTGCATTAACAAATGCCTTGACCAAAGCACGGAAGCCGCTACGCGCATTAACAAACGACTTGACCAAAGCATGGTCCATGTTGCGTGTGTTAACAAATCGCTTGACCAAGGCACGGATCACGGTGTGGGTATTAACAAATCACTTGACCAAGGCACGGATCACGTTGTTTGTGTTAACAAATCACTTGACCAAGGCATGGAGCTCATCGCGTCGATTAACAAATCATTTGACCAAACCATCGCTCCGGTTCTGAACACCCAGACGCCGCCATTCCGGTGGCCATTCGGGCGCCAGCGGACCCCGTCCGGGGCCGCCGTGAGCCCCATGGCGGCGCACAGCCCCGAAGTCGTGACGAGTCAATCGCTTGTCCGTCCTTGTAACGTCGGCTAGCTTAGCGTGATACACCTCTCCGGCCCACCTCATGGCCTTTCCCGAGCCGTTCGTGTCCTGTAAGCCGACGAACGAGCGAGTTTCCCGATAATGCGCTGGCCCTTCTTCAAGACCGGTTCGTTCTTTCCCGCCAATGCCATCGCCGTGGACCTCGGCACGGCCAACACACTCATTTATGTGAAGGGTGAGGGCATCGTGCTGAACGAGCCCTCCGTCGTCGCCATGGATCGCGAGACCAAGAAGATCAAGGGCGTTGGCCTCGAAGCCAAACGGATGCTGGGCCGCACGCCGGAGGGCATCATTGCCGTCCGGCCCATGAAGGACGGCGTGATCGCGGACTTCGACGTCACGGAGAAGATGCTGCGGTATTTTCTCACGCTGATCATCGAGAATCATGTGTTCAAGGTGAAGCCGCGGGTGATTGTCTGCGTCCCCTCCGGCATTACCGAGGTCGAGAAACGCGCCGTGCGCGACTCGGCCCTTGGTGCCGGTGCGAAGGAAGTATTCATGGTGGCGGAGCCGATGGCGGCGGCGATCGGCGTCGGACTGCCGGTGGAGACGCCGACAGGCAACATGGTGATCGATATCGGCGGCGGCACAACCGAAATCGCGGTGATCGCGCTCTCGGGAATCGTCAGCGATACGTCCATTCGCGTAGGCGGTGATGAGCTCGACATGGCCATCGTGCAGTTCATGCGCAAGAGCTACAACCTCCTGATCGGCGAGCCCACCGCGGAGCAGATCAAGATCCAGATCGGCTCCGCGGCGCCAATGGGCGAGGAACGCGAAATGGAGGTCAAGGGGCGGGATCTCGTGTCTGGAATCCCCAAGACGGTCCGCGTGCACTCCGCGGAGATTCGCGAGGCCTGCCAGGAGCCGGTGCAGCAGATCGTCGACGCAGTGCGGCGCGCGCTGGAGATCACGCCGCCCGAGCTGGCCAGCGACATCGTGGACCGCGGCATCGTGATGACCGGGGGCGGCGCGCTCATCCGCGGACTCGACGTGCTGCTCACGCAGGAGACCGGCTTGCCGATTCACGTCGACGAAGATCCGCTGACCTGCGTGGTGCGGGGCTGCGGACGCATTCTCGACGACGAGGAGAAGTACTGGTCCGTCCTGAGCACCTGAGCACTGCGTCGCAACCGTGCCGCGTCCCGCGCGAACGGACCCTCGAGTCGACCTGGCCATCACGGCCGCCTGCTGCGTGGCCGCCTTCCTCTGCCTGGTGTTCCCCGCCACGGCCCGGAATAGCGCCGCGGCCAAACTGCGCGGATCGCTGGTGGCGCCACTCGCGGCATTACAGGAGAAAGCCGAGCTCTCGCGACGTTCGTTCCTGGGGCACGACGCGGCGGTGCAGATAGCGGACAGTGTCACCCTGCGCTCCCTGCGCCTTGTCGGCGTTGAAGAGGAAAACGAGCGGCTGCGCCGGCTCCTGGGTCTCGCATCGGCGGTGAAGTGGGGGTTCATTCCGGCTGAGGCCCTGCAGGGGCGCGGACTCGGTGACGAGACCACAATCACCCTCTCGGCTGGAAAGTTTGCGGGCGTGGAGCCGCTGTCTCCGGTGGTGGTCTCCGAGGGACTCGTAGGAATGGTCGAGCGGGTCGACAACTCGCTCTCCCTCGCGATCATCTGGCCGCATCCCGATTTCCGGGTGAGCGCGATGACGGCAGACGGCGTTGCCTTCGGCATCGTGCGGGCGCATCCGGGACAGGGCGCATCGCGCTACCTGCTCGAGTTGCAGGGGGTCCCGCTCCGGGCCCAGCTCAAGCCGGGCACCCTCGTGGTCGCCTCGGGGCTTGGCGGGGTATATCCAAAGGGAGTTCCCATTGGCACCATCCTGCAGGAGATCAAGACGCCCGAGGGATATGCGCGAAGCTACCTGGTGCGTCCGGCTGTGCGGCTGCAGGATGTGACATCCGTGATGATTGTGCGGCCCGCACGCGTGCGGGCCGGCATCGAGAACGTCTGGGCACGCGCCGCGGCTGGAGATTCCGCAATCAAGGGCGTGGTGGCCGCTGGCGACTCTGCGCGCCGCGACTCGGTCCGGCGAGAAGCGTCGCGGCGCGATTCGGTGCGGCGCGACTCCGTTCGCAAGGATTCCCTGAAGCGCGACACGCTGAGGCGCGTGCCGTGAGCATTGCCAAGAGCCTGTGGTTCGCCTTGGTGCTCCTGCTTCTGGTGGTGCTGCAGTACACACTGCGGCCGGTGCTCGCGTGGCGGGCTCCCATCGACTTTCTCACGATTGCCCTGCTGCTGGTGGCCGTGCGTGCGCGCCCCGGTGTTGCCGCCGCGGCCGGCTTCGCGCTCGGGTTGCTCGCGGACTCGCTCACCCCCGACGCGTTCGGTGCCGGGGCGCTGGCGATGACGGTCGTAGGGTTCGGTGCCAGCTGGCTCAAGGCGGCGTTCTTTGCCGACAATATTGCCCTGAACGGGATTTTCGTCTTCCTGGGCAAATGGGCATTCGACTTGATCTTTCTGGTGGCCGAACGGCGCCTGCAGGGGACTGACTTGCTGGTGCAGGCCGTGCTCTGGTCGCCAATCTCCGCCGCCGCGACGGCTCTAATGGGGCTGCTCGTTCTGCTGGCCGTGCGACCGGTTCTGGGAGCGCCGCGGACGTGACCTCTCAGCCGAATGATGTACAGCACCGGGCGCGCATCGCGTCCGCCATGCTGTTCCTGGTCTTCGTGTTCCTCGCCGGGTCGTTCTTCCGCACGCAGGTTCTGCAGCACGCGTCGTACGTGTTGCAATCGGAATCCAACCGCTTGCGAGAGGTGCCGATTCCTGCGCCGCGGGGACAGGTATACGATCGCCGCGGCGCCATCATCGCCGAGAACATTCCGGGCTACATGGTATCGCTCCTCTCGCCCAGTTCGGATTCTCTGCGGGCCGCCCTTCACCGCTTGAGCGGCACGATCGCGCTGGGCGATGACCAGATCGAGGTCGTC
>DASZZO010000141.1:0-8049 GCA_035544915.1 Gemmatimonadaceae bacterium | reverse complement strand
ACGAACCCGACGCCCGACGATACGTTGAAGTGATAACCGCGCAGGAGAAGGGCGATGATGCCACCGATCAGCGAAAAGGGAATGCACGCCATCACGACGAGCACCTGCCGCACGTGCCTGTAGAGTGCGAACAGCATCAGGAAGATGATGGCGAGCGTCAGGGGAATCACGATGGCGAGGCGCGCCGCGGCACGTGAGAGATTCTCGTATTGGCCCCCCCAGCTTACGGTATAGCCCTTTGGCAGCGTCACCGCCTTCGCCACTTTCTCCTGCGCTTCCTTCACGAAGCCGCCCTGGTCGCGTCCGCGAATGTTCGTGCGCACGGAGATCTGGCGGCGGCCGTCTTCACGCTGGATGATAGTCGGGCCGTCCAGCAGCCGGACCGACGCCAGCTGCGACATCGGCACGCGCGCGCCGGTGGGTGACAGGACTTGCATCTGCTGGATGGCGTCGATGGAGCCCCGATATTCCCTCGCATAGCGCACCACTATTCCGAATCGGCGCGAGCCCTCGTAAAGCTGGCTGACGGGCCGGCCGCCGATCGCGGCTTCGATCATGCGCTGCAAGTCGCTCACGTTGATCCCGAACCGCGCCGCAGCGGCCCGGTCAAACTGAATCGTGAGCTGTGCTTGATCGCCTTCCTGCTCGATCCCGTACTCACTGGCGCCGGGGATGTCCCTGATGACATTGAGGATTTCGCGGGCCTTGCCGCGCATCAGCGGCAGATCCGGGCCATTGATCAGGATCGCCAGGTCGGCCACGCTCCCCGTCACCGCCTCCGTGACGTTGTCGAGGATGGGCTGCGAGAACGAGAACAGCGCTCCGGGTACCACCTGCTCGAGCTCGGCCTTGATCTTGAGCAGCAGATCATCCTTCGACGTATCGCTCGCCCACGTGGAATAGTCCTTCAGGCCGACTAGTATCTCCATCCGATTGGGGCCGTACGGGTCGGTGCCATCATCGTTCCGGCCGAGCTGGGCCAGCACCACATCCGTCTGTTTGTGGCTGCTGATGACACGCTGGATGTCGGGGATGTACCGGCTCGCCTCGTCGAGCGTCATGCCCACCGGAAAGAAGCACCGGATATTCATCGAACCTTCGTCGAGCTGCGGCAGGAACTCGGTTCCGATGCGTGGGGCGCCGAGGCCAGCCACGAGCAGCACAATGGCGACGGACAGGGCGACCGTCAGCGCCGCATGGTTCGTCAGCACATGAATGGCGCGGCCATACCCCTCGGCGATCTTCGCGTAGACCGGGTTGTGCCACTCGATGGACGGGTGCCCCGGGCCCTCCACCTGCTTCCGAAACAGGTAGGTCATGAGCACGGGGATGAGGGTCAGCGCGAGCAGCAGCGACCCTGCAATCGCGAACGCGAGCGTGAACGCCATCGGTCGAAAGAGCTTCCCCTCCACCCGCTCGAGGGTGAAGATCGGCACGTATGCCAGGATGATGATCGCAATGGAGAAAAAGATTTCCCGGCCGACCTCCTGCGCAGCGGTCAGGGTGAGTCGGATGATTCCCCGTTCTCGCTCGACATCCGTGCGGTTCACGTATCGCCGCATGATGTTCTCGACCATGACCACCGCGCCGTCCACGATGATGCCGAAGTCCACGGCGCCGAGCGACAACAGGTTGGCGGGAATCCCGGTGAGTTTCATCACGCTGAAGGCAAACAGCATGGCGATCGGAATCGTTACCGCGACCACCAGCGCCGACCGCACGCTCCCGATGAAGAACACCAGCACGATGATGACCAGCGAGAACCCTTCGAAGAGCGTCTTCGAGACGGTCCGCACGGTGTAGTTCACCAGTTCGCTGCGGTCGTAGGTAATGCGCAGCTGCACGCCGGGCGGAAGGTCGCTCTCGTTGATGTCCTGCAGCCGCTGCTTCAGGCCCTCCACCACGACGGACGGGTTCTCGCCGCGCCGCATGGCGATGAGGCCCTGAATGCTGGAACTGGCATTCTCCTTCGTCGAGTCATTCAGCTGGATGGCGTAGCTCAGGACTCCCGCGGGCGGTGACGGGAACTCCTGAACAGACGCGATGTCCCGGATGAAAACCGGCACGCCCGCCTGCGTCGCGACGACAATGTTCTCGATGTCGGCGGGCGTCCTGATTGCACCGATCCCGCGCACCACGAATCCCTGTCCGCCCCGCGGGACGATGTTTCCGCCCGTGTTCACGTTGTTGTTTGCGATGGCGTCCATCACGTTCTGCAACGTGAGCCCGTGGCGCAGGAGCCGGTCCGGCGACGTGATCACGTGATACTGTTTCACGAGTCCGCCGAAGTTGACGACGTCGGCCACGCCGGGAACCTGCAGCAGGCGCGGGATGATCACCCAGTCCTGGAGCGTCCGAAGCTCCATCGGCGTGTGATCGGGTGTCGCCCGGATTGCGTAGCGGAAGATCTCGCCCACGGGGCCTGTCAGCGGCCCGAGCGATGGCTGAACGCCATCGGGGAGCGTCGCATCGCTCAGTTTTTCGAGCACGCGCTGGCGGGCGAAATAATCGTCCGTGCCGTCCTCGAACGTAAGCTGCACGACAGAGAGACCAAAGATCGTCTTCGACCGGCGACTGATGACACGCGGTACTGAGTTCAGTGCGCGCTCGATCGGAATCGTGACCTGCTGCTCGACCTCCTCGGCAGCGCGACCGGGCACGACCGTAATGACGGTGACCTGAGTGTCCCCGATGTCGGGATAGGCCTCCTTTTGCAGAGTCATCCACGACCACGCGCCGTAGCAGATCACGACGAACACCCCGGCGAGCATGGCGAGTCGCTGGGTGAGCGCCAGACTCAACAACCGGCGGATCATGACTCAGCCGTCAGGACAGGACGCCGGCGTCACTCATCGGACGCGCCACGCATATCCGAACCGGGCCAGCAACTGCTGGTTCGGCGGATAGTCACGAAAGCCGTGCCCAAGCCCGGCCTGCAGCTGGAAGCCCGCGAGCGCGAGATCCAGCGCGGCCCCAAGGTAGACTTGCTGGCGCAGGGCACCATTTCCCGCGGAGCCATCGGCGGACGCTTCCCGCGTGGTGAACGTGCCACCGACGAGCGCGACTCCCGCGGATAGTTGGGCCGCACGCACCAGCGGCAGGACGACATCACCCTGCAGGCCCCAGCGGCCGCTTCCGCCAAGCCCGCCCGCCGCCCGCAGCACGACCCTGGGAAGGAACAAGGTCGCCGTCAGGTTCGCGTACCCCGGACTTCCCACGGCTGCGCCTACGGCAAGGTACCGCTCCGCATGGCCCTCCTCGGGAGGGTTGGCGGCCGGCGCGTCCCCCAAGCCCTGGGCGGAGAGGATGGGAGGCGCGCAGCATGTCACGAGCGCGCCCAGTGCCCACGCGAAAGCGCGGTTAGTAGCCAAAGCTCAATCCTTTGAGCAACAGCGCCCCAGTGGTAACGATCTGATCGTTGTCCGCCAGTCCCAACAGCACGATGACGGAGTCGGCGCCCGCACGCTGCAGACTTACTTCGCGGCGCACGAACTCATTGGGCGAGGTACGCACGAAGACATAGCTCCGCTCCTCCACCGTCACGATAGCGGCGGCCGGCAGGACGCGGACCGCGTGGCGCGGATCACCGAATGTAACCCGCGCGAACATCCCGGGGAGAATGCGGCGCTCGGGATTCGGGACCGCCACGCGCACCCTCACCGTCCGCGTGACCGGGTCGATGATGTCGCCGACGGCCTCCGCACGCCCGGCCACGTCGCGCTCGGGAAAGGAGGTAAACCGGACGGCCACGCGTCCCCCCCGGGGCACGTTGTGGAGCTCGGCCTCCGGCACGTCAGCCATGAGCCAGGCGGTGCTCCCGGTCACCGCGTCGAGATCGGACGGATTGAATCCCAGCGCTCGCATCCGACTTTCGTGCTCCGCCGCATTGGCGCGGGCTGTGGCCGCGTCAGTCTCCGCCTCGGTCACCTCCCGGGCGGTGGCACCGAGATTCTTGTACATGTCACGAACGCGCTCGAGCGCTTTTGTCGTGCGATCCACAGCAACGCGGCCCTGCCGGTACTGCGACCAGGTGGACGTCGCATCGGGCGATTCGAAGAGGACAACTCGCTCCGGGCCGGACACCGAGGCGGCGATGCTCGCGACGACGCGTGCCGGTGCGCTCAGGGTCACCACCGTCTCACCCTGCTTGACGCTCGCGGTCATGAACTGCTTGAGGCCTGGACTATCGGGAGGGAAAACGATGTGCTGTCCCTGCTCGGTGACAGTCGGGCGGTGGGAGGTATCGAGCGCGCCATCGCCGGCCGCGCCGCGCTTCTTTCCGCAGGCGACCGCCACCGCGGCGAGTGCGAGGGGGATCGCGACACTCCGCCTCATGGACGCACCACCACGGCGCCAACCGCGAAGTTCAGTGTTTCAATCGCATCGAGGCGGAGCGCCGCCAGTTGATTGAGCTGCTGCATGGTCTGCCGATAGGCGTCGAAGAAATCGGTGAACTGGATGATGCCGATGTTCCGTTGCTGGTAGTTTGCTGTGGTTCCCGCCACCAGCCGGTCATATTCGTCGGCGAAGCGGCGGTCGATGGCATGGAATGCCGCGTCCGCATCGGCCGCCTTCCGGTAGGCCACGATCACCTCCCGTTCGGCTCGTCCGCGGGCCGCGTCCGCCAGGCGCCGGTTCGCGGCCAGCGTGTATTCGGACACCTTGATGTTCCCCTGATTGCGGTTGAGGAAAGGCAGGTCGACGGTGACGCTGAGGGCGAAGTAATCGGGGATATAGCTCCCTGCCCGGGAATAACGCCCGCCAAGCTGCACGTCTGGCACGCGAAGCGCGCGTTGAAGAGCAAGATTCGCCTCCTCGAACTGCACGGCGCCACCCGCGAGGCGAACGTCGGGCCGCGATTCACGCGCCCGGCTGACGAGCGCGGCGAGGTCGACGGTGTCCATGCGGAGCGAGTCGAGGGTCGCCGCGTCGAACGCGGGCGCGTAATAGTGCTGCGGCAGCCCCTCATCGCGCAGCAGCACGCGCAGGCTGCCCTGAAGATCGGCAATCTGGCTCAGGTTCCCCAGGCGCTCCGTCTGCACGGAAAGGAGCAGCGACCGCAACCGGACGACTTCCGACAGGAGGATCGACCGGCTGGCGTACATCCGCTCGGCCGATGCGACCGTGCGCTCGACGTCCGCTATGGCGCGGTCGTCGAAGGCAACCCTCTGTCGCGCGAGGAACAGATCGTAGAAATCGGCCCGCAGCTCATGGCTGAGGCTGCGCAGCAGTTCCGCGAGTGTGTACGCGGCGGCGGCGCGGTTGATCGTTGCGAGCTGAATCTGCTTGTTGCGCTTGCCGGCCAGCAGGAAGAGCTGCTGCAGCTGGATCTCGGTATTGCCCGTACGGGTGTAGTCGAAAAACGCACCGGTCGCCCTGTTGTACACGCCCTGCTCGATGCTGATGTTGGGATTGTTCCATAACCTCGCCTGCTGGATCGCCGCGCCGGCGGCGCGCACGCTGAAGCGCCCTGCCAGCAGCTGAAGGTTCTCCTGCAGAAAACGCATTTCGAGCTGGTCGAGAGTCACGCGGACCGTGTCTGGCACGGATGCGGCGGCCTGGCTCCAGGCTCCGCGAAGCGGCAGGAGCGCCGAGGCAAGCATCGTGGCCGCGGCCGCCAGGCGCCTTCCCGCAGAGCCGGCAGGCACGCGGAGAGGAACTACCGTCACGTGGCGAAAGGCTCGAGTGGGTTCGTTTTGTGCACGACCGGGCAAGATGAATGCGCACATTCCGAGAAGCGAGCCGAAATCCGGCGAAATCGCACAAGGATTTCGCTAAGATTCTCCGAGCGCAGCCTGGTCCACGTCCGCCGCATGCAGTCGCACCTCGAACACACTCCCGCCCCCCTCGCGTTCGCGATGCACGAGTGACCCTCCCTGTGCCTCCGCAATGGTGCGCGCGATGGCAAGGCCGAGTCCCGCGCGTCCGCGGTCGGCAAGGGACCCCTGTGGCCGGTAGAACGGATCGAACACGCGGTCCCGTTCCTGCCTGGCAATGCCGGGTCCGCGGTCGGAGACCGTGAGTACGAGCTCCCCGTCCTCGCGGCGCGCGGCGAGCTCCACATCGCTGCCGGGCGGTGCAAAACGCAGGGCGTTTTCGAGCAGGTTCACCAGGACGCGAAGCGTCTGTACAAAATCAAACGTTCCGTATAATGCGGGCGCCGTCTCGTCCAGCGTGGCGACCATACGACGGCCATCGGCCAGCGTCGCACACTGCCGGATCGCCGCGCCAACGACGTCTTCGGCCGCGTTCAGCTCCGGCGTGACCACGAACGAGCCGGCCCGCAGGCGGGAGAGATCGAGCAGGTCAGCCACCATGCGTGTCAGGCGATCCGCCTGTTCTTCGACCTCGGCGCCGTGCTGTGTGCCCGTGCGCTGCTCGTCTTGTGCGAGCGCCTTGATCGTCGTGAGAGGTGTCCGCAAGTCGTGCGACACCGAGGCGAGGACGAAGTCCTTCATGCGGTCTGCCTCGCGCAGCCCCGCGATCTTCTCGGCTTCGTCGGCCAGGCGCGCGCGTTCGAGCGCCAGTGCCGCATAGTACGAGAGTGCGTCGAGAAAGATCCGCTGGCCCGCGCGAAACGACATGGGCTCCCGATGGCGCAGCATCAGCGTCCCCACGCGCCGCTCGTGCACGTACAACGGAACCACGAGCACGCCCGCATCCGGCTCGGAGCCGTCGGCCCCCGGCAGCTCACCGGGCGTTAGCGTGCACTCCTCCGCCCCGAGCGCGATTCTCACCATCGCGGCCACCGCGGCCACCGCGTCTGCGGCGCGCGCGGCGGCGAGCGACTCTGATCCGAGCCTGGAGAGCGCGGTCACCTCGTCGGCGCGTCGAACGGCCTCGTCGCGGTCCCGGCGGGCTCGTGCAAGCAATTCGGAGGCAGCCCCCGCCGTGACGAGAAAAGCCGCGAGCGTGACAAAGTCGATGGACTTGCCGAACGAGAGCCGGTCGTAAGGCGTCTGGAGGTAATAGTCGATGATGAGAAAACTCGCGCACGCGAGCGCGAACCCGAGCTTCCGGCCACCGCTCGCGCTGCCGCCGAGCACGATCAGCAGGTACGTGAGCGGCACGTACGTCTGCTCGCTCACCTCGCGCATGGAGACAAGCGCGATCGTCACGAGGGCAAGCAGGCCACCCCACAGCAGCCAGGGGCCTGTCACGCTGTCGCGCTTCATCCCGAAGACTCGAAGCGGTATCCGACCCCGGGCTCGGTCACCACGAATCGTGGCGAGGCCGGTTGTGGTTCGATCTTTCGCCGCAGGTTGGTGATGTGCACACGGAGGTACTGCTGTGGATCACCGAAGGGGCGACCCCACACGGCGTCGAACAGCTGACGGTGGGTCAGCGTGCGGCCCGCGGCGAGTACCAGCGCGCGCAGGATGTTCCACTCGATGCGCGTCAAGTGTACCGACTGGCCGTTGCGGAGCAGGGCCCGGCGCGCAATGTCGATGGACAGGTCACCCGCGACGACCGGGCCATCGGGCGGAATCTCCCGTTGCGCACGCGAGCGGCGGAGCTGCGCCTTGATTCGTGCGAGAAGTTCCATCGTACTGAACGGCTTTGTGACGTAGTCGTCCGCCCCGAGGCTGAGCAACTCCACTTTGTCCGCTTCGTGATGCCTCGCCGAAAGCACCACGATTGGCATGGTGGCGAACCGGCGGATCTCGCGGCATACGTCGGCCCCGGAGAGGTCGGGCAGTCCGAGGTCCAGCACGATGAGGTCGGGTTGCTCCGAGGCGGCCAGTCTGACCGCCTCGGCACCTGTCGCGGCCTCGATCACCCGATCGGCGATCTCCTCAATCGCGCTCTGGAGTGCGCTTCGAATCCGGGGCTCGTCGTCGACAACGAGAATGCAGCCAGCGGACGTCATGTGCGCCAATCTACCGAGCGCGGGGAGGGCTGGCGAAGCTGCGCCCCTGCGGGGGGGGCGGTATCAGCTATTCGTACCGCAGCGCCTCTATCGGATCGAGTCTGGCGGCGCGCCGCGCGGGCCATACACCAAAGAGCACGCCGACGGAGGCGGAGAACGCGAAGGCGAGCAGGACGGAG
>DASZZO010000140.1:0-6113 GCA_035544915.1 Gemmatimonadaceae bacterium | reverse complement strand
CCCGAGCGCCGCCGAGCTGGACCGCATGCGCGCACTGGTCAAGGAAGGCATGGAGGCCGGCGCGTTCGGCCTCTCGGACGGCCCGTACTACGCCCCAATGAGCTACTCAAAGACCGAGGAGATTGTCGAGCTGGCAATAGTGGCGTCGCAGTACGGAGGCGCGTACTCGAGTCACATCCGTGACGAGTCGGATTATACCGTCGGCCTGGTCGCGGCGGTCGACGAGGTGATTCGTGTGTCGCGCGAGGCGCACCTGCCTGGCGTGGTATCGCACATCAAGGCACTCGGACCGCACGTGTGGGGACTCTCGCAGCACATTGTTGAGCGCATCAAGCAGGCGCGTGACCAGGGAGTGCAGGTGTATGCGGATCAGTATCCATATGAGGCATCCGGCACCGGCATCGTCGGCGCCCTGGTGCCGCGCTGGGCGCTGGTCGGCGGCGACTCTGCGCTGCGGCGTCGCATCGACGACCCGCGCGAGCGCGACCGCCTGCGCCAGGAGATGACGGTGAATCTGGAGCGTCGCGGCGGCGCGGATCGCCTGCAGTTCAGCAGCTATGGCAGCGACCATTCTGTGGAAGGAAAGACTCTGGGCGAGGTAGCCCGCGATCGCCACACGGAGCCGGTGCCGCTTGCCCTCGAGATGCTCAAGAAGGGCGACGCCGGCCTCGTTTCATTCAATATGAGTGAAGCGGACATTGCCACCTTCATGCGGCAGCCGTGGACGATGACATGCACCGACGGCGGCCTCGTCTCCATGGACGACGGCGTGCCACACCCGCGATTTTACGGCTCCTTCTCGCGCAAGATTCGCAAATACGTGTTCGAGGAACACGTCATCGACTTGCCCGCCGCGGTGCGCAGCATGACGAGCCTTGCTGCGAATGTGTTCCACCTGGACGACCGCGGCTGGGTGCGACCGGGCATGAAAGCCGACCTTGTGATATTCGATCCGGCGCGTGTGCGTGACGTAGCGACGTACGCCAAGCCGCACCAGCTCTCCGAGGGGATGGTGTACATCGTGGTCAACGGCGGCCTTGCGATGGACGACGGAAAGTTCACAACCGGCGGATTCGGGCGCGTGCTGTCGCGGCGCAGCCCGACACCCTGACAGGGGCACACATCCCGTGAGAAAGCTCTTCCTCCTCACAGCCGCACCGGTTCTTCTCGGTCTCGGCGGCTCCGACACGCCCGTACGGCTCACGCTGCACGAGGGGACGAACATTGCCGCGGCCGTCTCCCCGGACGGCCGCACGATTGCCCTCGACCTGCTTGGCGCCATCTGGACCATGCCGTCCGCTGGCGGTGCGGCACGCAGGATCACGGACGAGTTCATGGACGCGCGCCAGCCCGCGTGGTCGCCCGACGGACGACGGATCGCGTTTCAGGCGTACCGCTCGAGCACCTGGAACATCTGGACGATGAATGCCGACGGCAGCGACCTCAGGGCCGTGACCTGGGGAGCCTTCGACGACCGCGAGCCGCACTGGTCGAGCGACGGCGCGCTCA
The DNA here is from genome assembly GCA_035544915.1 of Gemmatimonadaceae bacterium. Lineage (GTDB taxonomy): Bacteria > Gemmatimonadota > Gemmatimonadetes > Gemmatimonadales > Gemmatimonadaceae > Fen-1231. Next base: position 4,604 of record DASZZO010000140.1, on the reverse strand, counting down.
TCGCGTTTTCATCGGACCGGAATGGCAACTACGACATCTGGGTAGTCGCGCCCGCCACGGGGCGGCTCCGCGCCGTGACCAGCAATGCGGCCAACGATTATAGTCCCGCTTGGTCGCCCGACGGGCACGAGATAGCGTTCGTCTCCGACAGGGCGGATGCCCCGGGCATCTACGCGGTCTCTGCGCCAACATCGGCTGTGAGCGAGACGGCGGAGCCCGCCGCGCCGGTCGAGCGACTGGTTCGCGCAGCCGCCGGTGCGCTCGCCGGTCCCGCCTGGAGTCCCGACGGGCGCACGATTGCATTCAACGCAATCGCCGGTGCACAGAGCAGCCTGAACGTCGGCGCGCAGAACATCGCCGACCCGAGCGAGGATGTGTTTCCCTTCCGTTCGCAATGGATCTCGGCCACAGAGCTGCTGTACACGGCTGACGGCAAGATCAAGCGGCGCGCGGCCGCCGGTGGGCCGGCCACCACCATCGAGTTCTCCGCCGAGGTGTCGTTCTCGCGCCCGAGTTTCACACCCAAGCGACGCGATTTCGAGAAGCCGGGGGCCCAGAAGGTTCTTGGCATCATGACGCCCGCGATTTCACCGGACGGCAAACAGGTCGCATTCTGCGCTCTCGGCGACCTCTGGCTGATGCCAATCGGTGGCACGCCGCGGCGCATCACCAACGACGCGTTCGTCGAGCTGGACCCGGCATGGTCGCCTGATGGACGGCACCTCGTGTACTCGTCCGATCGGGCGGGTTCGATGGACCTGTGGTTGCGCGACGTCGCGACTGGTGTGGAGACCCGGCTGACCACGCTGCCCGGCGCAGCGACGTTGGCATCGTGGTCGAGAGACGGCACACGCATCGCGTTCATGCACGACGCCGAAGAGCTGCGGGTCATTGACGTTCGCGCGGCGGCCGGCGAGGTGACGCGCGATGTGCCGGGGAGCGCGTTGCCGGGAGTGGGCACGCGCGTACTCACGCACGAGCCGGGCCGTCCAAGCTGGTCGCCCGATGGCCGCTGGCTCGTTCTCTCGGCACTCAAGCCGAACTCCACGCGTTTCCGCGAGGGCACGGACCAGGTACTGCGCCTCTCCGTCACAGGCGGACCCGATGCATGGATCGACCCGATCCCGCACAAGTCCATCGGCATGCGCGAGAACAGCGGCCCGGTCTGGTCGCCGGACGGAACGCAGATGGCGGCCGTTGTCGACGGCCGGCTGGCGGTGTTTCCGGTATCGGCCGACGGGCAGCCGGCCGGCGCAGTGCGCATGCTCTCGACCGAGCTCGCTGGCTCGCCATCCTGGACCGGAGACTCGCGCCATGTCCTGTACCAGTCGGACGAACACCTGACTCTCGTGGACGTCGTCGATGGCAGTGCGCAGACGATCAACCCCGGACTTACCTGGACGGCGAGGGCCGCCGCTGTCCGCACGGGTCCGCGGGCCATGACGCTGATCCATGCCGGCCGGCTCTGGGACGGCAAGTCGAATGACGTCCAGGAAAACATGGACATCATTCTCGAGGGCACGCGCATCAAGAGCGTGGAGAAGCATCAGATCAGGCTCCACAGCGGGACGGTCGTGGACGCGACGAACGAGATGGTCGTGCCGGGGCTGATCGAGATTCATTCGCACCTCAGCAAGAGCTACGGAGAGGCGCTCGGCCGCATCTGGCTGTCATGGGGAATCACGACCGTGCGGAACCCGGCGGCTGATCCATTCGAGGCCGCCGAAGAAAAGGAGGCGGTGGAGTCGGGCAGGCGAATCGGGCCCCGGGTCTTCAGCTCCGGCGACCCGATTGACGGCACCCGCATCTATTACCCCGGCGGCACCAGCATTGACGGCGGCGCGCAGTTGGCGCTGCAGCTCGCGCGTGCTGATCGCCTCCACTTCGACCTGATGAAAACGTACGTGCGGCTTCCCGACCTGCTGCAGCGACGCGTGGTGGAGGAGTCGCACAGGCTTGGCCTGCCGGTCACCTCGCACGAGTTGTATCCCGCGGTCACCTATGGCACCGACGGCGTGGAGCACGTGCGCGGCACGAGCCGGCGCGGCTATTCGCCGAAGGTGAGCCAGCTCAATCGTACATATCGCGACGTGATCGACCTGCTAGCCTTGTCGAAGATGACCATCACGCCGACGATTGGAATCCAGGGTGGCTTCCAGTTGCAGACGCTCAGGGATTCGTCGTGGCTCGCAGACCCGCGAATGGCACTCTATCCACCGCTGGTAACCAGCTTCGCCCGTGCGCTCATCGCCCAGCCGCATTCGAAGGCCGAGCTCGACCAGCGCGATGCGCTGATGGCGCCGCTCGAGAAAACCGTGTTCACCATCGTACGTTCGGGCGGCCGCGTCACGGCCGGCACCGATGCACCCATCAATCCATATGGAATAGCCCTGCTGATGGAGCTCGAACAATACGTGCACGGCGGCCTCACACCGGTCGAGGCGCTGCGGTCGGCGACCAGCGTTTCGGCGGCGGCGATCGGGATGGGCGCCGATCTCGGCAGCATCGAGCCGGGCCGGCTGGCCGACCTTGTTATGGTGGACGGCAACCCCCTCACGAACATCCGCGACCTGAGGCGCGTGAGGCGTGTCATGAAGCGTGGGGAACTATTCGACGAAGCCGCTCTCCTCCGGCGGCCGGCGCCCCCGCGGGAATAGTGCCCACCCAACCAGAGATCCGCTGGACCGACGCAACCAAGCTGACACCGGCGCAGGCCGACGCGATTCTTCAGCTCCTGGCGCGAGCCTTCCCGAACTGGCCGAATCTCGACCCGCCGGTCGATCCTCGTGATCATTTCAAATGGAAGGTCCATGACTTTCCGGGTGGCGCGACTCTTGGGGTCACCGAGGTGGAGTCGAGGGTAATCGGATTCGCTGCCATCCTGCGTCGCACCTGGCTGGTGAAGGGAGAGCGCGTCGCGGTGAACGACACGGTGGATCTCGCCGTCGATCCTGATTGGCGCGGGCAGGGCGTGTACTCGCGAATGTTCCGCTTTGGAGAAGAGCACGTGGATCGAAACTTCGACATGTCCCTTGCCTACGTGACCAAATCGCAAACTGTGCACGTCGCCAAGGGGCGCGGGTACCGATCGCCCGGCAACCCCGTGCGCGCGTTGATCAGGGCCCGCTCAGTTCTCAGCGTTGCGAGGCGCGCCCGACAGGGCGGTAGTCTCGTGCCGGTACCGTTTCTCGCTCTCGGGGCGCTGGGGCACAAGGTGATGAACCGGACGCGATACGCCTTTCATCGCCAGCAAGGCCCGCAATGCAGCATCCGGACGGTTGACGGATTCGACGCGCGCCTTGACAAACTCCTCCAGGCGGCTCGCGGGGAGTTCGATCTCATGCAGGAGAGGGGTGCGGCGTACCTGAACTGGAGATACGCATGCCGGGCCGGCGGGCAGTTCACGATTCGGCTGGCTGAGAGCGGCGAGGAACTTCTCGGATACATCGTCACGAGGGTTTCGGGCGAGCAGGGCTACATCGCGGACCTCCTCGCATTGCCCAGTCGGCGCGACGTCGCCGAGTCGTTGCTGCGCGACGCGCTCGCTCGCCTCGACGCGTCCGCCGATTGCGATGTATCCAGTTGGCTCCCCAGACTCCACCCCTACGCGGAACTCTTCCGCCGTGCCGGCTTTGTGGATCCGCGCCGGGATTCCGGGGCTGCATATCGCCCATTACGACTCGGCGAGGATCGACTTGCCTTTCTCTCCAACCGCAGGGCGCGGATCCACCTCATGATCGGCGACTCTGATCATGTATAGCATCCGGGCCGGAAAGGCATCACTGATCCTGATGGCAACGGCGTCGGCGCTGGACGCCGGCTGCGCACGGCACCGTCCGCCTGAGCTGACTCCAGGGCCGCCTGCCGTGCGCGCCGCCGGGGTGCCATGCCAGCACTGCTCCACGCTTCCCATGACACCAGGCGTGACCGATGCAGTCGCCGCGCGCGTGACTGAACTCAAGGCACGGGGCGGCGGCTGCCTCGCATACGGCGAGGTCCTCGAGGCGTCGCTCGCAAGCGGACGAATCACGCTGCGACCCTACATGTGGCGCGTTGGTTCCGATCTCGCCTCGGCCGAGGGGCGCCCCGGCGGCGAGATGATCCTCGCGCTGGAAATAGACTCGCTCAACGTGGGCGTGCGAACCATCGACGACGTACTGCGGAGCTTGGAGCACGAGGCGGCGCACATCGCGTTCGGCATCCCGTCCGGCGATCGCACCACCGAGGCGGACGTGGACCAGCACGTGAACCGGTGTCAGCCGACCTCAGCAGCCCGCTCAGCTCGAAAGTAGCGCGACCAAAAACGGAACGTGATGGGTTCAGAAACATCCATGTCTGGCTGAAAGGGGACACTTCAGCCTTCGCATGGCGCATTACTCGCTTCGGAAGACGGCCGACGGCGCCACACGCACCGCGCGCAGCACCGGCAGCAGGCTCCCCGCCAGCGTCATCAGGACGCAGAGCAGCGCGGCTGCGACGAACGTCGCCGCGTCTCCTGGCCTCACGCCCGCCAGCAGCGATTCCATTCCCCGCCCCGCTGCGTATGCCACCACGATTCCCGGAATGACGCCCGCCAACGCAAGCACCAGTGCCTGGCGCATCAC
>DASZZO010000139.1:0-5107 GCA_035544915.1 Gemmatimonadaceae bacterium | reverse complement strand
GCTCCGCACCGAGCCGTGCGGTACCATGAGCGCAACGTTGACGCCGATCGAGTTTTTCTGGAGATCGGCCTTCTGCCTGACCAGGTTGACCGGACCACCGCCGTCAGGATTGGCGAAGATCGTGGTAATCCCCTGCGCGAGGAGTGGCTGCCCGTGCGCCAGCTTCGCCGTGGCGAGGCCTGAGCCCGCGTGAGAATGCACGTCGATGAATCCCGGTGCGACGTACAATCCTGCGGCGTCGATCACGCGCTTGCCGGTAGCGGTCCCGACGTCACCAACCGTCACGATCCGGTCTCCAGTTACGCCGATGTCGGCACGGAACCAGGGATTGCCGCTACCGTCCAGCACCCGTCCGTTGCGGATGATCAGGTCGTACGCTGCGGGTTGCTGTGTCTCGAGCACGACGGGCGCCAGCGTGAGGAGGCTGAACGCTGCCGTCCGTGCGAACTGCGACAACAGGCGAATCTGCATTGACGGGTTCTCCTTCAGGGGTGCTCTCGCGGCGTCGCCGGGCTCTAATGTAGCTTCACCGTGCCACCGGTCGCTTCTCCCGGGCGTGCAACCTCGTGGTCTCGCGATGTCGATTGGGCCCCCCGCCGTTCGACTACTTGTCGAGCAATCACACATATCCCATGGGAGGTTCCGATGAAGTATCTCTGCCTGATTTATGACGACGAAGCCAAGATGGCGAAGTTGACCAAGCAGGAAACCGACCGCCTGATGGCCGACTATGGCTCGTTCACCAGTGACGTCCAGACCAATGGCCGCTTCGTCGCAGCCGAACGCCTCCAGCCGGTCTCCACGGCCAGCACAGTTCGCGTGCGTGACGGCAAGATCTCGACCACCGATGGCCCGTACGCCGAAACCCGGGAACAGCTGGGCGGGTTCTACCTGATCGAGGGGAAGGACCTGAACGATGCCATCCAGACCGCGTCGCGCATTCCGTCCGCCCGCATCGGCGCGATTGAAGTGCGTCCGGTCTGGCAGATGTGAGCACGTCCAACTACACGCAGTGACACTGACGATGGCGGATGGGCGCTGATTCTTCAGGGGTGCACGAGACCGTCGATCGTGTCTATCGCGAAGAATCGCGCCGGGTGCTGGCGACGCTCATCCGTCTCGTCGGCGACTTCGACGTCGCCGAGGAGGCACTGCACGACGCGTTCGTCGCGGCCATCGAGCGCTGGCCCGCGGAGGGCGTGCCGGCAAACCCCCGCGCCTGGCTCGTGAGCGCGGGGCGGTTCAAGGCGATCGACCAGCTTCGCCGGCGTGTGGCGTTCGACGATCGGCGCGCCGAGCTGGCGCTGCGAATGGCCGATGCCGGGAACGCGGAACCCGCAGTGAAGGAGGACGACGAGGGCGAGATTGCCGACGATCGCCTGCGCCTCGTGTTCACCTGCTGCCATCCGGCCCTCGCGCCGGATGCGCAGGTGGCGCTCACGCTGCGCACCGTCGGCGGGCTCACCACGGAGGAAATCGCCCGCGCGTTTCTCGTGCCTGCTCCAACGCTTGCGCAGCGAATCGTGCGGGCCAAGAACAAGATTCGCGACGCGAGGATCCCGTACGAGGTTCCGGAACAGCGCGATCTTCCGGAGCGATTGGACGCGGTGCTCGCAGTGCTCTACCTGATCTTCAACGAGGGCTACGCCGCCACGTTCGGCACGTCGCTCACGCGCGCCGATCTCTGTGCTGAAGGCATTCGGCTGGCGCGCATGCTGGTGCAACTCCTGCCGGAGCCCGAGGCGCTCGGGTTGCTGGCGATGATGCTGCTGCACGACTCGCGACGCCCTGCGCGCACGACTCCCGAAGGCGACTTGCTCCTGCTGGAGGAGCAGGATCGCTCGCGCTGGACGCGCGCGCAGATCGACGAAGGAATCACGCTGACCGAGCGTGCGTTGCGTGCGGGGCAGCCCGGCCCCTACGCGCTCCAGGCCGCCATTGCCGCGGTCCACGCCGAGGCGGCGCGTCCAAGCCAGACGGACTGGGCACAAATCGTCGTGCTGTACGATCTGCTACTCAACGAACGACAGTCGCCGGTGGTCGAGCTGAATCGTGCTGCGGCAATCGCCATGCGGGACGGCCCGGCTCACGGGCTCGAGCTGGTTGATGTGTTGCTCAGCCGCGGCGAGCTCACGACGTACCAACTGGCGCACTCCGCCCGAGCCGATCTGCTGCGACGGCTCGGGCGCACGCCAGAAGCGCTCACCGCCTACGCCACGGCGCTCGATCTCGCCACGCAGGAGCCGGAGCGGCGGTTCATCGAGCGCCGGATGGCGGTCCTGCGCGGCGAGACGAGCGCCGTGTTGCGATGAGAGTGCGGCCGCTCACGCCGCTCGATCCACATTGAGCACGCGGGCGATGACGCGGAGGACGCCGCGTCGCTTGACGGGAATGACCGGCGAGGCGGGAGCAGCGGGGCTGACAGCCTCTTCGGGAGCGGCAAGCGCCGCGGCGCGCGGCGCATGGAGGTGCGTCGCTCGCCACGCCGACAACAGGTTGCGCTCTGCCTCGCCGTCGTCAATGAGGGCGCCGAGAATGTCGACCGACGTCCATGCCTCCGGCAGGACCTTACGTATCGTTTTCGTTGCAACGAAATGCGTGGACTCATGCCGCCAGCGTTCCGCGATTGCACGCGCGAACTCCTCGACGCTTTCACGCAGACGCTCGACGAAGTTCGCGCGGAGACCCTGGCCCACGAGCTTCTCGCGCTGGTCGGGCAACCAGCGAAGAACTGCATACGCAGCCGTGATGACTTCCGCGTCGCTCGCGCCTTTGCGGGGCATTCTGGTGTCCTGGACTGTCGGGAACAGAGTTGGCCGGCCGCGCACGATCCTGACGATCGGGCCGACGTTGTGACGGAGCAAGGAGCGCCGAAGCATGTTCTTGTGCCGTGTGAGGCTTCGGGTGCGCGTCTCGGTTTCTCCCTGCGCTGCGGCGGCCTCCTGCAGGCGACTCACTGCCTGGTCGAGATCCGAACGCGCGGGCGACCTGTTCACGGCCGCCAGCACGTCGGCGTGCTCGTCAAGAAACTGTTGCGCATGCTCCAGCGATTGCAGCGACGAACGTTGTCTGGCATCCATAAGAACCCTCCTGTGCCCGGGCGACCTGGCGCGAAAAGAGATGAAAGAGCCGCCTCTTCCGACGCGGAAGCAGCGGACGGAAGCCACAATACGCAGGTCACGATGGAAACGTTGACAAATGGTGAGGCACCAAGGGCGCGGCGAGAGGCTGCATCGGCACGTTGCGGCGCCGACCAGGCGCGAGGCAGGGCGTATTCGGCCAGGGGCAGAACGCGTCGCCACCCGGCCAGCCAGCCCTCGACCGGTGGCTGGCCGCCGCTGGAGCGCCGGCACCGGTCTTGGCGGCCTGCCACGCCGAGACGGCGCCGTTGCGGCCAGCGCCAAGGGGCGCCACGTCTACCTCGGTCCTCGCAGATCCATCACCGAGCGTTGCGCCATAGCGCGCAAGTCATGTTGCAGACATGACTTGGCACGTTGCAGAATGACTTATCCCGGTCGCGGGCCGGGAAGCACCGGTCGCGGGGCGGCGCGTGCCGGTTGCGCCTGGTTGCTTACCTGCCGGGGCGGCGCGAAATCCGGTCGTCGGTTCTCGAGTTCTTACTCACATCGCTGTCGACGAATCAATCAGTGCCAAGAAGCCTTGCCGGGCTGCAGGCTCACTTCACAAGCTTCGCTCCTGTGAGCTGGGCAACCGCGCCAAGTGTGGTCTGCGCGGCGTTCAGGCCAAGGCGGAAGTCCTTGTCACTGAATGTCTTGTAGAGATCGGTCGGCTGATGCCAATGGGGATCCCAGCCAGCGCCGATCTCGCGACCACGCTCGTTCTCGCGCAAGCTGATCGCCGGAACGAGGTCCTGGAACGGGCCGCTGTCGGTGTTCGTCATGTGAGGTCCGACGGCGGCGGGATAGTCGGTGGCGTACCTCTCATTTGCTGCCGCTACCATCCACGCCAGTCTTTGTGCCTCGGCGGCGAACTTCGAGGTCATCTGGAACTCGATGTTCACGTCTGCTTCCGGTCGCTGCTCGCTGCTCACAGTACTGTCCGCGCGGGGCATGCCGTGGTCGAAGAGCATCATGTCATGCTGGATCATTCCGAGCCATTTCGGCTCCGGGTACTTGCCCGAGCCTGGCGGATCTTCCTTTCCCTGAAGCGCTTGCCGCTGCGCGATGTACGCACGGGCGCCGTTCGTGCCGGTCTCTTCATTGTTCCAGAGAACGAACCGTATCGATCGCTCGGTCCGCACATCCGGGCTGCTGAAGACGCGCGCCAGCTCCATCACCAGCGCCGTGCCAGAGCCATCATCGTTCGCCGCTTCTCCCCAACCGTGGCCGTCCATGTGGCCACCGACGATGTACATCTCGTCGGCGTGCGTGGTGCCGACTTTCGTGCAATAGACCTCTTCGCGTGGTCCCGGCGTGGTGGGCTGGGCGTTGAGGGCGCGCAGCTTGAGGTCGGGTTGCTTGAGCGAATCCGTGTTCACGCCGGTTCGCGCACGGTTTCCGCGAAGTCGGCCGCCGCCCTGGGCCGCATTCGGCGCGCGCGGGGCGGGCGGTCGCGCTGCCGGCGGTGGCGGAGCGTACTCGTACTTGATGCGTTCAGTGGGCGTGCAACCGTAGCTCTTGAGCTGAGCCTCGATCCAGCCCACGGCGGCGCGGTTGCGATCGGTCCCCTGTCGCCGGTCGCCGAAGGCAGTCAGTCCTTTAATCGTCGCCTTGTATTTCTCGAGATCCAGGCGGGCGACCATCGTCCTGATGGGGTCGTCGGCGGTATCGGCCGGAGGTGCCGCAGCTGCCGCGCCACTCTGTGCGCGCACAGGCGCACCGGCAGCTGCAATGGTTAGCAGGCTCACTACGACCGATGGCTTCAGGCGCATTGCAGTTCTCCAGGCGGGGCGAGGGTGCGCCAATCATAGTTCGCATCAATGCCTCGAACCAGAGTCCAGGGGATCGCGGACCTGGCCGCTGCTTGCTGTCGCCGCGACCGCGGACATACGATTCAGCGTGGACTTCACGACCCTTCCTGGCGGCGACCTGATCGCGGATGGACTCGCGGATCTCGAACACGGTCGAGACACGATCGCGGCGTTCCT
>DASZZO010000138.1:0-2239 GCA_035544915.1 Gemmatimonadaceae bacterium | reverse complement strand
CATCAGCGCCTGCATACGCTCGCCCGCCGGACGGAGCACCGCCATGCCAACGCTCAGCCCTGCGATTGCGAACAGCGCTCCGGTCGAGAAGCCCATGCCGGGACGCGAGGCCATCCAGGCCGCGCTGAATCCGCTGGAGTCGATCCACATCATGACGGCGCCCGACAGAATGGAAAGGCCGGCAATGGAGGGCATGAACGCGAAATACTTGCGGGCCTGAAGCCCTTGTATGACAGGCGCTCCACCGGGTCCGGCCCCGCGCACTATCGGCTCCAGGAATTGCGCGACGAAGAAGACCGTTCCGACCCAGTACACTCCGCAGACGATGTGGACAATACGAAGCAGCACCATTGTTCCGTTCATCGGTCGCGAGCCTCCCGAGGTTGCCAATGTGAGATGCATCACGCGCGGCGCTTTTACACAAGTCGCCGGGCGGCGTCACACTATATGCCGGCACGAAATACGCCGCGCTAAGGTATGATCTCTTGCACACAACGCAACTCGGGAGGAGCAATGCCGAAGAGAGGTCAGCTACTCAGTGCCTTGTCCCTCGTGGCCCTCTCGGGCGCCATGGCCTGCGCGAACCCGCCCCCGCGCGTGGGCGTGGTCTACGTGGCGGGCCGGCCGCCCGTAGAGCGGGTGGAGGTGATCGCCGTGCAGCCGGGACCGGCACACGTGTGGATCGGTGGTCACTGGGCGTGGCGGGGGGCCGACTACGTCTGGATCCCGGGCCACTGGGAGATTCCGGGTGGCGGATTTCGCGCCTGGGTCCCCGGCCGTTGGGCGCATGACCGCTTTGGCTGGTACTGGATGGAGGGGCACTGGCGATAACATGCGTGCGGCGGACGGCGCTTAGAGCGGCGTCCGCCGCACGATCGTCGGTCAGTTACGACCAGGGCTCATCCGCTGAAGGTCCGTAGATGGAGGGCACTTTCCCACCCTGCATCCTGACATACACCGACAGCTGCCCGCGATGATGCACTGAGTCCATCAGCATCAGCCACATGATGTCGAGAACAGGCACCTCACCCATCTGCTTCGGTCCGGTGAAGAACGTCACCTTCTCATGCAGCCGGCTCGCTGGTGTGTTCGCAAGCGTGTTCTCCACATCTTTGACGCCTTTTTCGTACGCGGCGATGACCTCCCCAATGGTTGCTGGAGGTTTTGGAAACCCTCCGCCCATTTTCAGCGTGCCCTTGAGCGCCGCGTCGACAATGCTCTGCTCGACCGCGAAGGTCCACATCAGCGCCAATGCGCTATTCGAACGTTCCGCTGGCTTGAAGTCCGGTTTGTCGGACGGGTAGCACTTCATGATCTTGAGCGTTGTCCTGGATTCGTTCTTGAACATGTCCAGGTATTGCTGTTTGGCTCCTTCCGTTGCCTTCTCCGCCATGTTTTTGACCTCGGTTTTCGTGCGATGAGATACGACAGGATTGCGAAACGCGGCTCGCGCCGTCAAGCGCTTCGGAGATCTCGCGGCTTCTCGCGTCGACGGCGCGCGGCGCCAACTCTTGCGACGCGGTCGGCCACCACGCCGACATCAGCAATCAGAGACGCGAGTCCCTGGCCATGCCATTCCAGTTCAAGCCGCTCAAAGCACTCGCGCGCGCGCGCCTGCACGCGTCGCTCCAGCTCCCCGATGCCGGTCTCCCCCGCGGTCTCGCCGGCCGGCCGTGCGCCCGCGAGGCGCTCGGAGAGCTGGTGCGCGTCGTGGAAGTCGCCCAGGAGGTCCTGAAGTTCCGCGAGGCGATCGATCAGTTTCGACGCGCCGCGATTCCGGGAGATTGGTTCGAGAAGGTAGCGCAGCCGCTTGCCGGCGATTCGCGCGCGATGTGCCGCCACCGCATCGGAGGCGGAACGCACCAGAGGGAGTGCCGCCGCGAGAGCTTCCGCCTGGGTGCGAATGGTCTGCGCCACGACGCCGCGCGCCGCCGGGTTTTCGGCCTGGGCGTCCGACGGGGCAGGAACCTGATAAAAGCCGAGCCTGTTCCGGAGACGCGCCGTTACTGTGATGAACTTCGATGCCAGGCGTCTGTCGAACTGCCGCGTCGCCGCTCGCCGTTCACGCTGCCATTTGCTCGCAAGACGTTCGCAGGCGGCGAGCGCATCGGCGGGAAGCATCTCCTGCGCGTCGAGCCACTCGAGTGCGACTTCTATCTCGCGCCCGCGATTCGTCGCAGCCGCCAGCGAGCCGAGCGTCCGATAAAATCGCCCGCGGACGGTGTCGCGCAGCCACGGA
>DASZZO010000137.1:0-7783 GCA_035544915.1 Gemmatimonadaceae bacterium | reverse complement strand
CCGTGTGGACGGTCGCGGTGCTTCTCACGGCGGCGTGGGTGGGAGCGGAGATGCTCGCCCGCCGCGTTGAACGCCGGGGTGTACCTTGGTGGCGGCCGACGACGATGGAATCGGTGGCGCTCGCGCTTGCCGTGGCGTACGGCGCCACCGGCAGCAGCTCGATCCTGCCGAGCGCCCGCGTTGCCGCGATTGCCCGGCAGATCGCGCGCGAGGAGGATCACGTGGATCCGCTGGATCTCGCACAAGCCATTCGTGAGCGTCGCGCGGGCCTCAGGATCATCGACGTGCGCGAGGGGCTCGATACGGAGACGTACATGATTCCCGGCGCCGAAGCCGTTCCGCTCGACCGTCTCGCCAAGCTGGAGGTGCGGCCAGGCGAGCACGTCGTGCTCTACAGCGACGGAGGCGCGCATGCGGCACAGGGGTGGGTGCTGCTGCGCGCGCGTGGACTTGCCGACGTGAAGGTGCTCAAGGACGGCATGGCTGCGTGGGAAGACGAGGTGATGACGCCCGCTCCGCCGCTGGTGGCGAGCGACACTGGAACGCGGCGGTTCGCTCAGGCACGCGAACTGGCACACTGGTTCGGCGGGCGCCCGCAGCTCGTGCCGGTCGCGAACGGTGGCGCTGGAGCCGGCGCGGCGGGTGCGCCGCACAAGCGGCGCCGCAAGACGTGCTGATCGATCACACGGTGCACGCGGAGGCTGATGCCTTCGCGGGTGATGACACGGATTCCGACGACCGTATCGCGGCCGCCGACGATGCCTGGTTTACCAACTGGCGGTCGCGGGAATTGTCACGCGTGGAGCGAGCCGGTATTACGTACCTCGACTACACCGGAACGGCGCTTCATCCCGAGTCGCTCGTGCGTGACGACGCCGCGCGGCTCAACGCCGGCGTACTCGGCAACCCGCACAGCGAGAACGCGCCGTCGCGCGCGTCGACCGACGACGTGCGCTCGGCACGAGCGGCGATCCTCGATTTCCTTCGCGCGTCGCCCGACGAGTACGCGGTGGTGCTCACCCCCAACGCGTCAGGCGCGTGCCGCATCGTCGGCGAGAGCTTTCCGTTCGGGCCTCGAAGCGTGCTTGCACTCTCTGCCGACAACCATAATTCGGTCAACGGCATCCGCGAGTTCGCGCGGCGACGCAGCGCGTCGGTAAAGGTGCTGGCGCTCGATGATGAGCTCCGGCTTCGCGATGCATCGCCCCTGCTCGAACGACCATTGAGTGCGCCGTCACTGCTCGCCTTCCCCGCGCAGTCCAACTTCTCGGGCGTGCGGCACCCGCTGGCGTTGGTCGCGGCAGCGCAGGATCGCGGCTGGCGAGTGCTGCTCGATGCCGCGTCGTTCCTGCCCTCGACGAACTTGCGGCTCGACCAGGTGCGGCCGGACTTCGTTGCATTGTCCATTTACAAGATTGCCGGATATCCGACCGGAATCGGCGCGCTCGTGGCGCGTCGCTCCGCGCTCGCCGAGCTGCGGCGACCGTGGTTCGCAGGCGGGACGGTGCACTGGGTGTCGGTGCAGGAGGACCGTCACCGCCTTGGCCCGGGAGTGGAGGCGTTCGAGGACGGAACGCCGCCGTTCCTGGCGGCCGGCGCGGTCGCGCGCGCCCTCGCGGCGGTCACGATTGCGTCGCGCGAGCGGCTCGGGCGGCACCTGCAGGCGCTGACAGCGATGACGTTGCGCGGACTGGAGCAGCTCGTGCATAGCGATGGCGAGCCACTCGTCACCGTCCACGGCCCGCGAACGGTTGCCGGGCGCGGGGCCACGATCGCCGTGACGCTACGCGACCGCGCCGGACGTGTGATTCCCTATTGGGAGGTGGAAGACACCGCGAGGAACGAGGGGATCGCGGTACGCGGAGGGTGCTTCTGCAATCCCGGGTGCGCGGAGGCGGCGTTCGCATTCCCAGCCGGTTACACGACCAACTGCCTCGATCCAATGGGCGACGACTTCACGATCCCCCGGTTCGCGGCATGCCTGGGCGATCGGCCGGTGGGAGCGATACGCATCTCGCTGGGCCTGGGATCGGTGCTGGCCGATGTTACCCGCGTCGTGGAGTTCCTTACACGGTACACCGACTGAACGTTATCCCAGTGACTTCCATGTATTGGATGCCACGGCCAGCGGAGAGGCATGCAATCTCGAAGGTGTTGCTCACCGTTGGTGGCCTCACCCTGATCTGGACAGTTCCCGCCCTGGTGCGCGCCGCCGAGCAGTTGAGGCCTTCCTACTCGCTCTGAACTGCCCGGATCGGATCGATCCGCTCATGCGACCCTTGTCGGTTCAAACGCGCTCGCAGCGCCGCGACTTCGTCGAGTTTGCAATTCTCGAACACGAGTCGGAGCGCGCGGCGAGAGTTTCTGACAGAACTCTGACAAGTTGGATGCTCTCTGCCCGCGTCCCGGCTGCGAGGCCGGAAACCCTTTGCCTCCCCGTGCACGTCTCACCAGGTGGCGGTGGTCATCACCATGGTCGCGAGGTTTTCGCACAAGACTTGCACACGCTTTGTCTGTCGCGTCTCAATAATTGCCCTAACTGTCGGCTATCGACAATTTCCTTGCGTCGATCAGGCGCAACGGCAGGTTTGAGTCGAGATACGTACGTTCTGGGAGGAGGTTCGCGCATGCGGATCGCGCCATTCGTCGCCCTATCGATCATCGGCGCCTCGTCTTCAGCCGCTCAGCAGGAATACCACGGCGCGGCACCGGCTATTTCGCCCGACGGCAGATATGTCGCGTTCCAGTCCGACCGCGGTGGCAGCGACCACGTCTACCTCATTACGATCGATGGCACCGGTGAGCGGGTGCTGCCTGGCAGCGCGAACGCCGACAGGCCGGCGTGGTCGAAGGACGGCTCGCGGATCCTCTACTCGGTCTTCGTGGGGGACTCCGGGACTCTCTACTCCTCGAGCATCGACGGGAGCGACAGGCGTCCGTTAGTCACGGTTCCGGGACGAAATCCGATCTGGATTGAGGAGGGCCGCTCGCTCGCCTACGGGATCGGCGACTGGAGCAAAACGGTAATCGCCGTCGCAGACGCCCACGGCCAGGTCGTCCGGCAGATCGCGGATAGCACAGGGTCCGCATGGAACGTGGTTCCGTCTCCAGATGGCAAGCGGCTGGCGTACACGCGCGCCGCACGCGGCCAAAACCTACAGGTCTGCGTCGTTGACGCCGACGGAAACAACCAGCGCGCCATTACGCGTTTCAGTCCGGCCGAAGGACGGCCGCAGCTACCCGCGTGGTCGCCGGATGGACAACGGATCGCATTTCAGGCAAGCGCCACCGATCCGGCGGATACATCGCGGCATGTCGCGCACATTTGGACCGTGGATCTCACGACGGGAGCGCTGACCAAACTCGCGCCTCACACCACGGCGTACCTCGACGAGGTGCCCTCCTGGTCGGCCGACGGAAAGTGGATCGCCTTTCAGAGCAACCGTACGGGACGCTTCGAGGCGTGGGTCATGGATACGCGCGGCGGGAGCCTGCGTCAGATCACGCGCTGATCGAGAGGGCGGGCTCGGTCCCGTATTGACGAGAAAGATGAGAAGAGCGCGACGACTCACGTTCCCGAGCATGTCGCGGCCTCCGATTCCCTCTGATTGATGTGTGTCGCGCGGGTTTGCGCGACGGCGTGGCGGGCGATCGACAATGCCCGCTGCATCGCCACGTCCCGGCGGGCAAGCAGGTCGGCGATCTGTTCGGTCACGGGCTCAGTCGGCATCACCCCACGATTAGGTGGTTGGCCTGCCGAGACCCCCAAGGTGTACGAAACGAGCGGCACCGTGAGAACAATCCCGCTTTTTGGCAGGCGGCGCGTGGCCATCCACCCGGCCGTGCTGCCGTAATACCTTCCACCCGACTCTTCTCCCAGCAATACCGCGCGCCTATGCGCGTGCAAGTGTGAGAGAACCTCAGCGGTGCTGGAGAAGCTGTTCCCGTTCATGAGCGCCACGAGGCAGCCCCGGAATTGCGGTGAGCGTGGAGGCAGAATCCCCCACGAAGGGTGTCCGGACAGGCGATAGCGTCCATCGGGCAACTGCTCCATGAACCCCGGCGGAATCTCTCCGATTTCGGATGGTGTCAGGAGCGCGAGTCGATCCGGACTGGTGAGGAGGTCGGCGTAGAAGCGCACGCTGTCCGGAATCAGATACGACACGAGGTCGGCGCCGAGATGGTCCCAGCCGCCGCCGTTGTCGCGCAGATCGAGGATCAGCGCCTGCGTGTGTCGCCGGCTCAGCGTCTCGAAGGTCTCCCTGTAGAACGATTCCAGCGGCGTGCGTCCGGAGTCATCGGCAGCGCCCGAGAACCGGCGGATCGTGAGGTGCGCGATCGTGAAGCCGTCTACGAACCGCAGATCCGCCGAGCCACGCGGGGGCGCGGCGCGAGGAAAGCGTCGTTCGAGTTGCTGCCTCAACCGGTCG
This sequence comes from Gemmatimonadaceae bacterium, assembly GCA_035544915.1. Taxonomy (GTDB): domain Bacteria; phylum Gemmatimonadota; class Gemmatimonadetes; order Gemmatimonadales; family Gemmatimonadaceae; genus Fen-1231. The sequence continues at coordinate 3,353 of DASZZO010000137.1, read as the reverse complement.
AGTGGGGCGCCGAGTACGCGCGCGGTGTCCTGGAGCGCGCGGCCTACGCGGCGGACCAAGACCTCGAACCGTCCGTTCCCCCCGTGCAGGACCGCGAGGAGGGAGGAGAATCCCCAGCCGTCCAAAGCCCGCGCCCGCGAAGTCGGGATGTCTCCGTCGGCGCACGTCGCGCGGCCCATTTCTCCGAGCAGGTCACCGATCGCAACGCCGTTGACCTCGCGGATCGCAGCCCCGGCGAGCCGCCCATTCGGGGACAGATCGTGCACGACCACCACGTCGTCGCCCAGCACGTGCACGAATAGCGGGAGCAGGCCGACCGAACGCCGCCGGGACTCGAGCACGTCAGCCGGCAGCACCGCCTCCGTGTGCCCATCCTTGACGGCACACACCGCGGGGAGCACCAGCCTGTAGAACTCGGCCACGGTGAGCGGACGGTCGACGAGCGACGAGGCCGCCGCGAACGCGCTGTCGAGCTGGCCCGAGGATATGAAGCGGTACGCTCCCGGATGCCCCTGGTCGAGCAGCCGCCGCGCCTCTCGCAGGTCGTCGCGGAGCGGGCTCGTGTCGACGGCGGCCTCCGGCCACCGCAGCACCTGTTCGACGTGCTGCATCGTCACGTACCCCCTGATGTGCGTACCGTAGATGCGCTCGACCTTGAGCTTCGTTTCCGCGAGCCAGCGGGCGAACTGCCGCATCACGACGATGCGGTCCCGTGGTGGAAAGGTCTCGTCGCCGTCGTAGTAGAACTGGTCGCCCTGATACAAGAATCCTTCCTTCGGCAGGTACACCACCAGCGCTTCATCACTGTGCGGATTGCGGCCGACATTGATGATTTCAACGGTTCGCTCGCCGTCAGTGAGGACGCGGCGGTCGTCGATCGTCTCAATCCGCGGCGCCGAGCCGGGACCATCCCTGGTCGAGCGATCCCCGGCCGCGGTCGGCCGCGCACGAGCGAGTCTTTCGAAGTACGCTCGCGTTCCCGGCGTCGTCAGCAGGGTCGTTCCCTCTGCAAGGAACGCTGGCACGCCGCCCGCGTGGTCGTTGTGAAAATGCGAAACGGTGACGTACCGGATGGGCTTCCCCGGAATGGTCTCCTTGATTTTCTGGATGATCGCGGCCGAAACCGAATCGGCGGGCGGCAGGCTCCCCACGGGCACCTCGTCGAACTCCGCGTACGTCTGCGCCGGAGCTTCGATGGCGAGAACGTAGTCATGGAACTCGACGAACATCGCCGTCAGTCCACCGACCGCGTTGGCAACATAGACTCCCGGCGCGGGCCGGAGCACCACACCGCCAGGCGCCATCTGCGCGGCGACGTCGTCGGGGATTCGAAATCCGTCCTCGACGCTCGCGTCGTTCACCGCGACGCGGTCGTAGTGCACCTCGGCCATTGGCACTCCGTTCAGCAGGATCGAGTGCCCTGCGGGGAACCAGCCGAGCGCGGGGTGAGCGACGTACGAACCGAATGCGATCTCGACTTGCGCGTTTCCGACGCCGGCGTACTCCATGAGGTACGCGACCGCGGAGAGACGGTGTGTTGCGGAATCGAGCAGCAGGCGGAGCATCGGCACGGTGTCCGGCGTCAGGTACTCCACCACGTGTTGTGTGCGTCCATGGTAGAGGGTGTCGGCGAGAGCGTGCGCGGAGCCCGCGTTTTGGCTCACCTCGAGAAGTAGCAGTTGCGGCACGCGCCGCATGAGCTCGCGCCGAAGGCGACCCGAGTCGGGAAACCGGCCACGGGCGCCGAATCGCGGGGCAAAGCCGACGACGGTCCGCTCGTCTCCGGAGTATGCGAACCGACGCCACCGGTCGGAGCCGTCGTTCCTGCGCTCGCGATACTCGAGTGATGCGCGTGCGCCGCGATCCGCGATCGTGAGCCATTCTTCGCGCGACTCGGAGCTCGCGCGATCCGGCGCGAGGCCCTGTACCTGAGCTTCGCGATGGACCTCGCCGACGCCGTGTATGCGCAAGCCCTCTACCGCGGCAAGCCGGACGGTGCCGCCCGATGCCTCGATCGCCTGCGCAATGAGGTCGCGCGCGCGCCGACCCGTACTTGAGTCGGCCCGTTGCGCGACCGCCTGCCATGAGAGGACCAGGAGAAGGAGCGGCGCGCGCGCGACCGATGACCTCCATCGCCTTCGGCGCGGCCCGCAGGTCAGCTGGCAAGACACGTGATGCGGCATACCGGGTTCGACCGGAAGCATAGGTGGCGAGGGGCACTTGAAGTTGTGCGAGAACGGTGAAGGTTTCGAGTTTTTCAGGCTCTTGGACGTGGTGGTCGCAGAATCCGGAGCGATCTTGCCGGAAGTTGTACGAAAACGGTCAATGGTTTTGACTTTATCGCGCTCGCGCTGGAGGTCACGTGGACCACACATACCGGACTGTATCCGCCGTTCTCTCCGCCGCAGCTGGCGGGAGGGTGTTCACGAGCGGCCGGAGCATTCGGATGTAGCTCCTTTCTCGCTCACCGCACTCCGCCTTCGGCGCCGGCGCGAAATACAGCTCGAGTGTCGCCGCCGGGAAAGGCTTCGCGCACGGCTTCCTCGAAGAAGCGCAACTTGAAGTCGTTGGGGAATGCAGCTGGAAGCCGAGCGCATAGTCGGTGACGCGTCGGCGAATGGAGCCGGTGCGGCCGACGTAGATCTTGGACCGCGCGCCCTCGAGCAGCATGAGCCAGAGGGTAACAGCCGCTGGTCACCGCGAGTTGCGCGCGACAGTCCCCGGGCGTGAGCGCGTCGAGGTGGCAATCCGCGAGCAACCGGGTGAAGTCGCGCGCGATCAGCGTTGCGTCCGCGTCGGTCACGGCCACGCGTTTGAACTGCGCAGCCCGCAACGGCACCATGGAGGACTCGCCGGTCATCCGGCGCAAGCCCCGGGTTCTCTGGTGACGTCCCATGCCCACGATCGGATTGGTGCCCCGCGCGTAGCGCCCGCGGTCTCCCGCATCGTGCGCACGATCGGGAAGCTCGGTGTTGGCAGCCCCTTGCATACACCGGCCGACGCCGTGTCACGCGCCGCGCCTGCACCCGCGCGGTCCGCGACGATGGCGTCGAGCACGGCGCCCGCCACACTGGGATCCGTGCGCACCGTGATCCGGGCGAAGCGTGCCGTGTACTGCGCCCGTGCGCGTTCCGCATTCCCGGTGAGTTCGCCGATGCGTCGCAGGTGTTCCAGAAAGAGCTGCACAGCGGCACGCATCTGCGCGCTGCGGTCGTCCGCGCTCGTCTTGCTGTCGCCGCGGTACTCCAGTGCGACGTTGTCGCCGTCGAGGACAACTTCCCAGAGCTGCAGACGCAGGAACGCGAGATTCGCCGCCGCCTCTTGGCGGACATCGCGCACGGCGTCGCTCGGTG